>SLNQ01000076.1 GCA_007132965.1 Gemmatimonadota bacterium | reverse complement strand
CCCGGCGCGCCCGGGCCGGCAGCTCCACCGGCACCAGGGCGCCACCGCTCTCCTGTTCTGCACGGACCTGCTCCCTTCCCCGGGAGGTGGGCTGGATCAGGTCACGTCCACCGTCGGAGAGGACCGACGGCAACATGCTCCTGAGAACCAACCCGGGAGGGGTCACATAGTACTCTGCCATCCACCGCGCCAGCCGAAGTAGGTCCGGCGGAACGGAAGGTCGATCCTCCAACACGTCGAGCACCGATCGGATCCCCCGAACCCCTCGGGGATCACCGGGGCCCACGGCCCACCCCACCCGTTCGCTTCGCCGAAATGGAACCAGCACCCGGGTGCCGGGCTGGGGCGTCTCCCCGTCGAGCCGGTAGGTGAAGTTTCGGAAGACCGGGAGTGGCAACGCCACGTCCACATAGGCGCTCACAGCTCGTCGACCCCCGACACGGCTGCCGATGCAGGGATCCCGCCCGGTGATGGCATGGAATCAGCTGGTGGGAAAGCGGAGGAGGTCCTCCTGGGGATCAGGCGTCGTGACCTCCGGTCCCTCCGGCCCCCAGTAGACGTTCACCTCACTCCGGACTCCGATCTCTCCGGGAATGTAGACGCCGGGCTCCACAGAAAAACCGACGCCCGTCAGGAGTCGCCGCTCGTCCCGGGTCTCCAGGTGATCCAGGTTGGGACCGGACCCGTGAAGGGAGCTGTCGATGGAATGACCCAGGCGATGCACGGACCACTCGCCCAGTCCCCTGGCCCGCAGGAGCGACCGGGCTTTCTCGTCTACCTCCCATCCCTGCACCGCAGCGCCGGCCCGGGCCCGTTCGTTGAGCATCTCCAGCGCCCCGTTACGAGCGTCGCGGACCGCATCCCACACCTCCTTCATCCGGGGGGTGGGTTCTGCGCCCAGGATCCCCATCCAGGTCTGGTCCGCCGGAATCCCCCCGTCGGGAAACGCGCCCCACAGGTCGATGAGGACCATCTCCCCACCCTTCAGGGGCTCGCCCTTTCCCACCGGGTCGTAGTGGGGGTCCGACGCCCGGGAGCCGATGGCGACGATACAGCCCACCTGCTCGGAAAGCCCACGGTCCGCCAGACGGCGCTCGATCCATCTCATGAGCTCCGCCTCACCCACCGGTTCGTCTCGTCCCGCAGCGAGGGCGGCTCGTCGGAAGGCGTCCATGGCGGTCTCGCGGACCACTCCGGCGGCCTGCCGATGAAGCTCCAGACCCCGCTCACTCCACCGGGAATGGAAGGCCGTGATGAGGTCGCCGGACGACACCACCTCGACCCCCCGTGCCCGCACCATCTCCACCACGCCTGCAGGGACCCGATCGACCATCGGGACGGCCGAGTTCGGAGAATACTCCATGGCCACCCGCTCCACCCGCTCCAGGAGTCGGGTCAGCTCCTGGTCCAGCTCTTGCCAGCTGCTGTAGGTGACCCGATCCCAGCGCCATTGCCGCCAGGCCGAGGTCTCGATTGAGTGGTGCAGGAGTCGCGGCTCACCCTCGGCCGGAACGAGAACGAAGGCCCGGCGCGTCGTCTTCCCCAGACCCAGGAGTCGATGAGCCAGCGGGTTGTGATCACCCAGGTCGTAGAGGAGCCATGCGTCGGCCCCCAGGTCCTCCAGGAGCTGTGGGAGCTCGGCCATCCCGTCCGGGTCCAACAATCCGTGGGCGCCCCTCACCGGTCACCCCCACCGCTCTGAAAGAGGGGCAGGTCCTTCACATTCCCGTCCTCGTGGGTCTCGGCGTCGTCAGAGCCGCCATCTGCCACCGCGTCGTCCCCGTCCGGGGATGGCTCGCCCGTCTGGGGCTTTCCGCTCCGGTCTCCACGCTCATCGGGAATCTCCCCGGTAACCAGTTCGCCGTCGGGGTCGGAGGCACCCTCCTTTGTCCCCTTGATCATGTCGAGCCCCAGGATCCGCTCCCGGGTCAGGAGGCGGTGCACCTCCCGTTCCCGACTCAGAACCGTCCGAACTCCCCGCCATCCCCAACGGCGCCAGGCGCGGCGGAGAATGCCCAGCTTCTCCGGAAGGGAGAAGAGTTCCGAAAAATCCGGGAAGGGCTTCTTGACCTGTGGTCGGAAGGCGGTCTTCTCGTCGGACCAGGCCTCCGTGTGCAGGCGCACGACGCCGGCCTCCCGTAGGTTGCGTTTGAGCTCCACCAGCATGACGGGACGAGCACCCAGGTGCCGGGAAAGCAGGAGCCGGCGTTCAGCCTCCACCGGAGCCTTCCAGACGAGCTGCACCAGCACGATGTTGCCCCCGGGGCGGGTCACGCGCACCAACTCGCGAATCACCTGGGCCGGATCGGCATTCGCCGTGACCCCGAGCTCGCCCACGGCAATGTCAAAGACCCCGTCGCGGTACGGGAGGCTCGCCATGGGCCCGTGCTGGAACTGGGCCCGCTCCTGGAGGCCTCCTTCGCGGGCGCGCCCCTCGGCCCGTTTGACCAGAACCGGATCCTCGTCCGCTCCGCACGCCTGAACGCCGAATTCGCGGACAAAGTATTCCACCGTGACACCGGATCCGCACCCGGCCACCAGGACCTCGTCTCCCTCTTGCATGTCGGTGAGGAGCGCGATCTGTCGATACAGTGCGCGTCCACCCGGTGGAAAGAGGGACCTGGAACTGAGCCGGATCAGGTCCAGCATTGAGGGCTCGTCACCGAGGAACGCGGGGATACCGTCGCGCTCCCCCGCCGTCCCTTCCGAGTCCGCCACCCTGTTCGGTGAGTCAATCACACGAAGGCGGGGGGTTCGGAGAAGGCCATTGCTCTGGCAGCAGGCCGGTATGTACCCTCCACTCCCTCGGGGACCTGCCCATGGGCCAGGGTGGCCGTGCGTCCCAGGAGAAGAAGAGCGTTGGAGGTCTGTCGCATCGGCTTCACCTCGTCGAAGGGCGTGTGGCGGGCGCCGGTGCAAGTCTCTAATATCGCGGGATCGGACTTGTGTCTCAAGTTCGGGTGGCCGGATCCAATCCTGCCATGGCCCGGAGAGTGGCCACCACCGCCTTTCCGGTGGCCTCAGGCGCATACCCGCCCTCGAGGGAGGCGACCAGCCGTCCCTGACATGTCTCCTCGGCCCATTCCGCAACCATGCGGGCCGCTGTATGAAAATCCCGGGGTCGTAGCAGGAAGCCGCCCAGGGGGTCCTCCGCCAAACCGTCGTAGCCGGCCGATACCAGGATGAAGTCAGGCTGGAACGCCTCACGGGCCTTCCCCAGCGCGGCGCGCAGGTGGTCCAGGTAGCTCTCGGGACCGGTGCCGCTGGGCAAAGGCGTGTTGAGGGTCATCCCTTCGCCGGGGCCCTTCCCCCGCTCCCTCTCGGATCCTGTGCCCGGAAAGAGCGGCGACTGGTGCAACGACAGGTAGAACACGTTGGGGTCGGTGTAGAAGATCTCCTGGGTTCCGTTTCCGTGATGGATGTCCCAGTCCACGATGGCCACCCGCTCTGCCTGACCCGACCGGATGAGGTGCCTGGCGGCCACCGCCACGTGGTTCACGATACAGAACCCCATGGCCCGAGCGTGGGAAGCGTGGTGCCCCGGAGGCCGGGCTGCCACGAAGGCGTTCCGGAGCGTGCCGACCATGACCCGGTCCACGGCCTCCAGGATCGCGCCCGAACTCCCCAGGATGGCGTCCCACGACGCCCCTGAGACGAAGGTCTCGGGTCCCACCTCGAGTTGCCCTCCTCCCGCCCGCTCGCAGGCCATGCGGACCGAGGCGATGTGGTCCCTGGAGTGAACGTCCAGGATCGGATCGATCCGGGCCGGACGGGCCTCCACCTGCTCCACGTGTCCGTGGAGGGTCAGGAGATCCTTGCCCACCGCCGAGGCCAGCGTACGAAGCCGCCCCTGGTGGTCCGGGTGCCCCCAACCAGGATCGTGGAGAGCCGCCGCCGGGTGCATGCTGAATCCGGTGGGTGGCGCCTTGGGGTCGACCATCAGGCCTCCGGAAACCGATCCGGTTCAGGGGAAAGGAGCAACTCAGCCCACAGACCCCGCCGGAGCCGCGGGTGTTCCCCCCTTCCGGCTCACCCGCTCCTGCAGGGAGTGCACCTGCGGCCGTACCGAGCGGAGGGCAATGATGGCATCACAGGCGGCGCTCGTGGCCGACATTGTGGTCAGATAGGGTACCCGGTACGTGATGGCCGACCTCCGCATGGCGAAGTCGTCGTACTGGGACTTTTTGCCCAGGGGCGTATTGATGAGAAGATCCACCTCGCCGCTGACGATGGCATCGACAATATCGGGGCGGCCCTCACCCACCTTGTAGATCCGCTCTGCGGTGAGCCCAAGCCGGGTCACGTACTCGTGGGTTCCCCGGGTGGCCAGGATCCGGAACCCCAGATCGCTGAAGCGTCGGAGAATGGGCGTGACAGTGGGCTTGTCGCGGTCGTTCACCGTCACCACCAGGGTGCCGCCGTCCCGGGGGAGCACGTTGTACGCACCGGCCTGGGCCTTGGCGTAGGCCATGCCCAACGAGTCGTCGATCCCCATGACCTCTCCGGTGGAACGCATCTCCGGCCCCAGCAGGATGTCCACGTCGAAGCGGTTGAAGGGGAACACGGCCTCCTTCACCGCCACTCCCTGCACCTGGGGCTCGGGGGGAGCGTCCAGGTCTGCAAGCGGCTCTCCAGCCATGACCCGGGCCGCCAGGCGGGCCAGCGGCACGCCGGTGGCCTTGCTCACGAACGGGATGGTCCGGGAGGCCCTGGGGTTCACCTCCAGCACGTAGACCTTCCCGTCACGGATGGCGTACTGGATATTCAGCAGCCCCACCACGCCCAGCTCCAGGGCAAACGCCCGGGTGAGCTCTCGGATGCGGTCCAGCTCCTCCGGACCCAGACGGTAGGGAGGAAGCACGCAGGCCGAATCGCCGGAGTGGACCCCGGCGTCCTCGATGTGCTGCATGATGCCTCCGATGACCACGTCCGTGCCGTCGGCCAGGGCGTCCACGTCGGCTTCGAAGGCGTCCTCGATGAAGCTGTCAATGAGCACCGGGTGGTCCGGCGAGGCCTTTACCGCCCGGGCAAAGTAGCTCTCCAGCGCCTCGTCGTCGTACACGATTTCCATGCCCCGGCCTCCAAGGACGTACGAAGGCCGGACCAGGACCGGGTATCCCACGCGTCCCGCCACTGCCAGCGCCTCCTCCAGGGAGGTGGCGACCCCGTTCGGGGGTACCAACGCCCCCACCTTCCGGCACACCTGCTCAAACCGTTCCCGGTCCTCGGCCCGGTCGATGGCGTCTACCGGAGTGCCCAGGATGGGGACTCCGGCCGCCTCCAGGCCCTTGGCCAGGTTCAGCGGCGTCTGTCCGCCCAGCTGTACCACCACCCCGAGGGGTTGCTCCCGGTCCACGATCTCCAGGACGTCCTCCAGCGTCAGGGGCTCGAAGTAGAGGCGGTCCGAGATGTCGAAGTCGGTGGAGACGGTCTCCGGATTCGAGTTCACCATGATGGTCTCGTATCCGGCCTCCCGCAGCGCCAGCACCGCCTGCACGCAGCAGTAGTCGAACTCGATGCCCTGGCCGATCCGGTTCGGACCGCTCCCCAGGATCACCACCTTCTCCCGATCACTGGGCCGGGCCTCGTCCTCACTCTCGTACGAGGAGTAGAAGTAAGGGGTCTCGGAGGGAAACTCGCCGGCACAGGTGTCCACCACGTTGTAGGTGGGACGGATCCCCCACTCCCACCGCCGGGCCCGAACCTCCACCTCGGACTCGTCGCGGAGCCGAGCCAGTTGCAGGTCCGAGAAGCCGTTCCGCTTCATCCAGCGGAGCTCGTCTGCCGTCACCTCTTCGAGGTCGGCATACCAGCGTTCCATCTCCACGATCTCGAGGAGCTGGTCCAGAAACCACGGGTCGATGTGCGTTGCCCGCTGGATCTCCTGGAAGGTGGCGGGGCGGGCCGGATCCTCAGCCGTACCCTCCGAGTGGGCGCCCAGAGCCGCCTCCAACGCCCTTTTGAGCTGAAAGGGGCGCTCGGCGGTGGGGCGACGGAGCGCCGCCAGGAGCGACTCCCGGTCGTCGGCCGTCAGCCCGTCATCGTCCAGGGTGTCTCCCGAGACCCACCCGATCCGATCCACCTCGAGACCCCGAAGCCCCTTCTGCCAGGCCGCCTTGAAGGTGCGGCCGATGGCCATGACCTCGCCCACCGCCTTCATCTGGACGCCCAGGGTGGGGTCCACCTCCGGAAACTTCTCGAATGCGAACCGGGGGAACTTGACCACCACGTAATCCAGGGTCGGCTCGAAGGACGCCGGCGTGTTCCGGGTAATGTCGTTGGGAAGCTCGTGCAGCCGATATCCCACGGCCAGCTTGGCACCCACCCGGGCAATGGGAAAGCCCGTGGCCTTCGACGCCAATGCCGAAGAGCGGCTTACCCGAGGATTCATCTCGATGACCAGGAGTTCACCCGTTTCCGGACTCACGGCGAACTGGATGTTGCAGCCCCCGGCCTCCACCCCGATCTCCCGGATGATGGCGATGGCCGCGTCCCGCATCTCCTGGAACTCCACGTCGGAGAGGGTCTGGGCCGGCGCCACAGTAATGGAGTCCCCGGTGTGCACCCCCATGGCATCGAAGTTCTCGATGGAGCAGATGATGATGACGTTGTCATCGCCGTCCCGGACCACCTCCAGCTCGTACTCCTTCCAGCCAATCACCGAGCGGTCCACCAGCACTTCGGTGATGGGCGAGGCGTCGAGCCCACGCCGCACCGCCTGCTCGAACTCCTCCCGATTGTAAGCGATTCCGCCCCCGGTTCCCCCCAGGGTGTAGGACGGCCGTATAATGGCAGGGTAGCCTGTGTCCTCCACGATCTCCAGGGCCTCGGCCAGGGTTCCGGCGAATCCCCCGTGGGGCACCGCGAGCCCGATCCGGCCCATGGCGGCGGTGAACTCCTCCCTATCCTCGGCCATCTCGATGGAGCGGGCGTTGGCACCGATGAGTTCGACCCCGTAGGTGTCCAGGATTCCCTGCTCGTGGAGCTCCATGGCCACGGTCAGAGCGGTCTGCCCCCCCATGGTGGGAAGGATGGCATCGGGCCGCTCCTTCTCGATGACCCGAGCCACCCACTCGGTGGTTAGGGGCTCCACGTAGGTCCGATCCGCCAGTTCGGGATCGGTCATGATGGTGGCCGGGTTCGAGTTCACCAGGATGACCCGGTAGCCCTCCTCCTTCAGGGCCCGGACCGCCTGGGTTCCCGAGTAATCGAACTCGCAGGCCTGACCAATGACGATGGGGCCGGAGCCCAGGATCAGGATGGTGTGCAGGTCGTCTCTTTTCGGCACGTCGGCTCGTCCGGGGCGGCTGGAGTCTGATCGATTGGGTCGCCGGTTAAGCTCGGCCCGGTGCCCGCCGAAATCAACCCGGACCGAAAAAGCTAGCGCCTGTAGCGGGGCGTGTGGTTCGCCGTCAGTGGGACCGGTTCGTCGTCCATGCCCGCCAACTCGAGAATGGTCACCGAAGGCGCCGGATCACCCACCTCCCGGACCCGTATCCGGAAATCGGCGCTTCCCGAAGATGCGGGCTGGATGACCACGGCTCGGAACTCACCCTCGTCCACCTCCCGACTCCAGACCCTGGTACCCGAGGCGCCGACCACATCCAGCACGCCGTCGCCGGAGACCAGGACCACCGCGGCGCCGAAGGGACCGTCGGGTCCTTGAATGGTCACCTCCCAGTCTCCCTCGCCGCTGGGGGTGCGGTCACACCCCGTGAACACGAGGAGGGAAGCCAGCATGACCCCGGCCAGGATCCGCCCGGCGGGTCTGTGACTGCACTGCGGCTTCGTCGTCATCGTCCTCCTCCCTCTCCACCGTTCACGTCCAGTCGGATGACCCATCCGGAATCGTCTCTCGTCACCACACCCGCCTCGGACGACGACCGCGTCGGGACCCCCGTGGGAGCACCTGCGGCATCGAGAAGGTCCGGATGATCCCGGAGGTAGCTTCGCAGGTCACCCACGTCGTAGCTCCCGGTGCCGTTGCCCAGGCCGTCCAGGAACTCCTTCTGTGCCGCGCTCAGGGCCTCCTCGTCACCCAGGAACGGGCCTGTGAGCTCGGCGACGCCCACCGCCGGGCGCCCCACCTCGAGGATCACGCTGGCCTGGGCTTCGTGACCGGCGGCGTCTCGAACCCGGAGCGTGACGGGGAAGCGCCCCATCTCCATGGGGACGCCGAACAGCCGTGGAAGCGTGAAGCCCGACAGGCGGAACCCCGCCGGAAGGCTGCCTTCGACGAGCGTCCATTCCACCGGCTGCTGTGCTGCATTGGCCCGGAGTTCCACCTGACCGGGCTCGGCCGCCGGCAGGTGGATCTCCCCGTCGAGCCCGGCCACGCCGAAGTCGAAGCTGAACTCCGCCTCGACCTTCATGGGGGCATCGACCGTGACTGTGGTGGGGTTCTCCCGGCCCGCCAGCGCTCCGGTCCACTCCAGAAAGGAGTAGCCGGAGCGGGGCTTCGCCTCCAGCTCGACCTCGGTGCCCTCCATGAACCAGAGGTCGGCCGAGTATGGATCGCTCACCAGGTCGCCGGGCGGACCGTCACCGCCATCAGCGTCAGGGGCCCACTGGACCCGCAGCTCCCGGTCGCCGTAAGTCGCGGTGAGTTCCGTGTCGGTCAGGGGGACCTCGAGCGTCCGAACCCTGGGGGCCCCGTCGGACCACCCCTGAAACCCCACCCGAATCCCCTCCTCCAGCTCCTGGCCCGCAGGCGCTTCGATCTGCAGTTCGTCGAAGGGGAACGCCTCCACCACCAGAGGGTCGCCGGAGCGGGGCTCCCCGTCGATCCGATAGGGGGCGCCTCCGGTGGGATCTTCCTCGCCCTCCCGGGAGAGCGTGACACGAGTGCGCCGGGTCGTGAGGTCGAAGCGGACGTCGTGGGGCTCGTCACCCAGGAGTTCGATTCCCGTGATGGTCACACCAAAGGGAGCGTCCCCGTGGGTCCGGGCGGCCGGCTCGCTTCCGGCGTGGAAGCGCGTGTTGGTCCGGAGACATGGCTTCGACGAATCGAAGTAGTCCCAGTAGGAGTCCTTGATGCAGCCCGGGAAAGGGTCGCCGGGATCGCCGTGGCTGGGTCCGGCGACGGCCAGCTCGTTTCGGCCGTCGGCCTGTCTAAGCCACACCCCGAGGTGGTTCTGATCGGTGTTGATCCTGTTGGAGGGCCACCGGCTCTCCAGCACGTTGGAATCCACCTGCCAGATCAGGAGCCCCGGTTCCCACAGGTTCTGGTCCGAGCCCACCCGCTGCCGGTTCTCCAGCAGGAGAAACTCGGGAGATCCGTCCTCCGCCGGAATCCGCAGCACCTCGTGGGTGGTCTGCACCGGGGGAAGGGTAATGGCGCCGTGGTCGGTCTCAGCCTCCACCTCGACGATATCGACCCAGCCCAGCACCGCCTTGCTCCACGCGCCCATGTGACACGGGCGGGCGGGATCACCGCCGCGACATCCCCAGGCGCCCGTGCCCATGAGGTCCCACCGGCCGGCGCCCCGGACCGCCGCCCCGTAGGTGCCGTAGAGATCCGGGAGCCCGAATCCGTGTCCCAGCTCGTGGGCAAAGACGCCGATCTGGTTGATGTCGTCGGCGTTGCAGTTCAGGACCGGCTGTATGGTATAGTCGTTGACGTGGATGTAGCCGCCCCCTTCGGGCCGGGGCGTGCTGGTCCGTATCCCGGACTCCAGCCGCCCCTGGGTGGCGCTCTGCAGGTTCCAGCGGTGCGACCAGACCCGGCTCGCCCCGCCGTCGCACTCGGCGCCGTGGGTGGGATGGATCACCGACAACACGTCCACGAAACCGTCTCCCGTGTTGTCGAACTGGCTCCAGTCCACACCCTGTTCGTCGAGAGCCCTCACGATCTGCTCCACGAAGGCTCCCACCCCTTCCTCCCGACTGGACGACAGTCCGGCGTTGTTCAGGGTGACCTGACTCTGCGACAGCTCAACCTGGACCCAGGGAAAGGTGGTGCCCTCCAGCTGGACCCGTCCCCCGGACATCTCGTCGTAGAGCTCGGTGACGGTCTGGTGGTAGCTGTTGGGGCCGTCGAAGTATTCCGCCTGAACTCGATCCTGGTCGAACTCCGGCTCGGGCGAATCGGCGAAGGCGCCCAGCACCAGCGGAAACCGAAAGGTCCCTACCATGGGAATGTGGCGAGGCCCCAGGGTCCGGGCCGGATCGCCATAGTGGAGGATCAGGTCCGGAAAGCGGGCGCCCCGCATCTGCTGCATGTAGCGGAGCCGCTCCAGGCCCTCGCGCTGGAACTGGAATGCGTTGGGGTCTCGCTCCAGCTCACGGAAGTAGCCGTCCGGCGGCCGGGTGCCGTACTCTTCCCCCAGAATCTCCACGTCCTGGGCCGCCAGCCCCAGGTCCCAGGTGGGGTCCACGCCAAAGCCGGGCGCCGCCCCGATGGAGCCCAATGCGGGGAGGGCCAGGAGGGCCAGGACGGCGAAGACGAAGCGACGTCGCATCAATCAGGGGATCGGAGTAGGGGGCGGTCAGCCGAACGGAGTCTCCTGAAGTCTAACCGCCGCGAGAGCCGAGGGTTCCCGGGAGGGGCCCGGCGAGCAAGGTCCCCGGATCCCCTGGCCAGCAGGGGGCCCCAGGCACAATCCGCGATACCTGGCGCTCAGCCCACCACCTCGTAGAGGGGCTCGAAGCGGGCGGTAAAGTGCCGCAGTACCGGCTCCTGGTAGGTGAACCGGTAGCCGCCCACCGAGTCCTTCCGCTCTCCGAAGGCCACGATGGCCTCCACCATGAAGTCCACGTGGCTCTGGGTGTAGACCCGTCGGGGAAGGGCCAACCGCACCAGCTCCATGGGCGCCGGGTGCTCCTCACCCGTCTCCGGATCCCGTCGACCGAACATGACCGTGCCCACCTCCACGCACCGGATCCCCCCCTCCAGATAAAGCTCGGCCACCACCGTCTGGCCGGGCAACTCCAGCGGGGGCACGTGGGGAAGGAAGGCCGCGGCGTCGATGTATATGGCGTGCCCGCCCGGCGGCTGCACGATGGGCACGCCCGCCTCGGCGATGGCCTCGCCCAGGTAGCGGACCGAAGCCAGCCGATACTCCAGGTAGTCCTCCTCCAGCACCTCCCGGAGCCCGATGGCGATGGCTTCCAGGTCCCGTCCCGCCAGGCCACCGTAGGTGGGAAACCCTTCGGTGAGGATCAGAACGTTACGCTGTCGGCGAGCCAGCTCCGGGTCGTTGGTGGCCACGAACCCGCCGATGTTGGCCAGGCCGTCCTTCTTGGCCGACATGGTGCATCCCTGGGCGTGGGAGAAGATCTCCCGGGCGATCTCCCGCACCGGCCGGTCGGCGTACCCGTCCTCGCGGAGCCGGATCATGTAGGCGTTCTCTGCAAAGCGGCAGGCGTCCATGTAGAGGGGGATGCCGTGCTCCCGGCAGACCTCCGAGACCTCCCGGATGTTGGCCATGGAGACGGGCT
>SLNQ01000010.1 GCA_007132965.1 Gemmatimonadota bacterium | reverse complement strand
TTTCCCGCCGATCGCTGCGGATGAGGGTCCCCGGCGCCCCGGGGTTGAAGCTGTTGCGTATCCGGAGGCTGACCCCCCGGGCCACCGCGTGCTTGGCGGCTGCGGGGTGAATGACCCGGGCCCCGAAGTAGGCCAGCTCCACTGCCTCCTCGAAGCCCAGTTCCTGGATGATCCGGGCCCCGGGAATCCGGTTCGGGTCTGCCGAGTAGATTCCGTCCACGTCGGTCCAGATGGTCACCTGCCGAGCCTCCAGCGCCGCTCCCACGATGGCGGCGGTGAAATCCGAGCCTCCCCTGCCCAGCGTGGTGGTGCGGCCCTGATCGTCGGCGCCGATGAAGCCCTGCATCACCGGCACCACCCCCTCCGAGACCAGGGGAAAGAGGTGCTTCCACGCCAGTCGGACGGTGACCTCGTCCCTGGGGATCGCCTGGCCGAAGCCGGCGTCGGTCCGGACCACCTTCCGGGCGTCCACCTCCTGGGCCGGGACCCCCAGGTCCCGGAGGGCTGCGGCCATGAGGGCCGAGGAGAGGTCTTCTCCTCGAGCCACCAGAGCGTCGGTGCGGACCCGGGGGTCGCCGTCGGCCTCAAGCTCCCGGGCCAACGCCTCGCCCACGGCCTCGATCCGCTGCTCCAGCGCGGTCCTGGGGGAGGATGGTCCGCCGGAGGCGTCGTCCTCCCCCAACACCTGCCGGGCCGCCTCCCGGTGGCGCTCCAGGAGCGTCCGGAGGGCGTCCATGCGCCGAGGTCCAGAGGGCAGCGCGGCGATCCTCGTCAGCTCGGCGGTGACCCCCGCCATGGCCGAGACCACCACCACCGGTGTGGCCCCGGCCGCCGCCACCAGCCGGGCTGATTCCCGGATGCGGTGTCCGCCGCCCACCGACGTACCGCCAAACTTGAAGACCACTGGGTCCGAATCGGTCACTCTGACAGTCCTGTCAAGGGATTAACTCGTTGGTGAGGGACGATTTGGCAGACCGAAGGGCCGTGAGCCCTGGCATGCCTCGTGCAACCAATAGGCAGCGGAGTTGGCGCCATTTCGCAGCAGGGGCATCAGCAGTGCGCCGGCGAAATCTGGCAGAGTTCCACCCCGACGCAAAAGGAGGAGAAGACAATGGCAATCACGCGGTATCGCAATCGGAGCTGGCCCACGGCCTGGCAGGAGCTGGAAGACATGTCCAATCGGCTGAACCGGATGTTCGGCGACGCCACCAGCGACCGGGACGCCACGAGCTGGGTTCCCGCGGTGAACGTCGAAGAGACCAAGGACGAGCTGGTGCTCACTGCCGAGCTTCCGGGCATGCGTGAAGAGGACGTGGAGATCGAGCTCGAGAACAACGTGCTCACGATTCACGGAACCAAGGAGCAGGAGAGGGAGCAGAAGGATGACCGGCGCTACCATCTCTGGGAGCGGCGCTGGGGAAGCTTCCAGCGGTCCTTCACCCTTCCCCGCACGGTCAACGGCGACAACATCAGCGCCACCTTCGAGAACGGTGTTCTCACCGTCCACATGCCCAAGGTGGCCGAGGCCAAGAGCCGGCGGATCGAGATCCGGTCCGAGTCCGGCGCCTGAGTCGTCGGTGGCACGCGGAGCTCCGGCTCCGTGACCCCTTCACCCTCCGAGCCGCTTCGGGCGGTTCGGGGGGTTTTGTCACTGGGGGGAGGTTCCCTCCAGGCACTTGCCAAGCTGGGCCATGAGCCCGGGCGAGTTGCCGGCCAGGACGCTTCCTCCCCTCACCGGGTCCAGGGGGGTGCCCTCCATGGACTCGGCCACCCCGCCGGCTTCGGCAAGGATCGCCAGGCCCCCGGCGATGTCCCATCCACTCAGCTGGAGCTCCCAGAAGGCGTCCAGCGACCCCTGGGCCAGGTAGCAGAGGTCCAGCGCCGCCGAGCCGCCCCGGCGAATGCCCGACGTGGCAGGGAGCACCCGCTTGAACTGTTCGGCATACTCGGGGAGGCGGTCTACGAGCTTGAAGGGGAACCCCGTCCCCACCAGGGCGAAGCGGAGCTCCCGGGTGTGGGAGACCCGGATGCGGTCGCCGTTGCGGAAGGCCCCCTGGTCGCGGGCGGCCCACCAGCGCTCACCGGTGGCAGCCGCCACCACGGCCCCGGCGATGGGCTCACCGTCCAGCACCACGCCCACCGAGCTGGCGTAGGCCGGATGGCCGTGCAGAAAGTTGGTGGTTCCGTCCAGGGGGTCGATGACCCAGGTGGGCGCGCGACCGGTGCCCCCCCGCCCGTCCGTGCCTTCGCCCTCCTCCTCCTCGGCCAGGACAGGGTGGTCCGGAAACTCGGAGCGGATACGGGTCACCGCGGCTTCCTGGGCTTCGGTGTCCACCCGGCTCACGTAGTCCGAGGAGGTGGTCTTCTCCCGGGCGTCTTCCGAGCGGATTCGGCCGGCCCACACCCGGTGGATTCGAGCGGCGGACTCGGCGGCGGCCAGCGCTGTCTGGAGAAGTTGGCGCATGAGTGGATCGGGTGGGGAGGGGTTGGGGCCCGGACGACGAGGGGCGAGGGAGCACTTCAAAGGCGCCCCGGCCAGGGCTAACTTAGCGACTCACGTAAGTAACGACCACGAAGCGAGCCCCGGGTTCCGATCTGCCGGGGCCGCCGGGCCTTCAGACAAGAGCCATGGCCGATCCAAGCGCAGCGACCGAGCAGCCCACCTCCGGTGAGGCGGGGGCTGCCTCCCGGGTCTTCAGCGGGATGCAGCCCTCCGGAGAAGCGCACCTGGGCAACTACCTGGGCGCGCTCCGTCAGTGGGTGCGGTTGCAGGACGACCACGAGTGCTTCTTCTGTATCGTGGACCAGCACGCCATCACCGGCGAATTCTCGCCGGACGAGCTTCCGACCCGGGTGTTCGACCTGGCGGTGAGCTTCCTGGCCGTGGGCCTCGACCCGGAGCGGAGCACCATCTTCGTCCAATCCGACGTGGCCGAGCACACCGAGCTGGCCTGGCTGCTGAACGCCGTGGCCCCGGTGGGCGAGCTGGAACGCATGACCCAGTACAAGGACAAGTCGGCTCGCCTGGAATCCATCCCGGCGGGGCTTCTGAACTATCCCATCCTGCAGGCTGCCGACATCCTCCTGTACCGGGCCACTGCGGTTCCGGTGGGGGAGGACCAGCTCCAGCACCTGGAGCTCACCCGGGAGATTGCCCGTCGCTGGAATGGCAGGTTCGGCTCGCTCTTCCCGGAGCCCCAACCCATCTTGAGCGAGGCCGGTCGAATTCTGGGGCTCGACGGCAATGCCAAGATGAGCAAGTCGTTGGACAACACCGTGGGCATCCTGGCCGAACCGGACGAGGTGTGGGGTCGTGTCCGCACCGCTGTTACCGACCCCCAGCGGGTTCGGCGCGACGATCCCGGGCGACCGGAGGTGTGCAACGTCTTCACCCTCCACAAGCACTTCACCGACCCGGAGCGGATTCCCGACATCGCCCAGCAGTGCCGGGCCGGCACCCGGGGGTGCGTGGAGTGCAAGAAGATCCTGTCGGACTCCATTGTGGACCACTTTTCAGGTGCCCGGGCCCGGGCCGCCGAGCTCCGCGCTGACCCGGACCAGGTGTACCGGATCCTGGAGGAGGGGGCCGAGCGGGCCCGCCGGGAGGCCCGGTCCACCATCCGGGAGGTTCGGGAGCGTATGGGTATGGACTGGGCCGGAGGTCGGTCCCGCTGAGCCCGGCAGCCCCCCGGTCCGTCGGTGGCGGGTCGGGGTGGTGCGTGCCTATACTTTGCTGCGAGGCACGGCGCCCGGCTGGATGCGGTGCGCCGCAGGTCCTGAAGCCGGCCTCGACTCGTTACATCTTCCGGATGATCCCATGACCGAAATCTTCAAGGCCGCCATCCAGCGGGGGGCCAGTGACATCCACCTGAAGGCCGGCGACGTGGTTCGCGCTCGGATCCACGGCCAGCTCGTGCCCCTGACCCAGCAGCGTCTGAGCCAGGAGCAGGTGAGGGCGCTCGCTCTCAAGCTGATCCCCCGGGAGTCGGACCGGGAGCGCATCGACGACCTCACCGACCTGGACTGTTCGTGGGGGCTCTCGGGGCTCGGGCGCTTCCGGGTCAATATCCTGCGGCAGCGGGGAACCCTCATGATCGTCATGCGGGTCATTCCCTTCGACGTCCCCAATTTCGAGGAGCTGAGGTTGCCCTCGGTGCTGGAGACCATCTCCGAGCACGACCGGGGACTCATTCTGGTGACTGGAGTCACCGGCTCGGGCAAGAGCTCGACCATGGCGGCCATGGTGCAGCATATCAACCAGCAGGCCAGCAAGCATGTGGTGACGCTGGAGAATCCCATCGAGTTCCTGCACCGTGACCGGAAGTCGTCCATCACCCAGCGGGACGTGGGGACCGACACCATGAACTTCAACGACGGCCTCCGGGCGGCGTTGCGCCAGGATCCCGACGTGATCCTCATCGGGGAGATGCGCGACACCGAGACCATCGACATCGCCCTGAAGGCGGCCGAGACCGGTCACCTGGTCATCTCCACGGTCCACACCCAGGACGCGGTGCAGACCATCAGCCGGCTCATCGCCGTCTTCGACCGCTCGGAGCAGGAGATGGTCCGGATTCGCCTTTCCGAGACCCTTCAGGCCATCATCTCGCAGCGACTGCTCCCCATGGCCGACCGTTCTGGGCGGGTGGTGGCGTGCGAGGTGATGGTAGTGACAGGCACCATCCGCGATTGCATTCGGGACCCCGAGCGGGTGCCGGAGATCTCCGACCTCATTGCCGAGGGACGGGAGCACTACGGCTCGCAGACGTTCGACCAGCACCTGGCCGAACTGGTGCACCGGGAGATGGTGACCTTCGAGGTGGCGAAGGCGGCAGCCACCAACCCCTCCGACTTCGAGCTCAAGATGAAGTTCCTGGGTGAGAGATCGCCTGAGGGAAAGGACGACATGATGGGGCATATGTACGGTGATCCGGGCTTTTCTCGCGATGGCTGACCGGGAGACTCCATGGACGTGAACGGCATCCTGATTCCCGTTGCGACCCCCTTCGATGCGGTGACCGGCGAGCTGGACCCGGTGGCCTTGCGGGCCAACGTACGGAGCTGGCTTGAGCACCCGGTGAGAGGTGTGGTGGTGGCAGGGTCCACCGGCGAGGCGGTTCTCCTGGACCGGGACGAACGGCGTGTCGCTCTGGAGGCGGTCCGGGACGTCGTGGGGCCGGAGCGCCTACTGGTGGCCGGTACCGGCGCCGAATCCACCCGGGCCACCCACGCACTGACGCGGGACGCCAGCGACGCCGGCGCCGACGCTGTCCTGGTTCAGCCCCCAGCCTACTACCGGGGCGCCATGAGCCCGGGCGTGCTCCGGGACCACTACCTGGCGGTGGCCGAGGAGGCCCGGGTCCCGGTGATCCTCTATCAGGTGCCCCTCCGCTTCAGTACGGTAGAACTGGCGTCCGGGCTGGTGGCCGAGCTGTCGGAGCACCCCAACATCATCGGGGTGAAGGATTCCCGCGGGGACCTGGACCTGCTGGCGGAGTATGTCACCCGTGCCCGCTCCGACTTCCAGGTCCTGGTGGGAAACGGGGCCACGCTCTATGCGTCGCTGGAGGTGGGTGCGGTGGGCGGGATCCTGGGGGTGGCCAACCTGGTCCCCGGGTGGAGCGCCGACCTGCACCGAGCCTTCATGGAGGATCGTGCCGCCGAGGCCGGGCGGCTTCAGGAACAGGTGGGGCCTCTCCACAATGCCGTGGTGGCCCGCTGGGGGGTGCCCGGGGTGAAGGCCGGGTTGGACCTGCTGGGACTGCACGGCGGAGCGCCCCGCCCCCCGCTCAAGCCCCTGGACGAGAAAGGGCGGGGAGCGGTACGGACGGCGCTGGAAAGGGCAAAGCTCCTGGAGGCGTGAAGGCAGGGAGCCGAGGCGCACCCCTCTTTTTCTTGACACCCCGAAGGCCCGGGGGTACCTTCTCCTCAAGGATCCAGCAGCCAGCGAAGCTGCGTCCAGCGAGCCCCTCCCTCCGGGAAGGGCTTTTTTCATGTCCATGGGGGTTTGTCCCCCCGCTTCGGGCTCCCCGGTCCGGCGCGAGGGCCGACAAAACCCCGCAAGGAGCGAACCAGAACGGTGTACGAACCAGCCGGATCCAGCCCGTGCGTGGTGGTGGTGGGGTGCCAGTGGGGCGACGAGGGAAAGGGAAAGATCGTTGACGTGTTGGCCGAGGAAGTGGACGTGGTGGCCCGCTACCAGGGGGGCGCCAACGCCGGCCACACCGTGCACGTGGGTGAGGAGGAGTTCATCCTGCACCAGATCCCGTCGGGGATCCTGCATCCCGCCAAGCGATGCCTTCTGGGCAACGGGGTGGTCCTGGACCTGCTCCAGTTCTTCCACGAGTACGACGCCCTTCTGGCCCGGGGCATCGAGGTGCAGGATCGCGTGGGGGTCAGCCGCCGGGCCCACCTCCTGCTCCCGTACCACCGGGTCCTGGATAGGGCTCTGGAAGACCGGGCTGCCGACAAGATCGGGACCACCGGTCGCGGGATCGGTCCAGCCTACGAGGACAAGGCGGGACGCCGGGGGATCCGGGTGGCGGACCTGGAGGACGAGGCTCGGTTCCGCGAGTTGGTTGGGCGGGGCGTGGAGCGGGCTCGGGCCCAGCTGGCCGATCTGGGACGCTCGGAGGACCAGGACCTGGACGAGGCGGTGGAAGAGGTGATCGGGCTCCGGGATCGGCTCCTGGCGCTGGCCACCGACACGGGGCGCGAGGTGGACCTGGCCTTGGCCAGGGACGAGAGGGTTCTGCTGGAGGGTGCCCAGGGAACGGCGTTGGACCTTGACCATGGCACCTATCCGTACGTCACGTCGTCCAACACCACCGCGGCCGCGGCTGCCACCGGCATCGGGGTGGGACCCACCCGGATCCGTTCGGTGCTGGGTGTGGTGAAGGCCTACACCACCCGGGTGGGCAACGGCCCCCTGCCCACCGAGTTCGACGCCGAGATGGACGAGCGGATGAGGGAGCTGGGCGGAGAGTTCGGCGCCACCACCGGTCGGCCCCGCCGCTGTGGCTGGTTTGACGCCGTCCTGGCTCGGCACGCCGCTCGGGTGAATGGGCTCACGGGCCTGGCGGTGACCAAGCTCGACGTCCTGGACACCCTCCCGGAGGTCTCCGTGGCCACCGGCTACCGCACTCCGGCCGGGGTGGTGGAGGAGTTCCCGGCCGATACCTGGGGGCTGGAGTCGGTGGAGCCCATCCTGGAGACCCACCCGGGCTGGCAGGCTCCCACCACCGAGGCCCGGAGCCTGGACGATCTCCCCGCCAATGCTCGCAGCTACCTGGACCGGATCCAGGAGCTCACCGGGGCGCCCATCGAGATGGTCTCGGTGGGAACCCGGCGCAGCCAGATCGTCCGCGTGGCTTGACCTTCACAAGGCGTCTGCAGGTCATTAGCTTAAATAGCTCTGCACCTGTGCGCTGGAGCCACAGGGGTCACGAAAGGCACCACCACCGAGGGTTCGACGCTTCATGTTCGATGAGTTGAGCGAAAAGCTGGACTCCGTGCTGGGCAAGTTTCGCCAGCGCGGGGTGCTCAACGAGTCCATGATCAAGGAAGGGCTCCGGGAGATCCGTCGGGTTCTCCTGGAGGCCGACGTCAACTACAAGGTCACCCGGGAGTTCCTCAAGCGGGTGGAGGAACGGGCCCTGGGTGCGGACGTTCTGAAGTCGGTCTCGCCGGGCCAGCAGATCGTCAAGATTGTCCAGGACGAACTGGCCGAGCTGCTGGGAGAGGGAAGACCCACGCTCGAGTGGGCCCAGACGCCGCCCACCGTGATCCTGGTGGTGGGCCTGCAGGGTTCGGGAAAGACGACCACGGCGGCCAAGCTGGCACGGCGCCTCCTCCGGGAGGGCCGGGAACCCATGCTGGCCGCCTGCGACCTGGTGCGACCCGCGGCGGTGGAGCAGCTCACCACGCTGGCTGAGCAGGTTCAGGTCCCCATCCACGTCGGTGAGGCGGGAGGGGATCCGGTGGTGACGGCCCGGGACGCGCTGGCGGCGGCCCGGGAGCAGAACCGGTCGGTCCTCATCGTGGACACGGCGGGACGGCTCCAGATCGACGAGCCGCTGATGGACGAGCTGGGACGGATCCGCGACGCGGTGGCTCCCGACGAGATCCTCTTCGTGGCCGACGCCATGACGGGGCAGGAGGCGGTGCGGATCGCCCAGGGCTTCGACGACGCCTTGGGCGTCTCCGGCATCGTCCTCACCAAGATGGACGGCGACGCCCGGGGCGGCGCGGCCCTCTCCATCCGGAGCGTGGTGGGCAAACCCATCAAGTTCGTGGGTGTGGGAGAGGGGGTGGACGACCTGGACGCTGCCGACCCGGAGCGCCTGGCCGGCCGGATCCTCCAGAAGGGGGATGTGGTGGGCCTGGTGGAACGGGCCGAGCGGGCGGTGGCCGACGAGGACGCGGCCCAGCTCGAGGCCAAGGTGATGGGCAAGGGGAAGTTCAATCTGGAGGACTTCCTGGTGGCTATGCGGCAGGTACAGAAGATGGGCCCGCTGGACCAGCTCATGAAGCTGATCCCGGGCATGAAGAACAAGCTGCCGGCGGCGAACATGGATCCCAAGCGGCTGAAGCACACCGAGGCCATCATCCTTTCGATGACTCCGGATGAGCGACGCCGCCCGGAGATCATCAACCGGTCGCGGCGGGTCCGAATCGCCCGGGGCAGTGGTCGTTCGGTAGCGGAGGTGAACCGCCTCCTGAAGCAGTTCAAGCAGATGCGGAAGATGATGAAGAAGATGAAGGGAATGCAGGGAATGCCGGGGATGAAGGGGATGCTGTCCCGCTAGCTCGCCGGTTGGACTCCTGAGCCCGTCACGCGGACGGGCCGGAACGCAGGCAAACGGAAAAGAGATACACATGGCCGTTCGTATTCGACTCCGGCGTATGGGCCGGAAAAAGCAGCCGCATTATCGCGTGGTGGTGGCCGATCGGGCCAAGGCCCGCGACGGTGGCTTCGTGGAGAGCCTTGGCTACTACCAGCCCCTCACCCAGCCGGCCCGTGTGGTCCTGGACCTGGAACGGGTGGACTACTGGCTGGAGCAGGGCGCCACTCCCTCCCACACCGTGAAGACGTTGGTGGCCAAGGCCCGAATGGGCGGCGACGACACCATCGCCTTCGGCGAGGTGGACCGCGAAGAGAAGAAGGCCCAGGAGGCCGAGGAGCTCGCTGCACGCCGGAAGGCCGAGCGGGAAATGGCCGAGGACGAGGCGAAGGCCGAAGCTGAGGCGAAGGCCGAAAAAGCCGAAGCGGCAGCCAAGGTCGAGGAGGCAGCCGAGGCCGAAGAGGCAGCCGAGGCGGAGAAGGCAGCCGAAGTCGAGGAGACCGCCGACGCCGGCGAGGAGCCCGAAGCTGAGGCGGAAGAGGCCCCGAAGGCCGAGGCCGACGACACCGACGAGGACGCGGAGAAGAAGGAGGACTGATCTCCTCCTCCCATTCCATGAGCAGGGGATCCGATCCCCCCTTCGTGGTCGTCGGACACGTGAGTCGCCCCCATGGAACCCGGGGCGAGCTCCTGGTCATGACCCTCACCGACCGACCGGAGAGCACCTTCCAGGAGGGGGTCGAACTCCGGGTCGGTGACGCCCGGGGCCAGGCGCCGGACGAGTTCTTCCCCCCGGTCCGCATCGCCGAGGTCAGGCCCCACAAGACGGCGTTTCTGATCCGGTTCGAGGGGGTGGAGGACCGAACGCAGGCCGACTTCCTCCGGGGCCGATACCTTCTGCGCCCCTTCGAGGACGTGGAGCCGGCCGCCGAAGACGAGCTCTTCTACCACGAGCTCCTGGGCATGGCCGTGGTGACCCGGGACGGCAGGGAGCTGGGCACCATACGGGAGGTCTTCTTTCTGGATCCCGCCGACCTCCTGGATGTCTCCGACGGCCGGAGCGAGTACCTGATCCCCTATACCCGGAGCATCGTGGTGAGCATCGACACCCGGGAGGGTCGGATCGTGGTGGACCCGCCGGAGGGGCTCCTGGAGTTGTAACCTACCTGCACCTTCCCCCCTCCAACTGGCCCGGCACAATGCGGATCAACATCGTCACCATCTTTCCGGACTTCTTCACCGATCCCCTCAGCCTCAGCATTCCCGGGCGGGCCAGCGAGGCCGGATTGGTGGAGTACCGGGTCGTGGACCTTCGGGACCACACCCATGACCGGCATCGTACGGTGGACGACCTCCCCTACGGCGGAGGCGCGGGAATGGTCATGAAGCCCGAGCCCTTCTTCGAGGCCGTGGACGAGCTGGAGCCCGAGGGGCCCGTGGTGCTACTCTCGCCCCGAGGAAGGGTCTTTCGCCACGTAGATGCCGTTCGCTTTTCGGTGCAGCCGGAGCTGACCCTCCTGTGCGGGCACTACAAGGACGTGGACCAACGGGTGGCCGAGGAGCTGGCCACCGACGAGATCTCCCTGGGTGACTTCGTCCTCTCAGGTGGCGAGGTGGCTGCGCTGGCGGTCACCGACGCGGTGGTTCGACTCCTTCCCGGAGCCCTGGGCGACCACGCATCGGCCTCCACCGACTCCTTCTACGAACGCCCCCTCCTGAGCCCACCGTCCTGGACCCGCCCCCCGGAGTACCGCGGCCACCGGGTCCCGGAGGTGCTCCGGAGCGGCGACCACGCACGCATCGAGGCCTTCCGGGAAGAGCTGTCCCGGAAGATCACCCGGGAGCGGCGCCCCGACCTGTGGCGGCAGGCGGTGGATGAAGGGTGGGCGGACCCCGAGGAGTAGCACCGGAGCAGGGCCGGAGAAGCGCCGGAAGAGTGCCGGAGCAATGCCGCCAATGTCCGCCCGGGTATCGTGCGCTGGCACAGGAGCCGGCGCCCCAGGCCGATCTTGAGCTCCGTCCGGGAGTCGAGCCCTGTTCGGTACCGGTCTCCTCCCCATGACCGAACCTCGACCCAGGACCAGCTTCCCACCCAGGCCCAGCTTCCTACCCAGGACCGGCTTCCCACCCAGGATGGACCCTGATCGGCGTCGGGCTCCCACACGGGACCCGCTCCCGCCACGATAATCCATCCCGTCCCGAATTCCCATGCCGCAGGCTCGAATTCCCGGGATTTTCCCCTTGACAACTTTGAGGCCCCGCAGTGGGTGAGGGCTGGGATGCCCCCGAAACACCGCGCTGGAGACGCTCCAGGGCGTCCTCGATGGCGTTCGGCTTATATTCGGTCGTCGCGGGGCCTCCGAAGGCGACTTTTTCGGTCCTGCGCCAACCTGAGAGGTCGCCCAACCCCCTGAATATATTATAGATACCAGATGATCGGACTGTAACCGGAGGAGGGGATGATGGGGTACGCGAGAAGGCGGGTGGAGGACGCGGGTCGAGGGGTGCTGAGCACGGGAACCGGCACCCCGTCCGAAGGCTGGGGGCTGGAGGAGGACGACGGCTGGACGCCCCTCGTGGTCCGGGAACGGACGAACGGGAGC
>SLNQ01000302.1 GCA_007132965.1 Gemmatimonadota bacterium | reverse complement strand
GTCACCGCGCCCTCAAGGGGTCCCCGATTCGGCCCCCTGGTGTTCCGGGAGACGACCCCCGCCGGTCCCCGGAGTCGGCTTCCGCATCTCTCCAACCACCGTCTGGAGCGCGTGGGGGGGGGGGCGGGTTGGGAGAGCGGATGATCAGTGGGCGCCTGGCGGGACGGGCGTGGCCACGAGGACGGCGGTGACGAGGAGGACGACGAGGGCCAGTGTCACCTCCAGGGCGGCGGATCGGCGGATCTTCTTTGCGGCCCTGGCACGTGCCGGCGGCGCAGCCGCTTCCAGCAGCGGGGGGAGTCCCCATCTCCAGTTCCAGAACCCGGCGGCCATGACCCCGAGAACCACCAGTACCTTGAGGCCCAGGGTGCGGCCGTATCGGGACTCCCAGAGGGCGGGAATCTCGTGCATGTGGAAGCCCGACAGGAGGAGCCCCATGAAGAGGAGGACGCCCACCGAGGCCAGCGCCATGGGCGAGAAGACCCCGAGCTGGAACGAGAGGAGCCGTCCATCGTCGTCACGGCCGGCGGTCGTGGCCAGGACGAGGGCCAGCGATCCCATCCACACTCCAGCGGCCGCGGTGTGGGCCAGATCCACCGAGACCGCCAGGGGGCGGTTTGCCGGCACCGACATGGCGTGACTCGACAGGGCGAGGGTCAGAAGGAGGAGGAAGACCCCGCCGGCCACCACCTTCCAGCGGAGGGGAAGCTCCACGGGACGGTGCCCCTTTCGCGGAATCCCCTCGGGCGTGAGTCCGGGAGCTGGAGGCGGGGTACGCCCGGCCCGTCCTCGCAGAAAGAAAAAGCCGCCCACCAGGAAGATCACAAGCCCGCCCTGAGCCATCCAGACCGTGCCCCAGAAGGTGTCGAACACGAGAAAGGTCAGGTCCTCCCGGAGTGGGACGAATGGATCCCGGAAATCCATGACCTGCGCCCAGAGACGGAGGATCCAGGCCCCCACCAGGAGGAGGGCCGTCAGCCC
The DNA here is from genome assembly GCA_007132965.1 of Gemmatimonadota bacterium. Taxonomy (GTDB): domain Bacteria; phylum Gemmatimonadota; class Gemmatimonadetes; order Longimicrobiales; family Gaopeijiaceae; genus PWLA01. The sequence continues at coordinate 1,952 of SLNQ01000302.1, read as the reverse complement.
GCCGACGCCTGCCGCCCGGCGCTCCAGCGTGGTGATTTCGGGAAGCTCACGGTGGAAGGAGTCCGGCGCGTTTCGGCCAGCCAGTCGCTGTCGGACTCGGGGGGCGATGAAGCCTCGCCAGGCCACGGTGCCCGTCAGGAGGAGGGCCCCGGAAAAGAGGAGCCACCGTTGAAGCGGTGGCACCAGGGCTTCCATCACCGGGCAGCTGAGACTCGGAACTGGAAGGTGCCGTTCTGGGCGTGTCCGTCCTGGGCGATGGTTCGCCAGAAGACCGTGTATTCATCCGGCGGAAGGCGATCTTCGAACTCTACGAAGACCTCCTTGGGATCCTCCTCGTCCGCTGTGACGTCGGACGAAGGGATCAGCTCCTCTCGGCTGTCCGTTACCCGCACTCGGGTGCCGTGCATCTGGGGCGGCTCGGAGAAGATGAGCCGGACCTCGGTGGGCCCCTCGCTCACCGTGGTGTCGGCGGCGGGAACCGTGCTCCGGAGCTCCAGGTGGAGCGACGGAGTGTCGGTGTCCGGATCGAGTTCTCCCGCCAGGGCCAGCGACCAGAGCCCCGGCACGGCCACGAGGAGGACCAAGGCCGTCAGAACCGCGCCAGCGCCGCGAAAACCGGCGGCTGCGGAGGGGTTGGATGCGGAGGGCGGGATGCGGTCGGGCGTCGGTCGTGGAGGCATGAGTCGGGTCGGAGGTCGGGTGTGGATATCCCGGTGATCGATGTCGCGGAGGGGATCGGAGGCAGCAACTGCCCGCCTTCCCCCGCAAAATTCTTCCTCCACAACCCGAGGTTTGTTCCCTCGGGCACGGCTTCGCGGCCGCCCCATCACTGCCAGCGGAACCAGCGGAGAGCCAGCCCGAAGGTGAGCCCGGTCCAGGCCACCAGGAGCGCCAGGTCTCCTGCGGTGGCGGCCAGCGGGAGGCCCTCGTTGTAGATGGCCCGGAGGGCGTCGTTGAGGGCAGTCAGGGGCAGGATCTGGATCAAGGGCTGGAGGGCGTCGGGAAACCGGGCCGGCGAAAAGAAGACGCCACAGAGGACCACCATGGGCATGACGATGGCGTTGATGATGCCGCTGACCCCCTCGGTGGTCCGAACCCGGGAGCTGGCCAGGAGGCCGAACCCGGAGAAGCAGGCTGCACCCAGGAGCACCACCACTGCCAGCGCCAGCGGGCTACCGTCCATGGGGACGTCGAAGGCCAGCCAGGCGAAGAGGATGACCAGCGGTACCTCCACCACCAGGAAGGCAAAGCGAGCCAGGATCTGCGACAAAAGGAAGTGGCTTCGCGGCATCGGGGTCGCCACCAGGCGCTTGAGCTGAAGGTTCTGGCGACTGCGGGTGATGTAGAACCCCACCCCCCACATCCCGGTGCTCATGAGGTTGAACCCGATGATTCCCGGGATCAGCCAGTCGATGTAGCGGCGTCCGGTCTGCTCCACCTCCTGCGTCCGGATGGTAACGGGACGCGTCGCCCCGGCGGCCTCCTGGATGGCCTGGTCAGCCACGATCCGGGCCGTGCGGCCCTCGGGACGGGTGGGGTCGTACCGGAACACCAGGAGTCGGGCGGGATCGATCTCCGGCTGAGTATCCCCCGCTCCGTCCGGACGAAGGCTGCCCAGCACCAGTGCCACCTCCCCCCGGCGAAGGGCGCCGTCGGCGTCGGACGGGGCCAGGAGCTGGACCTGGAGATCTTCCCGGCCCTCCAGCGCCTCCAGGTGCGCCGCGGCGGCGGAGCCCTCCTCCACCGCCACCCTGAGTTGATCGGGAGCCGGATCGGTGAAGGCCACGCCAATGGCCATGGCCAGGAGGACCGGAAAGGCGAAGACCCAGAAGATGATCTCCGGCTCCCGGAGCATGACCCGCACCCGGGTCAGGGTGAGCTGCTTCAGGGCCGCCGGGTCAATCATCGCGGAGCTGCCGGCCGGTTCGGGCCAGGAAGACGTCGTCCAGGGT
>SLNQ01000007.1 GCA_007132965.1 Gemmatimonadota bacterium | reverse complement strand
GCGAGGCCCGGGAGAAATCGGCTCCCTGCAGGTCGGCTCCGGAGAAGTCGGTGTCGTGGAGGACGCATCCGCCGAAGCGGGCCCCCCTGGCCGTCACCTCCGTGAAGTCGCCTTCGGTGAAATCGCGCCCCGAGAGGTCCACTTCGGAGAGGTCGCAGCCGGGGTACCGGGTGCCTGTCAGCTGGACCCCCTCCCATGCCACCCCGCGGAGGTCGCAGGCCGCAAACACGGCGTGGCTCAGGTCGGCTTCCGCCAGCTGCACCCCCGCCAGCGAGGTGTTCTCCAGGACGGCTTCTTGGAGCTCCGCCCGGTTCAGGTTCGCCTCGTCCAGCTTGCAGTCCCGGAGCCTCACCCCGGCCATGGCCAATCCGGGCCACGACACCCCGGTCATGTCGCACTGGGTGAGCTCGGCCTGCTGGAGGCTGGACGGCGTCCCCCGGCCCTGTGCCAGGGGCACCTCCTGGAGCTGGGCGCCTGCCAGATTCACGTCCGCCAGGCTCGTGCCTTCCAGCACGACTCCCTTCAGGGTCGCGGCGGTGAGGGCCGCTCCCGTCAGGTCGGCCCCGTCCAGCACGCAGGCCGTGAGCTCCGCGCCGGTGAGATCGACCCCACGCATGTTCACCTCGACCAGCCCGCAGAGCTCCAGCTCCGCTCCCTGGAGGGCCGCGCCGGCAAGGGTCGCGCCCTTGAAGCTCACTGCCTCGCACTCCAGTCCGGCCAGGAGGGCCTCGCTCAGGTCAGCCTCCTCGAAAGAACACCGGCCCACCTCGAAGTCGTCCTCGGTGAGGGCGTCCAGGCCGGCTTCCCAGTCGATCTCGGATGGGTCCTTCTTGAGCCGGGCCTCGGACTCGAAGCTCGCGCCCATGAGATTGGCCCCCCGGAGGTTCGCGCTGTCGGCCACTACGTTGACGGCGGTCACGCCGGTCAGGACCAGACCAGTCCCCCGGAGCTCGGTGAGGTCCACGTCGTTCAGGATGCTTCCGCCTAGATTCGCCCCCTCGAGGTTGGCTCCGGCGAGGGTGACCCGGCGCAAGATCGCCATCCCCAAATCCACTCCGGCCAACTCGGCTCCCGAAAGGTCGAGGTCTTCGAGGATGACACCGGAAAGAGACTCTCCGGCGGCGGCGCGTTCACGCAGCTCGTCCGCGCTCATCCGTTGGGAGAAGTTCTCTCGGTTCCCGTCGTCGAACGTGGCCCGGATCGAGGGGAAGTCAGGCATGATGAGCCACCGTCATCTGGGTCTCCGGCCTCCGGGCTCCGGCTGCGGACGATGAGGGTGAGGCTGTAGGAAGGGCGAGACCGGTCATCCGAGTTTAACCAGCTTTCCCTTCACATTCACTCTCCCGGTGGCATTCAGATTGATGTCCCCGGCCTCCGCCCGAAACTGTTGCCCCGAGCCGGCTTTGACCTTCACTGCCCCGGTCTTGCATGTCACGTTGACCTCCTTCTCGGCTTCAACCTCCACGTCCCCTCGGTGGTTCCAAAGCCCGATCCAAGCCTTGTCACTTCCATCCTTTCTCGCTGCCAACTCCACGCCGGAGTCGAATAGTCGCACTCTCGCATTCTCCGCAGAGTGAAGAGAACTCAGTTTGATCGGATCTTGCTCCGCAGTGCTTCCTTCCTTCAGTACCTCCACCGCACTGGGCACCGCCTGGAAGAGATCAAAAAGGAGTGTCGCCCAAAGGTCCGATTGTACGTCCTGGTCTGCCCCTGACGCATGCCAACTCATGAGTCCTGCCCCGACTACTGAGGCCCCAAGCCCAGCGCCTATATATTTCGCCGTTTTCTTCATTTTCGCTTTCTTCGCAGTGAGCGATTCCCGATTGCCGGAATCATCACCGTACTGCAGGACCAAACCATCACCGTTCGCTTCCAACCCTGCGCTCCGGGTACCACCACCGTCTCCACCACCCCCTGCGATCAAGACTTCCTTGTCGGACACCAACAGGGCCTGTGCAGCTACATGCTGTGTGAAGGACTTCCCGTTGACCACGTACTCCTCGTCGTAACACCATTTGACCGTCCGGTCCAAGGAGACTTTGAGGGAGTCTGCGAATGAGACCTCACCCTTGTGACCGAAGAACCCCTTCACTGATCCGCCGAATTCGAAATCGACCTTGGCGCCTATGTGGCCGCTGAGACTCAGCCCCTTGGTGGTCCAAGCCTTCTTCCCTTGGATGTTTTCGATGAAATCACTGTCGGTGTAGAGACGGCGGCTCTTTCCCAGCTCAAGCATGGATTCGTGGTGGGGCGACCGGAGCCGTATATGCTCCTTCCCCGGCGTCGCGTCGAAGACCAGTTCATTCCCGAAGTCGTCTTCGATGATGCTCTTGTGCTTGTTGGCCGGCAGGTTCTGCGGGGGCATCTGCTCGGCGTTGTAGACCCGGCCGGTGATGATGGGGCGGTCGGGGTCGCCCTCCAGGAAGCTCACGATCACCTCCTGGTCGATGTGGGGGATGAACATCCCGCCCCAGTTCTTACCGGCCCAGTTCTGGCTCACCCGGACCCAGCATGAGCTGTTGTCGTCGTTGCTGCCGAGCCGATCCCAGTGGAACTGGATCTTGACCCGGCCGTGCTCGTCGACGTTGATCTCCTCTCCGGCCGGTCCCACCACCCGGGCGGTCTGGTCGCCCGGCATAGAGGGCTTCGGCGCCCGCAGTGGGGGCCTGTACGAGGTCCCGTGGGGAATGGCCATGAATCGGTTCTCGTAGTCCAGCTCGCCGGGACCGCCACCTGCCACGTAGGATCCGGTCCGGGCGGTATGCGAGACCTCCAGGATGGCGTATTCCTGGTTGGCCTCCCGACGGTCGTGGTTCGTGAGCTCGAACCGACGTCCCGCCTGAAAGCCGCGGCACGTGCTCCGGCCCCGGACCACGTGGTGCTTCGCCTCCTCTCGCTCCAGCGCGATGCGTGCGTAGCGCTCCCCGTCGTCCAGCTCCGTGAAGAGGT
>SLNQ01000077.1 GCA_007132965.1 Gemmatimonadota bacterium | reverse complement strand
TGGAGCAGGACGAGGACGCCCGGGCCCGGCGCCACAAGCGCCAGCGCCCCTCCATGCTCCGGGGCCGCACCATCAAGATGAACTCGCCCCTGGGCGACCTCTACGTGACCATCAACGAGGATGAGTCGGGCCGCCCCTTCGAGGTCTTCTGCACCCTGGGGAAGGCCGGCGGCGCCGCCATGGCCGACACCGAGGCCATCGGCCGCCTGGCCTCCCTGGCGCTGCGCTCGGGGATCCCCATCACGGCGGTGCGGGACCAGCTCCGGGGCATCTCGTGCGACCGGGCCGTGGGGGTGGGGCCCAACAAGGTGCTCTCGGCCCCCGACGCCATTGCCCAGGCCATGGAGCGCTACCTCCAGGAGCGGGAAGGGGTGCAGGAGGAGTTGCTGCCCACGGGTTCCGCCCAGCCGGCACCGGCCAGCGAGACCACCCGGCCCGCCGGAGGGGGCTCCGGCGCCCAAGCCGCCTTCAAGGCCGACCACATGGAGCAGTCCTTCCTGGGGAGCTGCCCCGACTGCGGGGCCGGCCAGCTGGCCTACGAGGAAGGGTGCGTGAAGTGCCACGTATGCGGCTTCAGCGAGTGTGGCTGACCTGAGGGTGGGACCGGGGGAGGGTGCGTCCCCGGTCCCGGTGGCCGTGGTGCAGGCCCCCGCCTTCCCCTTCGACACCTCGGGGGCGGTGGCCGAGGTGGTCCGGCGCACGCGTGAAGCCGCCCGGGAGGGTGCCCGGCTGGTCCTCTTCCCCGAGGCGTACGTGGGGGGCTACCCCTGGGGACTGCGTTTCGGGACGGCGGTCGGGGGCAGAAGCGAGGCCGGCAAGGAGACCTTCCGCCGCTACTGGGCATCGGCCATCACCCTGCCGGGACCCGCGAGCCGGGAGCTGGGCCAGACCGCCCGGGAGGCGGGGGTGCATCTGGCGGTGGGGGTGGTGGAGAAGGAAGAGGGGAAGGGGGGCACCCTCTACTGCACCCTGGCCCACTTCGGGCCGGACGGTCGGCTCCTGGGCCGACATCGAAAGCTGAAGCCCACGGCGGCTGAACGGCTCATCTGGGGCGAGGGCGACGGGAGCACGCTGCCGGTGCTGGAGACCCCGCTGGGACGGGTGGGGGGACTCATCTGCTGGGAGAACTACATGCCTCTGGCCCGCATGGCCCTCTACGGGAAGGGCGTGGAGATCTACCTGGCCCCCACCGCCGACGACCGGGACCGCTGGCAGGCCACCCTCCGCCACATCGCCGTGGAGGGCCGCTGCTTCGTGCTGGGGTGCAACCAGTACGTCACCCGGGACCGCTACCCCGACGACCTTCCGGTGGCCGACGAGCTGGAGGGCTGGCCCCTGGAGATGTGCCGGGGCGGGAGCGCCGTCTACGGCCCCGACGGTACCCTCCTGGCCGGTCCCCTCCACGGCGAAGCGGGGATCCTCTACGCCGAGCTGGACATGTCCGAGATCGCCCGCCACCGCTACGAGTTCGACGCCGTGGGCCACTACGCCCGTCCCGACGTCTTCCGGCTGGAGGTGAACGAAGGCGAGCAGCCGGCGGTTCGCTACCGGCGCGAGGGGGAGGCACCGGAGGAATAGGTTGTACAGGTAATGTACAATACCTATTGACACACCCTGGAAGGTTGTACAGGTTTGGTCTACGTTAAGTGGACATCCCGCACGATTGTGGGTGGCCCATACCTGTACTTCCTTCTGGAGAAACGAAATGAAACGTCTGACCCTCAGCGCCCTGGCGCTCTTCGTCGTCGCCGCCCTCGCCGCCTGTGACGATGCCTCAGCCGACGCCGGGCTCCTCTCCGCTCCCGAGACCACCGCAGAGAATCGGGCCCTGGCGCCGGGCGACGAGTCCATCACGGAGATCGTGATGGTCGCGGCCTCGGCCGAGTCGGATCCTCAGTTCACCCTGCTACTGGACGCCGTCCTGTACGTGGCAGCCACGAACCCTGAGAGCGCCCTCGTCGAGAGTCTGTTCAACAGCGACCAGTACACGGTCTTCGCCCCCACGGACGAGGCGTTCGTGAACCTGGTGACGGCCGTCGCCGGCCTGCTGGATCCGGACGTGCTGGCAGCCGACGGCCCCTTTGCGGCCATCGATGATTACCTGGGCGAGGGCACGGTGGAGGCCGTGGTCAGCTACCACGTGACCGAGGGTCGCCGGGCCGCGAACAGCGTGGTGCCGGCGGGCCGTTCGCCCCGGTCGCGGACCATCGAGACGGTCCTGTCCGGAGCCACGTTCCAGGTCACCTCAGGCGGGACGATCCAGGCGGTGGGGAACACGGCCAACATCGTGTCTGCCGACATCTCGGCCTCCAACGGGATCATCCACGTCATCGACGCGGTGATCCTCCCGGTGGACCTGGGTCTCTGACGCGAGTACCGGGACTTTCCGGCTAGCGCAGACCGAGTGGTGGCGGGGTCGGGCCGAGAGGTTCGGCCCCGTTTTGTTCGTGCACCCCACGCCGCCCTCGCCGCCTCTTGATCGCCGCCCGGCCGCCCGCGACCTTCTCAACGGTTGGACCTGATGAAGACCGGACCCTTCCCCGAAACCAAAGGAGATTCGAATGAGCCAGGCGGCCGCCCCCCGAACATCGGAGATCCTGTCCGAGGTAGACCGTTGGAGCGCCCACAACTACAAGCCGCTGCCGGTGGTTCTGGAGCGGGGCGAGGGCGCCTGGGTCTGGGACGTGGAGGGACGCCGGTACCTGGACATGCTGGCGGCCTACTCTGCTCTCAACCAGGGACATCGTCACCCCCGGATCCTGCAGGCGGTGCACGACCAGATGGAGCGGATCACCCTCACCTCCCGGGCCTTCCACAACGACCAGATGGGGCCCTTCGTGCGGGAGCTCTGCCAGGCCACCGGGTTCGAGAAGGCACTGCCCATGAACACCGGGGCCGAGGCGGTGGAGACGGCCATCAAGATGGTCCGGAAGTGGGGCTACGAGGTGAAGGGCGTGCCGGCCG
>SLNQ01000244.1 GCA_007132965.1 Gemmatimonadota bacterium | reverse complement strand
GGAGCGGGCCGTCTCCGAGAGGATCCGAACGCCCCCGTGATAGTGCATGTAGGCCCGAGCCGGCGTGTAGATGTCGAAGATGGCGTCGGTGACCACCCCGTCCAGGCCGTCCCGGGTCATCTCGGCGGCGATGTACTTGCCCAGCTGGTTCAGTCCGGCGATGAGGCGGGGGTCTACGTTGGGCTCCACCGGGTCGATGTAGGGGGGCACGAAGAAGCGAGCGGCGCTGTTGCCCATCTGATGAATGTCGTGGACGATCTGGGGACGCCACTTGTTGTGGGCGTCCAGGACCGTCATCTGGGTCTCTACCTGGGCAAAGAAGAACCAGTCACGATTGTTGTTGTGGCCGATGTAGTGATGGTAGAGCCGGGGCAGGGGGGCGCCCTCGAACTCGGTGCCCTTCCACTCGCGCCACCAGTCGGAGACCATCTTGGTGCCGTCGGGATTCAGCGACGGGATCATCACGATGATGGTCTCGTCCAGGATCTGCAGGATGTCGGGGTCCTGCGAGGTGGTCAGGTTGTAGACCAGCCTGGCCGGCATCTGTCCAGCTGCCACCTCGGTGGAGTGGATGTGGCTGGTGATGAGGACCACGGTACGGCCCTCCTCCTTGAGCCGGGCCAGCTCCGCTTCGTCCGCCACCTGCCGCGGATCGGCCAGCTTCTCCTGGATCTCCCGGAAGTGATCCAGGCGGGGCAGGTTCTCCTCGCTGGTGATGGTCAGGCGAATGAATGGGTCGCCCAGGGTGGTGCTTCCCAGCGTGTCCAGGACCATGCGAGGGCTCGCCGAGGCGACCGCGTCGTAGTAGGCGGTGAGCTCATCCCAGTTGGCCAGAAAGCCGTCGGCCCCGATCTCCTGACCGAAGTGCTCCAGCGGGGTGGGGATCTCCTGTGCCGTCAGGGCGGGTGGGGCCGAGAGGGCAAAGGCTAGGACGAGACCGAGGGGGAAGACGAATCTGAACATGGGGACGGGTTTGGAGGGTCGAGAGTGACGGGGTCGAGGCTTTGAAGTTAGCTTCTGCATAGGGCCCGTGCCACCTCGAATCCGTCATCCTCAGCTGCCGTCAGCGCTACCGGGTCGCCACCAGTTGGATCTCCACCCGGGCGCCACGGGGAAGCGCCGCCACCTGGACGGTGGCCCGGGCGGGGTAGGGGGCCACGAGGTAGTCCCCGTACACTGTGTTCATGGCCTGAAAATCGTCCAGATCCACCAGGAAGACCTGGGCCTGCACCACGTCGCCGAAGTCGAATCCAGCGGCCTCCAGGACCGCGGCCAGGTTCTGCATGACCCGGTGGGTTTCCGCCTCGATGTCACCGTCTCCCACCATCTCTCCCGTGGCCGGGTCCAGGGCGATCTGGCCGGCTAGATAGAGGGTGTTTCGGGCCAGGATGGCCTGACTGTAGGGACCGATGGCCTCCGGCGCCGCATCGGTGGCGATCTCCTGCGGGGGAGCCACCTCGTCCGGCGGCGCGTCACAGCCGGTGAGGGCGACGGCCATCAGGGAAAGGAAAACCAGACAGATACGTACGTGGGGCATGGGAGGCTCCGGTGTGAGGTGAGGGGACGTCCGCTGAACCATGGCCTGAAACGTATGTCCCCGGCCAGGGGGCGCCACCCGTGGTGGGCGGCGGACGTTGGCAGGGGTGGGTCCGGCGCCCTATCTTCTGAAGCGCTCTCAGGCCCCACCGGAACCTTCGCTGGATAGACTCCCGCGTGCCTCAAAGGTTTGCATCGTCACACTTCGCCACCCGTCGCCGGGCCCGGCGTGGAGGGCTGCTGGTGCCCCAGCTCCCCTCCATGGGCGTGATCCTGGTGCTGATCGGAGCGGCCGCGTGCGGCGACGGGGAGAGGGGCGGAGTGGAGGAGCCCATGGTCACCGATTCTGCTGGTGTGACCGTGGTCACACACCCGGGATCGGTCTTGTCTGCAGAAGCTCCCTTCAGGCTTGGGCCGGATCCCGAGCTACGGATCGGGACGTTGGACGGACCCGACGAGACCCGCTTCACCCGCATCGTGGGCGCGGTGCCCCTCTCCGACGGTTCCATTGCCGTGCTGGAGGGAGCGGACCGGGAGATCCGCGTCTTCGATTCGGAGGGGCGCTTCCAGCGGCGGATCGGCGGCCCGGGAGACGGACCCGGCGAATTTCGTCTTCCCCACGTCCTCCGGCGTCTCCCTGCCGACACCCTCCTGGTCTGGGATCTGGGCTCCGGACGTCTCTCGTGGTTCGACGTGGAGGGCGATCTGGTGCGAGACGAGAGGGTGGCCGGCCGAGAGCTGGGACGCATCTCCACCGTGCATGCCATGGAGGACGGCACTCTGACCCTGGTGGTGGCGACTCGCGGTCGGGATATGATGGGTCTGCAGGAGGACGGGGTTCGACGCCAGGCGTCGGTGCTGCTGCAGTGGGATGGGCTGGACGCCGACATCCGGCAATGGGCGGAGCTCCCCGGTGCCGAGACACTGATCACGGTGGAGTCGTCGTCGGACGGCATGATGCGGATCTCCATGGGACAACCCTGGTACGGGGCCTCCCTCCTCACCGGCGCTTCCGGGCAGCGATTGTGGTGGGCCGACGGCACCCGGTGGGAGCTCAAGGCGTGGAACCCGGCCCTGGGAGTGGTGAAGCGGGTGGTCCGTATCGACGCTCCGCTGGAGCCCTTCGACGACGGCCTCATCCGGGAGTTGGAGGTCCAGGAGCTGGACGCTGCCGACGACGAGCGCCGCCGGGACGCGGTACGCCAGCGACACCGAGCCACCGAGTATCCGGAGTGGATTCCCCCGTTTCGGAGGATGGTCGTGGGCTCCGACGGGCGGATCTGGCTGGGTCTGACCCAGACGCCTCCGGTGCGTCTTCCCGGCGGTGCGGGCCCGGAGCTCCGGGACTGGCTTGTGCTGGACGCCGGGGGAACGGCCCTGGGCCGGGTCACCCTCCCGCCTCAGACCCAGCTCATTCATGCCGGTGACCAGCACCTGCTCCTGGTCCGCTTCGACGAGCTGGATCTTCCGTACCTGGAGCAATTTCGGCTGGTCGCCACCGACAACTCGGATCCGGAGGCCTGATGTGTCCGCCGATTCGCGCGTCAACGGGAGTGGAGTGGCTGGCGATCCTGGCCGTCGGATGGGCTTCAGGCACGACAGGGCTCCACGCCGCCCAGCCCCCTGCGGCGGTAGGGGGAATGCTTCAGGCGGCGCCCGCGGCGGACTCCGCCGACGTCCTGGATGAGGTGCAGGTCCGGATCCGTGACTACATCCGGGACGTCCGGCGGTCGTGGGACCGGAGAGATCGCTTCGACCGGTACCAGCCCATGGAGGTGGTGCAGGAAGAGCGGCCGAAGGTGATCCAGGCGCTGGACGAGGCGGCGAAAATCCTCCCCGGAGACGACTGGATCGCAGGCCATCGGGTGGGGATGCGGGTAAAGCATGAGCGTCTGGACGAAGCCGTGGAGGTGGCCCGGGAGTGCCAGGCCTCCCCGTGGTGGTGCGCCGCCCTCTCGGGGCTGGCCCATCACATGCGCGGCGATTCGGTAGCGGCCCACCACGCCTTCGACGATGCCCTGGAGGCCATGCCCCGGGAGAGGCGCTGCGAGTGGAACGTGCACGTGCGCCACCTCCTGGCCGGCGGGATCCGAAGCGCCTACGGCGATGCCGACTGCGGGGAGCGGGACCGACTGGCGGAATACATCTGGTGGCTGGCCGACCCCTTCCACCTACTCCCGTTCAATGATCGTAGATCCGAGCACCTGGCCCGCATGGTGGGGATGGAGCTGCGGTGCCAGCAGCGGGCGCTGGTAGGCGAGGTGTGTCGGACGCCGAACTACTTCGAGGTGGTGACGCTGGGATGGCCCGACTGGCTCTGGAGCTTTGAGTGGGGGGATTCCCGTCCGAGGCCGCCGGGGCACCGCTTCGTACCGCCGCCCGGGGTGGCCATGGAACCCTACGAGGCTGAGCCCTGGCACTGGGATCTGGAGCAGGAGGCCCGTTTCGAGCGGGTGCACCTGGACTACGACCTCATCCATCCCCTGCAGCAGCAGACCGGGCTCTTTCGCCGGGGCGACTCCGTCCGGGTGGTGGTGGCGGCCGACATGCACCGGCACGTGCTTCGCGGCTCGCCCACGCTGGACATGGGGGTGGTCCTCTCCCGGGAGCCTCCGGCCTCTCCGGTGATCCATCGGGTCCAGGGCCCGCCGGAGCGGATGCTGCTGGACACCCTGCTTCCGGAGCGGGAGTACCTGGTGAGCGTCGAGGCGTTGGCCGAGCCCTCGGGGGCGGCCCGGTCCCGGTTCGGCGCCCGGCTTCCGGCGATGTCGCCCGAGGGGTTGGCTCTGTCCCATCCGGTTCTGCTGGATTGGGGAGACGCGCTGGACCCCCTCGCCGACCGGGAGGAGGCGGGACCGGTGTCGCTGGACTCCATTCTGGACTACGTCATCGGTAGCGACCGCTTCCGCTCGGGACGGGAGGTGGGCGTCTTCTGGGAGATGTACGGCCTGGACGAGCTCGACCCGGACGTGGTGGAGGTTTCCATCACCATCCAGGAGGCGGACGAAGGCCGTCTCCGCCGGCTGGCGCGCTGGCTTCGACTCGTCGGCCCCTCGCAGGCGCAGCGCCTGAGCTGGGAGGAGGCGGCGGGCACCGAGGCGATCCAGGGAAGGGTTCTGCGGATACGGCTGCCTGACGTTGACCCGGGCCGTTACTTCCTGGAGGTCTCTGTCTCCACCGGTGACGGGGACCCGGTGGTGGTGCGCCGCCAGCTGCAGATTTCCGCCATCTGACTCTGGACGGCTGATCGAAACGTGGGGTGCGGCCGCACGGCTCGCCCCACCTTCCGATCAGCCGTCCGGGGCTTCAGGCGTTCACCACCGGCAGAGCGCCGGCCGCCGAGACGGTAAGCTCGTCCAGTTCGTCCTGAAAGAAGAAGCGGTCACGGCCCAGGGCCGGCTCCAGGTGGTTCACCCACGTCGCCTCCGGATCGAAGCGGGCAAAGAAGGGGCGTCCCACCCAGTCGGGGTTTCGCGCCTGGAGGAGGTCCAGCACGAAGACCTTCTCGCCGTGGACCTCCGCGGTTCCCAGGATCCTTACCTTGCCCGGATGGGCCGACATCGACGGTCCGCGCACGGTGCGGCAGAGCCCGGATAGCTGACGGAAGGCCTCCTGGTAGATTTCCAGGCCGCGGGCCAGGGGGATCTCAAAGTAATTCTTGGCCCCCGTGTCACGCTCCACGAACATGTAGTACGGGATCAGCCCCTGCCGGACCCCTTCACGCCAGAGATCGGTCCAGGCCTCTACGTTGTCGTTCACGTGGCGGATGAGGGGGGCCTGCATGCGGACTTCAGCTCCGGTGGAGCGGATTCGCCGAAGCGCCTTGCGGGCCATCTCGGTCCGGATCTCCACTGGGTGCGAGAAGTGTCCCATGATGGCCAGGTGCTTTCCGGACCTCACCACATCCTCGAAGAAGCGGAGGGCGTCGTCGGCGTCGTCGTCGGTGACGAAGCGCTGAGGCCAGTACGCCGGCGACTTGGTACCGATGCGGATCGTCTTCAGGTGCTCCATCTCCTCCGACAGGAGCGGGGCCAGGTACTCCCGGAGCAGCTTCGTCTTCATGATCATGGGGTCGCCCCCGGTGACCAGGACATCGGTGATCTCCGGGTGTGCCTTCAGGTACGCCACCAGGTCCTCGCTCTCCCGAGCCTCGAACTTGATCTCGGGCATCCCCACGAACTGCGCCCAGCGAAAGCAGTAGGTGCAGTAGGCGTGGCAGGTCTGACCCCGGGCCGGGAAGAAGAGGAGGGTCTCCCGGTACTTGTGCTGCATTCCCTCGAGGCGCCGGCCGTTCAGCTCGGGAACGTTGTGGGTCATCTGCCCGGCGGGATGGGGGTTGAGGCCCATCCGGATCTCGTTGACCACCGCCTTGATCTCGTCCCGGTCCGCTTGGCCCCTCACCAGGTCCGCCACCCGATTGAAGTCGTCATCGTCCAGCATGGCCCGTTGGGGGAAGGTGAGCTGGAAGATGGGATCGTCCGGGACCCGGTCCCAGTCGATGAGGTGGTTCACCACATAGCTGTTCACGCGGAAGGGGAGCACGTGGGAGACAATCTCCACGGCCTCCCGCAGCTCGGGGTCCATGGCCTCCCACTGCGGGGTGCGATGGATGGTGTGACGGGTCACCGCGCGATAGCGCTCGGGAGCGGACCTGCTGGAAGCGGCAGTCTGGATCATGTAAACGAAGGGTTGATGCGGGAAGGTGGCGGGCGGTGCGTTCGGGTCTGCGCGATAGGGGACCTCGGTTCGGGTTGTAACGGTTGGGTCGGAGACGAAAAAGACGGCCCCCCTCGGCACCGCCGGCCGCCCGATTCAGGGGGGCGGCGGGTGCCAGCCTGGGGGAATGTAGCATAGCACTTACGAATACCGGGTAGGAGGTACGGGGTTCCGAGTAGTGCCCCCTCCTGCCCCGGCCCGACGTCGGTGGGCCCGGCGCGGTCAGACCGTCAGGAGGTGCACGATCCGGCTGCGAAACTCACGGCCGGCGATCTGCGCCCGGACGCAGGTTACCGGAAGCTCGAACCTCCGGGGCCCGCAACTTCCGGGGTTCACGAACCACTGCTCCCCGACCTGCTGCACCAGAGGTTCGTGCGTGTGACCGAACACCACCAGGTCGGCGTCGGGAAAGCTCTGCGCGAGGACGTCGGGGCCGGGCCGGCCCAGCTGATGGCCGTGGGTCACTACGACGGCCAGCTCCTCGAGATTCAGTCGCTGAACCAGGGGAACCCGCTCCCGGACGTCGAAGTCGTCGGTGTTGCCGTAGACGAGGGTGACGGGCGCCACCGCTTCCAGCTCATAGAGGAGGTCCAGCGGTCCCAGGTCGCCCGCGTGGAGAATCCGGTCCACGCCCTCCAGTGCTTCCAGTAGCTCGGGGCGGATGAGACCGTGGGTGTCGGAGATGATGCCCACCTCCAGGCCCGGTTTCCGGGTCGCGGCCATGTCGGGCACCGTCATGCTGAGCGCACGTGAACGGGCGGGCGTACTGTTTGAGTCGCCTCCAGGAACTGGCGCGCCACGGCCTCTGGCGCGAAGTCGCGGGCTCGCCGCCGCCCCACCGTCCCGAACCGTGCGCGAAGCTCGGGGTCATTGAGGAGCTTCAAGAGCGCCCATGCCAGCTGCTGGGAATCGCCCGGTGGCGTGAGGATGCCGGCTTCCCCGTCCGGAACCACCTCGGGGACGGCACCGGCCCGGGCCGCCACGACAGGAAGCCCGGCAGCCAGGGCCTCCACGAAGACGATTCCGAAGCCTTCCTGAAGGGAAGGGAGGCAGAAGACGTGGGCCTCACGAAAGGCTCTCCACACCGCGGCGTCATCGGAGAGGGGGCCGTCGAAGGTGACGGTGGTCGTGAGCCCCAGCTTTCTGGCCAGCTCCTCCAGCCCAGGGAGTTCGGGTCCCCCGCCGATGACCCGCAAATGCACCTCCGGCAGCCGGTCTCGGACCGCGGCCACGGCCCGGAGGAGCGTGGGGGTGTCCTTCCGCCGGTACTGGCGGGCGACGCTCAAGATGGTGGGACGACCGACACGGAAGGGTTGATCTGCAGAAAGTCGATGGGGTGAGCCCACGTCCACCGCTTCAGGCACCACCTGAATGCGTGCCGAGGGGATGCGGTAGAGACGGCTGACCACCGCCGCCGAATACCGGCTGGGCACCACGACACAGTGGCTCTTGAGGGCGTTGTGGCGTTCGAGCCGGGCTCGGGTGAGGAGATCCCGGCGCTGCGGGCCCTGAGCGAAGCGGGCTTCGTCGGCGGCCACCCCCTTCAGGCAGAGGACAAATGGGGGACTGAGGGTCCGGTCGAGGGCGAAGCCGTCCAGATCGAATCCCACCACCAGGTGGATCGGACCCGCTTCAGCCAGGCGTTGATCCAGCTCCAGGTTGAAGCGGATCCGGAGCTCCGTGGAGGGGATGGTGTCCTGATGGAGGAGATCCAGGGTCACCACCTCGTGACCCAGGTCGCGCAGTCCTCGTTCGAGATGTCGGATGGCCACCGCGGTACCCGATCCCTCATGGGCGGCGGCGGGCCACGAGTTCAGGAATGCGATACGCAGCGAGTCCGAGCTCACGTGTGGTGTCGGGTGGCTCAGGTTCGTACGGCGTCGATACGGGCGGCCAGGATGAAGTCGTTCTCGCTCAGCCCATCAATGGAGTGGGTCCAGATCTTCACGCTGGCCTTACCCCAGGTGAGGGTGATTTCCGGGTGGTGCCCCTCGGCCTCGGCAAGCTCACCGACCTCGTTGGTGAAGTCCAGCGCGCCCTGGAAGTCGTCGAACTCGAACTCCCCCACGAGGTGGTGGTCGTCGACCACTTCCCAGTGGTCGCTCACGGCGTTCATGTAGTGCTCCAGCGCCTCACCCTTGAGTGGCGAGGAGCCTTCCGGGACGGGTTGGCAGTGTCTGGAAAGCAGGTCCACGGTCATGGCGGGATTCTCCTTCAGGTGTGCTGGAGTGAGACTCATGGCTTCGTCCATGCCCGCTACCCGGCACCCGGGGCCGGGATCCGGGGAAAAGGTTGCCGGCCGTCCATCGTCCGCCAGGGATCCGGGCTCCCGCGGCCAGCGTAGAAAGGCGGGGGTTCTCGGAGATGGCCCTCCTGGCACGCCCCTTGAAGCCTGATGGGAGGTGGGGTGCGGCTGCGCGGCTCGCCCCGCTTTCCGGTCTGACTTCATGTACGCGTTTGCAGTCCCTGTGCCTCGTCCGCGAACTTGGTGTACTTGAGACGGGGATCGGTCCCCGCACCGCGCTCCGGGACGTCGCCTGAAGCCGGACGAGGACGAGAATGAACCCAGAAGCCACCTGAATGTCACCATCTGCCAGGAAAGGGAAGAGAAGGCGAGCACGCAGTCGGCGCCGCCGCGGGCTCCGGTGGGGCCGCGGTCTGGCGCTGGTTGTGGCCGTATCCCTCATGGCCGTCGGGACGGGGGCGGCCTGGCTCACCTGTGGGTTCCAGGGGTGTCCAGATCCGGGGCTTCTGGGTGCCTATCAGCCCGGCGGGGCTCCGGTGGTGCTGGATCGGCACGGCCAGGAGCTGGCCCACCTCCATCCGCTGGAGGCCCGGGTGGTGAGCCTCGACCAGCTCCCCGAGCACCTGCCGGCGGCCTTCCTGGCGGTGGAGGATCGGAGGTTCTACCGGCACCGGGGTGTGGACTGGTGGCGCGTGATGGGAGCCGCCTACCGGAACGTGACCGCTGGCGGGATCCGGGAGGGCGCCAGCACCCTGACCATGCAGCTGGCCAGGACCCTCTTCCCGGAAGAGGTGCCGGGCAGCCAGCGAACCCTTCACCGCAAGCTTCTCGAGGTGCGGGTGGCCTGGGAGATCGAGGGTCGCTACACGAAGGACGAGATCCTGGAGTTGTACCTCAACCACGTCTACATGGGTGGAGGTGCCTACGGGGTGGAGGCCGCGGCTCGCCATTACTTTCACCGCAGCGCTTCGGAGCTGACCCTGGAGCAGTCCGCTCTCCTGGCCGGGCTCCTGCGGGCCCCGGCGTATTACGATCCCCGGCGACACCCCGAGCGGGCGCGGCAGCGACGGAACCTGGCCCTCACGCTCATGGAAGAGCAGGGTCTGGCGGACTCCGGTGAGGTGGCGTCGGCCCGGGAGCGCCGCCTCGCGGTGACGCCCGAGCCCCCGGACCGGGAGTCTCCTGCCCGGGCCCCGTATTTCGTGGAGATGGTTCGGGCGTTCCTCGAGGAGGAGTTCGGCGAGAGCCTCTATCGTTCCCGGCTCCGGGTTCACACCACGTTGGATGCTGCGCTCCAGGCGGCGGCCGAGGCGGAGCTGGTCCAGCAGCTCACCCAGGTGGAGGCAGGGGTCTACGGGTGGTTCGACGGTCCCGCCTTCGACCCCTCAGGGGTGGGGGATGCCCAGGGGTCGCCCCATCTGGAGGGAGCCGTGGTGATGCTGGATCCGGCCACCGGGGAGGTGCTCGCGCTGGTGGGGGGACGGAGCTTCGCCTCGTCCCGGTACAATCGAGCGATTCGGGCCCGGAGGCAGCTGGGAAGCGCCTTCAAGCCCTTCGTGTTCGCTGCGGCGCTGGAGGCCGGACACGTGGCCAGCCAGCCGCTGCTCGATCAACCTTTCACCGTTTCAGCGGCAGGGAGCTCCGACTGGTCACCCCGGAACTACGATGGAGAGTTCCGGGGCGAGGTGGGCATGCGGCAGGCGCTGGTGGAGTCGCTGAACGTCCCCACAGTCCGGCTTTCCATGGCCACGGGGCTCGACCGGGTGAGCCGCATGGCCTGGGCCGCGGGCTTCTCCGAGTCCGTGCCCTCGGTGCCTGCCTCGGCTTTGGGCACGGCCTCGGCCACCCCCCTGGAGGTGGCCGGCGCGTACGCGGCCTTCGCCGCCCAGGGTCGGCGGCCTGCTATGCCGCGTTTCGTGACCCGGATCGAGGACGCCGACGGCGAGGTGATCCACGAGACGGAGATTCCGGATATGACTGCGGTCATGGATTCCCGTGTAGCCTATGTCATTACCGATATGTTGGCCGACGTGGTAGATCGAGGGACGGGAACGGCGGTGCGGTCGGTCGGATACCGGGGCCCCGTCGCCGGAAAGACGGGGACGACCCAGGAGGCTCACGACGTCTGGTTCGTCGGGTATAACAGCGAGGTGGTGGGAGCTGTCTGGATGGGGTTCGATCATCCGCGTCCCATCCTGGCCGGCGCTACCGGTGGGGGGCTGGCCGCCCCGGTGTGGGGGCGGATCCTGGCCCGGGCTTACGAGGAGCGGGATCCGGCGCCGACGTGGAACCGATCGGCAGGGGTGGTGGAGCGGTCCGTGGACCCTGAGACCGGAAAAGTGCTGGACGACGGGTGCCCCTCGCCCCGGCAGGGAGCCGTACAGGAACTCTTCCTGGAGGAGTACGTGCCGGTGGCGGCATGTCCGCCACAGGAAGGGTTCAGGGAGAGGGTGTCGGGCTTCTTCCGGGGGTTGTTCGGACGATCGGATCCGGATGAAGGCGACTCAACGGAGGCGGGCGAAGCAGAGGGGACCTCCCAGGGGGGACCGGCTGAGCCGTTGGAGCCGGGATCGAGTGTGGAGCGCCTGCTGGGCGCGCCTCGGGTGCCGCTGGCAGGTCGCTGACGACAAGTCGGGTATCGACCTCGAGCGGAGCGGTCCTGCCGCGTCCTGCTTCCTGCGTATCCTACTGAAGGTACCACCGGCCGTCGATGAGGTCCCGGTAGAGGACCACCACCCGGCCGTCGTCCAGAACCACTTGGTAGTAGAGGCGGGAGATGGGACGGCGCCACCACTCGTCATCGATTCGCCAGATCTCCCGGACCTGGACGACTTGACGCTTCGGTTTTTGCTTTCGGTTCGGCCTTCGTCCTCGATTCGGTTGTTTTCCCCGTCCCTGTCCGTGCTTCCGTCTCCACTTTGGCTTTGCCCCATGGGAAACCGCTTCCGTGAGGGTTCGGGGGTGTCCCGACGAGTCGGTACCCACCGCCACCGGAGTGGGCATGCCCAGGGGATGGAGTGCCGCGCTATCGCGGCGGTTCGTGGAGGTCGAGCCCCTCATGGCTCCACCGCCATGAGGGCATGGCGCCGCTCCGGGATCCGGGACCAGGGAT
>SLNQ01000162.1 GCA_007132965.1 Gemmatimonadota bacterium | reverse complement strand
TCGCTTGTGATTCCGGTGAAGTGCGCCCGCTCCCGGGTCTCGGCCAGTCGCGGCAGGGCAATGCTGGCGAGAATCGACACGACCAGCACTACCATCAGGACCTCGATGAGGGTGAATCCCGATCTCTCCGTTTGGAGAGATTTTGATGTGGTGGTCATCGTCGCCTTCCGTTCAGGGCAGTCGTGCGCGCTATTTAATCCACGGGCCGTTGGTCTTTCTGCTCCCACACCCGCTCGGATCGTGCATCCGGACGCCCCCAGCAAACGTCAGCCCGAACTCACCACCCTCAAACGCAGTCCGGGGGCGAGGCGTCAAGGCCCCGCCCCCGATTTACTGTGTGCCGCAGGGCTTCGCTCTAGCCAGTTCCGTCCCCGGTCGGCTCGTCGCAGTCGATGCCGTCGACGTCACCCTGGCCCACCCGGAGGGTGCACTGAATGGTGGTTCCGCCGTGATCTGCGGTCACGGTATAGCCCTCGCCAGCCGCAGTGAAGTCACCGATGTCCACACCGTCGGAGGCCACGAAGCCGAGGTCGGCAATCTCTCCGCCTGCCGCGGCTGTGCCGGTTCCGGTGTAGTACGCGTAGTCCTCGTCGAAGTAGTACTGCTCCTGAAGCGTCTGGATGTTACGCAAATCGGAGGTCATGGCCGACACGAACGCCCGCTCACGCGTCTCGCCGAAGCGCGGAATCGCGATGGCGGCCAGGATGCCGATGATCACGACTACGATCAGCAGCTCAATCAGGGTAAAACCTCTTTTGTTGTCCATCTTACTGCTCCCGGTGTTGGGGTGTTGAAGCGCGAGCTGTTCGGCGCTCGCCGCGACTGGCCCTGTGGAAGTGCAAACCGCGGTCCAACCCCCGATTCAGGGACACAAATCCTTATTCTACAAACACTTACATACACACCCCGCCCAAAGAAACATCCGTGTATCCGCATTTCGCTATGGGATTCTGCAACCCTGTTGCACGATACGGCAGCCGGCGGGTGGGCGAGCGGCAGGGGGATGAAAGCGTTTCAGGTCAACGCTTCCGGGGCGTCTCCTTCCTCCTCTCCCAGGGGTCCCGCTCGGGGCGCTCCCAGCGCTGGGCTCTGGGCGGGAGGAGGTTCGACCGCACGATGTGCCACAGGGCCGCCACCCCGTCCTTCCAGCCGATCTTTTTGCCCTCGGCGTAGCTCCGGCCCCGGTAGCTGACGGGCAGCTCATAGATCCGGGCGCCGGCCTGGGCCAGCCGGGCGGTGAGCTCGGGCTCGATGCCGAAGCGCTCCCGGGTCAGGGGGAGGGTCTCCAGGAGGTCCCGCCGGACCATCTTGTAGCAGGTCTCCATGTCGGTGAGGTTGAGATCGGTGAGGACGTTGCTCAGGAGCGTCAGGAACCGGTTGCCCTGGTAGTGCCAGAAGAGGTGCACCCGGTGGGGACCGCCCAGGAAGCGGGAGCCGTACACGGCGTCGGCCCACCCCTTCAGGATGGGTTCCAGGAGCGCCGGCAGCTCGAAGGGATCGTACTCCAGGTCCGCGTCCTGGACCACCACCACGTCGCCGACCGCCTCGTCGAAGCCCGTCCGGAGCGCCGCCCCCTTCCCCCGGTTCTCCTCGTGCATGACCAGGGTGTCGATGAAGCCCTCGGCCTCCAGCTCCGGCAGGATCTCCCGGGTCCCGTCGGTGGAGCCGTCGTCCACCACCACCACCTGGAGGCCCAGGGGGAGCTGCCGGACCCGCTCCAGCACCCGCGCCACCGTCTTGCGCTCGTTGTAGACGGGGATAACGACGGACAGCACCACCCGGTCCCAGGGCAGCCTCCGGTCCGGGGGAGTGGGACGCCCGTCCGATCCCCTGCGCCACCTCGAGATCCCGGCTTCGGTCCCAGGGACCTCGGGATCCGGCGCCCCCGACCCTTTGCCCCGGGCCTCCGCCTCGCTCATCCGTCCTGGAGCCCGTACCGGCTGATCTTCCGGTACAGGGTGGAGGGATCGATGCCCAGCACGTCGGCGGCCCGGCTCTTGTTGCCCCCCTCGGCCTGCAGCACCCACTGGATGTAGGCCCGCTCGATGGTCTCCATGGGGGGATTCGGCGGATCCGTCTCCGAGACGAGCTGAGGCGTGGGCGGCTCGGTGATCCGGACCGGGAGGGCCTCCACGCCGATTTCCTCCCCCTTGCTCAGCACCGAGGCCCGTTCCAGGGCGTTCTCCAGCTCCCGCACGTTTCCGGGCCAATCGTAGGCCAGCAGCGCATCCATGGCTTCGTCGCTCAGCTTCCGGGGCTCCCCGTCCTCGCCGGCCATCTTCTGGAGGAAGTGGCGGGCCAGGAGCGGAATGTCCTCGCGGCGGTCCCGCAGCGGCGGCAGGTTGGCCTGGATCACGTTCAGCCGGTAGAAGAGATCGCTGCGGAAGCGCCCGGCCCGGATCTCCTCCTCCAGGTCCTGGTTGGTGGCCGCCAGGATCCGCACATCGACCTGCACCGACTGGGTGGACCCCACCGGCGTCACCTCCCGCTCCTGGATGGCCCTGAGCAGCTTCACCTGGGTCTTGGGCACCATCTCGCCAATCTCGTCCAGGAAGAAGGTTCCCCCGGAGGCCGCCTTCAGGAGCCCCTCCTTGTCCCGCACCGCACCGGTGAAGGACCCCTTCACGTGGCCGAAAAGCTCGCTCTCCAGGAGGCTCTCGGGCAGGGCTCCGCAGTTGATGGAGTAGAAGGGCCGGTCGCTCCGGTCCGAGCGGGCATGGATGAAGCGGGCCAGCACCTCCTTCCCCGTCCCGCTCTCGCCGGTGATGAGGACGGTGGACTCGGTGGGGGCCGCCGTCTCTGCCAGCTCCAGCACCTCCAGGAAGGACCGGGATTTGCCAATGGGCCGGTCACCCCCTCCCCGGGAGCGCAGCTTGATCTCCTTCTTGAGCTTCCGGTTCTCCACCTTCAGGTTGCGGGCCTCCAGCGCCCGCCGGCAGATGGCCAGGAGCTCATCGTTGGAGAAGGGCTTCTGGAGAT
>SLNQ01000044.1 GCA_007132965.1 Gemmatimonadota bacterium | reverse complement strand
GGTCGAGACCCACATCATCCCGCTCGCCCTCGAAGCCGTGCTCGGTAGAGGCCGCCCGTTCCATATCATGGGCACCGACTACCCGACCCCCGACGGCACCGCGATCCGCGACTACGTCCACGTCCGTGACGTCGCCGAAGCCAATCTCGCAGCACTCCGCCACCTCCTCGCCGGCGGCAACTCGGTCGTCTGCAATCTCGGCAGCGGCAAGGGCTACTCCGTCCAGCAGATCCTCGACAGCATCGAACAGCACGCCGGCAGGCCCGTCCCCTGCAGCCGTGCCGGGCGGCGCAGCGGCGACCCGCCCGCCATCGTCGCCGACATCGCCCGAGCCGCAACCCACCTGCACTGGTCACCGCGCCAGTCGTCGCTGGCCGCCCTGATCGGCAGCGCTTGGCAGTGGCACCAGACCCGCCCGATACCGACCGGATGATCGTTCACCAAGAGAGCGCATCCGAGGACACGCTCGCGATGTGCAAACCACCCGCAGCCTATTGCCCAACGCCTTAATCTTTCATAAACTAACCTCAATCGCTCATCTATTGAACAAGGGCGCCTTGCTTTAGCCTTGAGGTTGTATCCGCGACGCGGATGAATGATCCTTTGTTCTGTTTGTGCGATTGCGAAAAAGACGAAGCCTCTTTGCCTCGAAGTCGAGATGGTGCCGACATGCGCATCTTCCTTAGATTGCAAGCCCGCCCGGGGCTGATCGAACGTGACACGGTCGAGCATGCGACCCGGCACCAACGCTGCGTCATCGGGGCCCGACACTGCCGTACGGCGGTCGACACAGCGCCGGCAAGGCGAGTTGCGTGCTAGCCCGCCCGCTCGCCACCGACCTCGAGTGGAACGACGGGGAGCCCGCGCCTGCCCGCCCGCCCGTTCCCGCCCGCCCACTCGTGTCGGTCATCATCCCGGCCTATAACGCCGCCCGCTTCATCGCCGAGACCCTGGCCTCGGCCCAGGCCCAGACCTGGCCCAACCTCGAGATCATCGTCGTCGACGACGGCTCGACCGACGAAACCGCCGCCATCGTCGAAGCCGCCGCCGCCACCGACCCCCGCATCACCCTGATCCGCCAAGCCAACGCCGGCGTCGCCGCCGCCCGCAACCGCGCCATCGTCAACGCCAAGGGCGAGTACGTCGCCCCCCTCGACGCCGACGACCTCTGGCACCCGGAAAACGTACAGGCCCAGGTCGAGGCATTGGAGCAGGCGGGGCCTCGGGCCGTTTTGGCCTATGCCTGGACTGTCCGCATCGATCCCGCCGGGGTGGTCCGAGGATACGGTGCCCGCTCGAAGCTCGAGCAACAGCAAACCGTGCGGACGGCGCTGATCGAACGCAACTTCATCGGCAACGGCAGCGCTTGTCTCATCCGTCGCGAGTGCCTGCTGAGCGCCGGTGGCTACG
Organism: Gemmatimonadota bacterium; assembly: GCA_007132965.1. Classification (GTDB taxonomy): domain Bacteria; phylum Gemmatimonadota; class Gemmatimonadetes; order Longimicrobiales; family Gaopeijiaceae; genus PWLA01. The sequence goes on along the minus strand of SLNQ01000044.1, from coordinate 1,570 downwards.
ATACCACCTTGCGTGCCCGGCAAGCCCAAGGCTACGAGGACCTGGCCATGTATGCCGCATTGGCCGGCCACGGCGATTTCGCCGCCGTGCAGCGCTACCTCGTCGGCTACCGCTGGCATCCACACCGAATGTCGAACGACCGGCCACAAATGCTGCGCTCGTGCGAGCTGTTCCTGACCGAGCTCGCCGCACGCCAGCCGGACCTGCCCTCGACCCTCTTTGCCGACGGGCTGGCCCGACAATACGGCAGCGCGATCCTCCTCTGCCTGCGCCACGACCGAGCCGCCATCGTGCCGATGCTGCGCAAGGTCGCCGAGCGGGACATCCATTTCGTCCTGCGCACGCTCTGGCATATGGCTCGCGCCAGCCTCGTGCTCATGAAGCTGGCGCCGCGCCACGCCCGGCAGGTCCTTGCGCCGGGCCCGCCGACATCGCAAAACAGATTGCCGCAGCATTGGTCGATGGTCGAGCCGTTGCGAGCGGCGCCGACAATCGCTTCACGACTTCAGCCGACTGGCTAGACAGGATCGACCGCATGCCTCCCGACAACGCCGCATCGAGGCGAGTATGGCCCTGAAAGCCCCCCTCCGCGTGATGGAGATCGACCTCGCCGCGCCACTCGAGCCGCTGGCCTGGCAGCCCGACGAGAACGGCGCCCACGTCCTGGTGCGCCACGGCATGGACCTGGTCGGCCGAATCTGGCTGGAGCGCAGCGCGCATCCCGACGGCCTGACGGCCGAAGCCCTCGAAGCCCTGGCGCGGCAGAAGCTCGGCGTCGAGCTGACCCGCCGTCTCCTCTATCGGGAGTTGATCGCCGGCCTCGACCTCGGCCCACCACCACCGCCGTCGCTCACCATCACCGTCTGCACCCGCAACCGCCCGGCCATGCTCCGCCGCTGCATCGAGAGCATCCGCGCCACCTGCGCCCAGCACCCCGAACTCGCCACCAATGTGGAGATCCTGATCGTCGACAACGCCCCACCCGACGACGCCACCCGCGACGTCGTCGCCGAGTTCCCCGACGTCCGCTACGTCCGCGAGCCCGTCCCAGGCCTCGATTTCGCCCGCAACCGGGCGATCGCGGAATGCAGCAAGGCATACATCGCCTATATCGACGACGACGCCATCGCTGATCGTTACTGGTTGTGCGGCTTCGCCGAAGCGGCGCAGCACTACCCGGGCGCGGCTTGTATAACCGGCGCCGTCCTGCCGGCGGCGTTGGAAACACCGGCGCAAGTCTATTGCGAAATGAGCACCAGCTTCCTTAAGGGCTTTGAGCGTATCCGCTATGTGACCGACCGATGGGGTGACTGGCTTTACCCCTGTAATTCGGTGCAAATGGGCATGGGCGCAAATATGAGCTTCAGGGTAGGAATATTGGAAGCTTGCGGTGGCTTCGATGAAGCTCTCGATACGGGGCCTCCCCTGGGAGGAGGTGGTGATCTTGACATCTTTTATAGATTAATCAGAATGAATAAGCTCATTGTTTATGAGCCTGGACTCATGGTGGCGCACGAACATCGCAGGGAAATTCAGGCCCTGCGCAAACAATATTTTAATTGGGGACTAG
>SLNQ01000086.1 GCA_007132965.1 Gemmatimonadota bacterium | reverse complement strand
TTTCGGGGATGGGGTTTCCCTGCTCATCAAAATTGGGAGCTACCGGAAAGGTATCGCTGTAGCCCGACGCTTTGAGCCGTTCAGGTTCAAATCCTGTTTCAACAAAATAACGCACGATATTTGAGGCCCGTGCAACTGACAGTTCCCAGTTGCTTGGGAAGCGGATGGTATGAATGGGCGTGGAGTCGGCATGTCCCTCTACATCCACTTTAAACTGATAAAAGTATAATGTATGTATTGCTTCAAGGATGCGATCGATGATGGCCTGCCCTGATGGCAGCAGCTCTGCTTCGCCCACCCTGTAAAACGAGCTGCCCCTGAAGTGCATACGCAGCTCCCTGTGGTCGGTTTCGATGATGAGTGCCCCATCCCTGATCTTGTCTTCAAGCAGTTCCTTGAGATCCTGTTCCAGCTCAGCAATCGGTGTTTCAACCTCTATTTTGCCATCCTGGGGTGAAAGGAGAACCGGGTCAGGTCTTTCAATGATAAAAAGGTTAACCCCCGCAATGCCAGCCATGATGATGATGAAAGCCAGCAGCAAGGTAATCGTGTCAAGATAGGTGAGCTGCCACGAGTGGGTCTGACTGCCTTGACCGTCGCCAGTATCACCGCCGGTTGACTTTCTTTTCAATATCTTATGCAATTTATTGGCAGGCATATATTCTGGTTATTGTAAAGAGGCTCTCAGGTAGTCTCTTATGTATAAGGAAGGCTTCTCTTTCATGATCAGCAAGAGGCCTTCCAGTATCAGCTGTTCCCTTTCGGCATTTCGGATGGCTGCATTATTGATTTTCTTTTCCATGGGAAGCCATAGGAGCTGAGTAAAAGCCAGGCCATAGAGTGTGGTCATCAAGGCAACGCCAAGGCCCACGCCTAATTGTGAAGTATCCTGGAAGTTTTGCAACATGATGATCAACCCAAGGAGTGTTCCAAACATGCCGAAAGCAGGCGATATGCTGGCCAGTGACGCATAGACGCGGCTGTGCTTATTGTTGTACTGGTAGTTTGATGCAATTTTTGCCTCTCCCAGCTCTTGCATTTCCTCAACGGAATAATTGGTTGCCATAAGCGTAAACATATAGCCCTCAAAAGAGTCGCCCAGTTCTTTGCTCAGCATATTGGCAGCGGAGAGCTTGTTCTTTCGAACCTCCTTTTGCCAGCTTATGATAGAAGAGATATCCTGCTGCAGGTCATTGCGATCGGTGGTGTTGTGCGAAAAAAAGTGCCTGATCCGGGCAAGTGCATCGAACACCTGTTTTGGCGGAAAAGAAACCAGCGCAACGGTTAACAAACCACCAATAATGATGGCCAGGCTGGGCAGGTTTAAGATCATAATGGCACGAGGCAGTTCGCCAAGGCTGATCACACCGGTAACAAAGAATATCCCAAAGAGTAAAACGGCAAATGCGGGGATGATGCTTAATATGGTTGAAAGTGTTATTCTCATGGCAAACTGGTTGCTGGTTTCTAATTTCTAATTGCTGGTTACTAGTTGCTAATTGCTGGTTACTGGTTACTGGTTGCTAATTTCTAATTGCTGGTTGCTGGTTACTAATTTCTGGTTACTGGTTGCTAATTGCTAATTGCTGGTTTATAGTTGCTGTTACTGTTTATCATCGGAAATCGAAAATTATAAATCGTTCATTGATCAAATGCTTCGGGGATGCCGGGCAGATAGTCATGGATGGCATTTGGGTCCATGTCTCGGGCTTTTTGCCAGAAGCTTCGGGCTTCATTAAGGTTTCCAAGCAAATAGAGGATGGACCCCTTGAGTGCGAGGCCGTCAGCGGTTTCAAGGAAGTACAGGGAGCGATTTATTTCATACAATGCCAGGTTTGGCATCCGGTCTTCGAGGGCCAGTTGTGCCAGGACCAGGTGCTCCAGTGCGCGATTGGTGCGTTCAAGGTAGGCTGCCTCGCTTTCATCAGGGCTGATAGCAGCTGCTGCTGTTTGCCCCCTGGTACCATCAGCAGCTTGTTGATCCGCTGCTTGCGACTGCGCCGTTTCAGTTGATTGCTGAGGTGATCCTTCGGGGTCACCCACCACATCCCGCTGCCTGCTGCATGCACCCAGAACGATGGCCAACAGCATGTAAATCAGGGCGATATGAAATGTTTTGTGCATTTGTTTATGGTTTGACTGGAATGATATTCCATTTTACATTTTATATTTCGGTACGCAGCCCAAGTGCTGCGTTGACGGTAATTATTCGCGAATTACGTTTTTTTCTGTAATTCCTTTATTTCTTTTATCGCTGCAACAATTTTACGCCGGGCATTTTCTGTTTCCTGTTTCGTTGGGGTTTCTTCCTGCATCAGTTCCCTGATCATCATCTTTTCACGTTCGGGGCGCAGGTTAAGCAGCACATCTTCAATGAAAGATGAGGTGTTGTTCAGTGCCTGTGCCAGGGTTCTGCTGTTGATATCTTCAATCGCCTCTTTAAGAATCTGTTCATCAATCATCATCAGGCGATCCCAGATGATGATGCGGCGGTCTATTGTTTCATACAGCGAGGGCGCCGTTTCGGCGAGCATCAGCAGGTATTCTTCCTGTTTATCGATGGGCAGCTCTTCAATGGTATTGGTGATCTTTTCGATGTCGCGCTTTGTAAATGAAGAGGCGGACTGCATGGAGAAGTATTTTTCAAAGATCATGCCGGCTGAATCCCGGAATGTTTCATAGTTGATGGCATCATCCTTGCTGATGTATGACATGAGAACCTTCGCCCTTTCGGCACTCAGCTTGTCGAGCAGCCAGGCGCTGCGCTTGGATGGCAGGTGCCTGAGCAGGAGGGCCAGATCATAATCCGATGTTTCATTGGCAATCACCAGCAGCTGGTCATCATCAACAAACTGAATAAATTCGTACTCCTTCAGGCCGCTGGCAGTGCCGTCGCGCATGGACTGTCTGACCTCCCTGGTGATATCCCTGAAGTCTTCATAGGTTTCATATTTTTCGCGGGAAGCGGGGTCTTCGGAGGCTTC
>SLNQ01000305.1 GCA_007132965.1 Gemmatimonadota bacterium | reverse complement strand
TCGCCATTCGGGTGATCAATGGCGGTGACAAGCTCGTCGGCATCATCACCCACGACGACGCCATGGATGTCGAGCGCGAGGAAGCGACCATCGACATGCACAAGGTGGGCTCGGTCGGCGAAGGCATCGTCTCGGTCCGGTCGGCCGGGATCTGGCTGCTCTACCGGATGCGCTTCGTCTGGCTGGTGCTGCTGGTCTTCGGCAATATCTTCTCGGGCGCCGGGATCGCCTATTTCGAGGAGACGATCGAGGCTTATGTGGCGCTCGTCTTTTTCCTGCCCCTGCTGATCGATTCCGGCGGCAATGCCGGCTCACAGGCGGTGACCCTCATGGTTCGCGACTTGGCCACCGGCGATGTCGAGATGCGCGACTGGGGGACGATGATCGGCCGCGAGGTGCTGGTGGCGCTGCTCTTGGGCCTCAGCATGGCGGCGGCCGTCTCGTTCATCGGCATCTTCCGCGGCGGCCCCGAGATCGCCATGGTGGTCTCGATGTCGATGGTCTTGATCGTCATGGTCGGCAGCACGATCGGCATGTCGCTGCCCTTCATCCTCCACCGTCTGGGCTGGGATCCGGCCACGGCCTCGGCACCGCTGGTCACCTCGATCGCCGATGCCGGGGGCGTGAGCGGCAGGACAGCGATGCCCGAAGGGCCACACTTCTGTCGTCGTTCAATCGACCGACTGTGGTAGTGTAGCGCGATCGAACAGGAGGCGGGAGGGGCCAGGTCGTGAAGCTCGTCAATTGGAATATCGAGTGGATGAACGACTGGTTCGTGCCGATCAGCGCCGGGGCACCGGCCTGGCGCGACGCCAATCCCGGCCGGGGGATCGCCGATGTGGCGGCGTTGGCGGCGCGGGTGGCGCGGGTGATCGCCGCGCTGCGCCCGGATCTTCTGGCCGTGCAGGAAGGGCCGAGCCGGGCTGGCGAGATGCAGCTCTTCGTCGACGACCATCTCGACGGCGGGTTCGAGGTGATCGGCCCCTCGGGTAGCGGCAGCCAGCGGCTCTATATGCTGGTCCGCAAGGGCGGGGCCGCGAGCGGCGCGCGCCGCGTCTGGCACGACCAGGCGGCGCTCGATCTCTCGCTGCCCTGGCCGGTCGACATTGCCGGCGATCTCGTCGTCGAGGGCTACCAGTTCACCCGCGAGCCGCTCCTGGTCGAGGTCGAGATCGGCGGCAGGCCGATCCTCGTGATCAACCTGCACAGCAAGTCGAAATACATCCACGGCGGCCGCGGTCTCTGGGACAACGAGGCAACCCGGCCGCAGTTCATCGCCCAGGCGGTGCGCAATCGGCGGCGGATCGCAGCCGAACTGATGCGCACCCGCCAACTCATCGAGGCCGTGCTGGCCGCCGATCCGGAGGCTCGCCTGATCGTCGCGGGCGATCTCAATGACGGGCCGGGCGTCGATTTCTTCGAGCAGCATTATCTCATCCACAACGTGGTGGCCGTGGTCTCCGGCAACCCGTTCAATCCGCGGCAGATGCTGCGTCATGCCTTCATTGATCGGGAGTTGAAAGAGCGCAACTTCACCGCCCGTTTCGACGACTTCATCGACAAGATCACGGACCGGCCGCTGCTGCTCGATCACATTCTGGTCTCGCCCAGCCTCTACTGGAGCGCCTTGCGCAATGCGCGGATCGAGCACGATGCCTTCGAGGCCGAGCTCGACCCGACCAAGGGCGGTCGCGACGCCCACCCCAGCGATCACCGGCCGCAGAGCGCCAGTTTCGAGCTCTAGCCGCCCGGTTGGCCGGGCTCCTGACCGTGCCGGGCTCGACGATCGCGGCCGGCGGCGACGCGTCCGAGCGTAGCCGCTGGCGTCTTTGACCCCTTCGCCCTATGGATGGTCGTCTCGGGGAACCTCCGGGCCGGGTCGCGGGTTGGCCCGGGCGAGGCGGCAGTGGAGGCCGGTCATGAGTCGGGTTGCCGTGGGTCGTACGGGTGCGGTCGTTCTCGGCCTCTTGCTGGTCGGTTTCGGCGTTGCGGTCTGGTCGACCGAGGAGGAGGAGGCGGCGGCCGCGGTGGAGAAAGCCGGAGAGCTGGAGGCGGCGGTGGCCGAGGGGAAGCCGGCGACGGAAGCGATCGAGGCCGAGGAGGCGGCGGCCGTGGATCCCGAGGGTGAGCGGCCGCTCGAGGACGCGCTCACCTGTCTCGCTCGGACGGTCTATTGGGAGGCCAAGGGCGAGGACTTGCCCGGCATGGAGGCGGTAGCGAGCGTGGTGATGAACCGGCTGGTCGACGACGCGTTTCCGGATACGGTCTGTGGCGTGGTGCAGGAGGGCGGTGAGGACGGGCCTTGCCAGTTCTCCTGGTGGTGTGACGAGAACCCCTTGGGTGTCGAAGAGCCGGAGCGCTACGACGTGACGATGGAGGTGGCACGCCGGGCGCTCAACCAGGAACTCGCCGATCGGACGGACGGGGCGCTCTTTTTCCACGGCGAGGGGGTGAGCCCGGACTGGGCCGAGGTGTTCGAGCCGACGGTGACGCTGGGCGGCCACGTGTTCTACCGGCCGGCTGCGGCGAGCCCGCCCGAATAGCCCGGCTGCACCGCTCTCTCTTTTGGGCCGTGCGCCTTATCCTGACGCTCGTTGCCGTTCAGGGCCCGAGGTGATTGATGATTGCTTCTCTCGCATTTGCGGACCGCACCGCATCCGAAACCGGGCGCCGTCGCCCACCCTGAGCACCCCCCGAGGTAAGGGAGGGGCCCGGGGAGGCCGTGCCTCCCCGGCTTTCCTCTAGTCTCTTCTCTTCGCTACGCCACCAACCGCGCGTCGAAGCCCGCTTCGGTGGCGCTCATCAGGGCCTTCTTTCCGCGCAGCTTGGTCTGCAGGTAGACGTCGTGGCGCCAGAGTGTGCGGAGGTGTTGGAGGGTTTTTTCGGCGTGGGTCATATCGAGGTCGCGGCCGTCGTGCTCGTGGCGCAGCATGAGGGTTCGCCGGCCGGCGTGGTCGGCGTCGATGACCTTGATGACGGGGAGTG
>SLNQ01000126.1 GCA_007132965.1 Gemmatimonadota bacterium | reverse complement strand
GCTCCGGACCGGGAGCCCACCTACGACCGGAACCCGGCGGCGGTGGCGGCACTTCAATCCGAGCTGGCCCGCCACCTGGCGCGGGGAGCCGGCCGGACCGGCAACTGGGGGGTGCTCGCCGTCTCGGGAGCCAGGGGAGACACCCTGTTCGCCCGCAGCCACGACGCATCGCTGGCTCCGGCCTCGAACCAGAAGCTCTTCACCAGCGCAGGAGCCCTCTACCACCTGGGTCCGGACTTCCGGTTCGCCACCTTCCTCCTGGCCGACGGCAAGATCCGGGGCGGAACGCTCCAGGGAGACCTGATCTTGTATGGAACGGGAGACCCGGCCCTCTCGGACCGACTCCTGGAATCGGAGGTGGCTCCCTTTCGGGAGTTCGCCCGTGAGCTCCGGCGGCAGGGCGTACATACCGTCACCGGCGACATCGTGGGCGACGGCACCTTCTTCACCGGACCCACTCGGCGGGATTCCTGGAACCCCAGGGACCTGAACGACTGGTTTGCCGCCCCGGTGTCCGCCCTCTCCTTCAACGAGAACGTGGTGACGCTCCGGATTCAGGCCTCGGCTCCCGGGACGCCTCCCCGTGTCCGGACCCAGCCGGACGGTGCCGTCCTCCCCCTGGCCAACCAGGGCCGGACAGTGGCGGGCGGCGTTCGCACGCCCCTCATGGTGGTACGGGACGACCCGGACGAGCCCATCGAGATCCGTGGCGAGATGGCCCCGGGTCAGGCCGATGCCTGGCGACGGATCACGGTCTCGGATCCGCCTGCCTTCGCGGCCTCGATCCTGAAACGGGTGCTGCGGGAGGAGGGGATCCGGGTGGAGGGCTCCTCCGGGTCCGTCCAGACCGCCTCCGGATCCCGGGTCACCGGCGCCCGGGTGGTGGCGCCGGCCTTTCGGGCAACGGGAGACGAGCCGGGAACCAACGCCTCGGGCGACGGGAGCCCGTTGGCCGGAACGTGGACGGTGGCCGTCCATCGCTCACCGCCGGTGAGAGAGCTCCTGAACGTGGTGAACAAGCGGAGCCACAACCTATACGCCGAAGCGCTTCTCCTGGCGATGGGCCGGACGGCCTGGGGTGATGGATCGTTCGATGGTGGCAGCCTGGTCCTGACCCACTACCTCACCCGGGTCGTCCAGCTCGACTCCGACGGTCTGAACGTGGTGGACGGCTCGGGCCTCTCCCGCCTCAACCGAGCCCGACCGTCGGACCTGGTGGAACTCCTGGCCCACATGGACCGGGACGAACACGCCGACGTGTTCTGGGCGTCCCTCCCCGAGGCGGGGAACCAGCGGGAGCTCAGGCGCATGTACCGCTCGCCAGCCGCCGGCAACCTGAGGGCCAAGACCGGCACCATTCACCGGGTATCGGCCCTCTCGGGGGTGGTGAGGACGCTGGAGGGTGAGCCCATCTACTTCAGCATCATGGCCAACGACGTCCCTTCGCCGTGGGCCGCAAAGCAGGTGGAAGACCGCATCGGGATCCAGCTGGCCGCCTTCACCCGCCCCTTCGATCCGGATCTGCCGGCTTCCATCCGACACGCCGACCGTGGGACCGAAGCAGGCGGCCAGGGTGCCGCCACCGCGCAGGACGGCAGGCAGGACCGCTAACCGCCTGCCGAGACCTCCGTTGGCGAGGTGGCTCGACCCCGGGCTGACCGGAGTCGCCGCCGGAGCTCCACACCGGACATGGTCTCCAGCGTGCGGCGGGCGGTTTTCTCGCTATTCCACCGAACGTCGGTGAGCTCCACCTCGTCGCCTTCTTCCCCACCCCGGGGCCGGAGCACCAGGTGGTAGCGGCCCTTGAAGTTCAGCCCCTCCCGCTTCTCGATGCCGGCCAGCCAGTCCCGCCCTTCGTGGTCCTTGAACTCTCGCATTCGTCTATTCCACCTTGCGTGTTTTCGTGATCATGGATCCCGGGGACGCGAACGGCCGAGGAGCCGAACCAGCTCCCCGTCATCGGCACCGGCCAGCATACGTTCCGCCTCCCTGACCTCCTGGGCCTCCAGGGCCATCTGGCGAACGGATCCCTCCTCCACCGGAATGAACAGGAGATAGACGCCCCCCCACGACGATCTCCCTACCACGGCGTCCCATTCCTCGCCCTCCGAGTCCTTGAACCGGCGCACGGCACTCCCCCCCGAACCGAGGCGTTCGATCTCATTCGTCAGAATGCCCGTAAGATACGCCACCACCCACTCGTGTCCAAGGCGGCTTCACTCCTTGGCCGGACTTCCGGATTTCCGGTGGGCCTCGGGCCCGTCGCCCGATCCGCCCTCCTGGCGGCCCTTCTCCAGCTCCCGGGTCCACTCCAGAGCCCGGCGCCGGTCGGCGTCCGGCGGAAGGCTGGTCCCCCAGCGGATCTCGGGAAACTCAAAGATGAGGATCCCGTCGCGGGTCACGTCGGAGCGAACCCGCAGGCCGTCATCCAGCGAGAGCAGCACCCGCTCGGCTCCGTCCAGCGAAAGGTCCAACTCCGAGGCCACGTCGGTGGCGGTGAGGGTGCCGCCACGAACCCGAGCAAGCTTGAGAACCCGGCCCTGCATGCGGCGAAGAATGGCCTCCCTCCGTCGCTGCCGGGCGCTCCATCCCCACCCGAAAGTCGCCGCGCCGCTGAGCCCCAGAAAGAGCGATAGGATGGCCGCGCCCGCCTCTCCCTGGACCAGTCCGAGACCCAGAAACAGAACAGAGAGAAGAGCCAGAAGCGCACCTACGACCCGGCGAGTCGTCCCTGCCCGGGGCAGTCCGGCCTCGGGCCTTCGCCGAGGGGACGGAGAGCCGTTCGCGGTGCCACCGGACCGGGAGGCGGTCACCTCGCCGCCCGAGGTGCGGGACGATTCCTCGGCCTCGTCCGCCGATGACGGAAGCGCGCTTCCCACGGGACGACTCCGCTTCCACGAGAGGCCGCACGACGGGCAGACCCGGTCATCCCGCTTGATGAGCCAGTAGGCTAATCCACCGATTCCGTAGGTCAGGAGTGCCGCGCCCACCAGGAGGGCCAGATGACTCGCCCGCCGAAAGTACGGCATCCCGTCGCCACGATAACCGCACGCCGGGCAGACCCGGATCCCGTGACGCCCGGAGGCCTCGGACGGAACCTGCGCCGGCGGAGCCCCACAGCGTCCGCAGCGGGCGTCCGGGCTGCTCTGTTGGTGTCCGCAGGACCAGCAGTACATGAATATGCGCCGTGTCGGAGGTCAGGGTTCCTTGGCTAGTCGGGAGCGGGCCCGTGGATCGCGTCCCCATCCTTCCTACGATCGGAGACGGTGGAGGGATTCAATCCGTCACCTGGACCGCTCGAACCGCACGAGCTCCAGCACGGGATTCCCCGTGAACTCCGCCCCCCCGGTGCGAACCCTCCCCACCACGGTGAGGTCCTCCAGGGGTGACAGATTCTCCACCTCGCCCAGCCGCTCGGGCGGAACGGCCACGTAGGCAAACGACCGTTCTCCGGCTGCCGCTCGGGTCAGGAGGAACGGCTCTCCCTCGTAGAAGTCGCTGCGGATGGCCTCGGCTTCTTCCAGGGAGATGAACTGGAGCGCCACCTCCACCGTACGCCCCCGGTACCGCTCCGGATCGTCCCGGATCTCCGCCACCGTGACCCGGACGGCCAGACCCGGCTCGCTCTCGAGGGCGTCGTCGTCCTCGTCGGGGAGTCTCACCCATCCCTCGAGCTGAACCCGGGCCCACCCCCCCTGGCGGCTCAGCACATGCAGCTCGGCTCCCGCTTCCGCTTCCGCCACCGGGGTCCCGTCCGGGGCGGCCAGGATGGCCATCCCCCCGGGGCCGGCCCGGAGCTGAGCCCGAGCCTCCCGGGCAGGCGACGGGGCCTCGTCCGGCTCATCCGCCTCCGGCGGGCCCGGCTCCTGTTCGGCTGGGGCCGGCGCCATTTCGGTTTCGGCCCTGGAGGTGGAGGGACCCCAGATCCAGCCGGTCCGACGCACCCGGACCCAACCGGGGATCCGTTCCAACTCTTCCAGCTGAGCGCCTCGGACCAGCCGTCCGGCCACCCGGCCCTGCGGCTCGATCCTCAGGTTCTCGCCTTCCGGCTCGGATATGATCAGGTCCAGGTCGCCGTCGTCCAGGAGCTGCATGGACCGGGTCCACACGTAGCCTTCCACCGTCACCTGGAGCCAGTTGCCCTCCTCGGCCACCACCCTCAGCGGGGTACCCGGCTCCAGCTGTCCCAGGATCGTTCCGTTGGGTTCAGCCCGGAAGTTTTCCGAAACGTCCACCACGGACGACTGGGCCAGGACCGGCTCGGAGCCAAGAAGAGCCGAGGGAATGTCCCAGGGCCCCAGCAGGCCCACGACCCCGACGAGGGCGAGCCATGGGCGGAAGAGGCGCCGGGGGATCAGGCCCCCGCCGCGGGACGAGCCGACGCGTTCGGGTCTGGTTCGCATTGAATGGAAACGAAGGAGAGCGGGTGGTGTTCCACACCGGGATACCGACATCGGCCGCCGTCGCCGATGGCCGGACACTGGCTGAAATCTGCCCGAGTGGAGGGAATGAGTCAAACGGAGGAGGAGGCGCTGACCGGCCCGCTCCACACCTTGATCCGGTGCGCGGTATCCGGGTAGCTTTTTCCTTCGTCCAGACCTTTTTCCGACATCACCTTCGCCACCGAACCCAGAGAACTCGCGTCCATGCGCCGAATCTCCCTCGCTGCACTCCCAATCCTCGCCGTGGCCATGGGCGTGACCCCCGCCCTGGGCCAGGAGGTTCCCTCGCCGTACGAGTTCATCGACACCCGGCACCAGGCCGGCTTCTTTGTAGGTGCCGCGGCTGACAACCGAGGCAGCCTGGACCTGGGACCGGGAGGGGGACTTCTCTTCGGTGGCCGCTACGGACTGGAGCTTGGCGGGCCGTTCGCCATCGAAGGCACCGCCTTCATGCTTCCCACCGACCGCAACGTCTATGACCCCAGCGACCCGGACGAGGGACTCGAGCTCCTGGGGAGCACGAACTCCACGGTGGCGGGAATCGACGGCCGGCTCCGCTTCACCCTCACCGGGGACCGCACGTGGAACGACCTGGCACCCTTCGCATTGGCCGGTGTGGGGCTCGCCTTCGACCTGAGCGGCGACAGCCCACTGGAGGAGGACCTCTTCGGCGAAGAACGCTTCAGCTTCGGGCCCGCCTTCCTGGGGGTGCTCGGCCTGGGGAGCCGGTGGCTTCCGACGGACCGGCTCACCATCCGAGCCGACGCGCTCCTCCACATCTGGAGGCTGGGGACACCGGAGGCGTTCTTCCAGTTCGAAGGGGAAAACGGTCTGGGCTCCATCTCGGAGAATGAATGGACGGGCGTGGGCGTCGTGACGCTGGGCGGAGCCTACCGGTTCTGAGCCCCCGGGAGCCGGCCGACCATGCGCGCTGAAACCCGGAGGCCGGCCCAGGCCCTGTTCACCGGAGTCGTCCTCCTGCTGGCGCTGGGTGGGTGCGCCCTGCCCCGCTGGCCCACCACCGGAGAGATGACCTCACCATTTGGTGTCCGCTGGAGTGGCGTGATCCCGGCGGTGCACCGGGGCGTCGACGTTTCGGTTCCCACCGGCACCCCCATCCGGAGCATGTTGCCCGGTCGGGTTCGCTTTGCCGGTGAGATGCGGGGCTTCGGCAAGGTGGTCTGGCTGGACCACCGACGGGACGTCCTCACCGTCTACGCCCACCTCTCAGAGATCCAGGTGCGGACCGGACAGGAGGTGGAGCATCAGCAGGTCATCGGGCTCAGCGGCGCCACCGGACGGGTCACCGCGCCCCACCTCCACTTCGAGGTCTGGGTCTCGGGGCGTCCGGTGGATCCGGTGGCATTTCTCGGCCGCAGGCCCTGAGGCTAGACGTCTGATCAGCCCTGTGCCTTCAGGTCCCTGACCTCCTGGGTGAGCCGGGGCACCACCTCGAAGAGGTCGCCCACGATCCCGTAGTCCGCCACCTTGAAGATGGGGGCATCGGGATCGCGATTCACCGCCACGATGGTCCCCGCCGTCCGCATCCCGGCCAGGTGCTGGATGGCGCCCGAGATGCCGATGGCGAAGTAGAGCTTGGGCGCCACCGTCTTGCCGGTCTGACCCACCTGCTCGCCGTGGGGCCGCCATCCGGCGTCCACCACCGCCCGCGAAGCTCCCAGGCCCGCCTCGCTTCCGAGGGCCTCCCGGAGATCCTCCAGGAGATTCCAGTTCTCCGGATCCTTCATCCCGCGGCCTCCCGACACCACCACTGCGGCTTCGGCCACGTCCGGAACGTCGCCGCCGGTGGCCTCGAAGGACGCGACCACGGTAGGCCAGCTATCGGGATCCAGCTCCACCTCCAACGACTCCACCTCGGCCCCTCCGTCCCGCTCCTGCGCCTGGAAGACGTTTGGCCGAAGGGTGGCCAGCACGGGAGAGGCGTCCACCTTGAGTTGGGTGAAGGCCTTGCCGGCGTAGACCGGGCGGAAGAGCTCCAGGGCCCCCTCCGCCACCGATGCCCGGGTGATGTCCTGGGCCAGGGGCACGTCCAGGAGCGCGGCCAGGCGGGGCGCCAGGTCTTTGCCCTGGCTGGTGGCGGGGAGGAGGACGGCGTCGTACCCTCCTTCCTCTACCGCCTGCCGCACCACCTGCGGATACCCGTCGGGATGATACTCGGCCAGGGCGTCGTGGGCCGCCACCTTCACCCGTGCAGCACCGAAGGCCCCCAGGGCGGCGGCCTGCTCCGAGACCTCCGGACCACCCAGGAGCAGGGCGTGGGCCTCGCCCCCGGCCTCCTCCGCCAGCGACGCGGCGGCCGAGATCACTTCCCGGGACGCTCCCGGCACCTCACCATCTCTCTGTTCGACAACAGCCAGAATCTTCATATGCTCGGACACTCCTCAGCGAGTCGGATGTTCGTATGGGACCAGACGGTCAGAGTACGTTGGCCTCTTCCCGAAGCAGGCGAACCAGCTCCGGCACGGCGTCGGCTCCCTCTCCCACGATCTTGCCGGCCTCCCTCTCGGGGGGCAGCTCCATGGACTTCACCTCGAGACGCGAGGGAGCGGACTGGGCTTCCCGGGTCTCCAGCGGCTTGCGCTTCGCCGCCATGATCCCCTTCAGAGACGCGTAACGGGGCTCGAACTCGCCCTTGGTGATGGTGACCACCGCAGGCAGGGGGAGCTCCAGCACCTGCGTCCCTCCTTCCACCTCGCTGTGGCAGACCACGGCCCCGTCCTTCAGCTCGAAGTTCGAGACCGCCGTGGCGCAGGGACGACCCAGGAGGGTGGCCAGCATGGGGCCCACCTGCTGCTGGTCATCGTCCGCCGCCTTCACCCCCAGGAGCACGAGCGGAGGGTCCGACTCGCCGATTTCGGCAGCCAGAGCCTTGGCGGTGGCCAGCCCATCGGGGCTCACGTCGCCCTGGAGGAGAACTGCCTTGTCGGCACCCATGGCCAGTGCCGTACGCAACGTCTCCTGCGACGCATCGTCACCCAGGGTGAGGACGGTGACCTCACCCTCGCCCAACTCCTCCTTGGTCCGCAACGCCGCCTCCACGGCGAACTCGTCGTATGGGCTCATGACGTACTTGACGCCGCTTTCATCGATGGAGGTGCCGTCGTCACCGACCCGGATCCGGGTCTCGGTGTCGGGCACCCGCTTGATGCAGACTATGATGTTCACGGGGAAACTCCGAATGATTGGTTTCGGGTGATCTGTAACGTTTATCGGGTGACCTGTAACGCCTACCTGTCCTGCGGGCCGGGGACCCCCACCGCCTACCCGCCGGTCGTATGGGCGATCCGCGCCGGGCCAGGCGGCACCTGCCTTCAGCCCCCCATGGTGGCGCCGACGGCGGCGAAGGCCAGGGTGGCCACCCCACCGGCCAGGCACGCGTACGGAAGCTGGGTCCTGACGTGGTCGATGTGGTCCGTGGCGGCGGCCATTGACGAGATGATGGTGGTGTCGGAAATGGGCGACGAGTGATCGCCGAAGATCCCTCCCGAGAGCACCGCGGCTACAAAGGGAGCCAGGGGGAAGCCCAGCGTCATGGCCGCCGGAACGGCAATGGGAAGCATGATGGCGAAGGTGCCCCAGCTCGTTCCGGTGGAGAAGGCGATCCCCGCCGACACCAGAAATACCAGGGGCAGGAAGATCACCGGCGGGAGCACGCCCGCCGTGACCTGGGCCACGTAGTCGCCGGTGCCCAGGGCGTTGGCCACGTCGCCCAGCGCCAGGGCCAACAGCAGGATGAGGGCCAGGGGCACCAATCCGCCGGCACCCTTCAGGCCGGTACGGGTGAGCTCGTCGATGGTACTCCCCCGCTGGGCCAGCAGGAGGATCCATGCCATGGCCAGAGCCGCCATCACCGCCCACAGCACCGAGGTGGCGCCTGAGCCGGCCCGAAGGTCGCCGTCCCCGGTGATCCACAGCCCCAGCGGCATCATGGCCACCATGGTGACGATGGGCAGGATCATGTTCAGCGCCCGGGGCGGAATCCGGTCGTCGGGTTCCGGTGACAGAATGCTCTCATCGATCATGGGCTGGGACTCGGGCCACTCGGTCTCACCTCCCTGCGTGCGGATCTCGGCCTTCTTCATGGGGCCGATGTCGATCTTCCATATGACGGTGGCCAGTGCCAGAAGCGCTGCTCCCAGGGCGTAGAAGTTGAGCGGAATGGAGCCGATGAGGACCCCCAGCGGGTCGTCCACTCCCAGCGAGTCCAGGATTCCCAGGTTGTACGCCCCCCACGCATTCAGCGGAATGAGAATACAGACCGACGCCGAGGTGGAGTCGATGATGTAGGCCAGCTTCTCCCGGGACACCCGGTAGCGGTCAAAGAGAGGGCGGGAGACGGCCCCGGCCACCAGGACGGTGATGTTGCTCTCGATAAAGATCACGAGGCCGATGATCCAGGCCAGAAACTGGGAGCGGCGCCCCGTGTTCACCCACTCCCGACTCTCCAGGTAGCGGATGAAGCCCCGGACCCCGCCCGAGGTCTCGATGGTGGCGATGAGGGCGCCGATGACCAGGGTAAAGAGGATCACGTTGGCGTTTCCGGGGCTGGCCAGCACCGCCACCGTCTCTTCGATGGACGTGGCCAGACCGGCCATGGGATTCCAGTCGTCGATGATCGCCCACCCAAGCCAGATCCCCGCGCCCAGCGAGAGGTAGACCTGTCGGGTCCAGATGGCCAGCACGATGGCCAGCACGGGGGGAAGAATCGAGACCCACGTGGGATCGGTCATGCCGGTGTCATCGCTCCTGCCGGGGGTGAGTAGGCTGGGGTGCCGTCAGGTCCACGGAATGGTCGGCGGAAAGGTGGG
Source organism: Gemmatimonadota bacterium (assembly GCA_007132965.1). Lineage (GTDB taxonomy): Bacteria > Gemmatimonadota > Gemmatimonadetes > Longimicrobiales > Gaopeijiaceae > PWLA01. Next base: position 2,372 of record SLNQ01000126.1, on the reverse strand, counting down.
GGCCCGACGACAGGCATGGATGGTCCTCCACGAAGAAGCGCAGGGGCCAATGGCGGGCCTGGCGAATGCCGATGCGACCGGAGACGCCTACCTTCTGGTCCGGGACCGACGGGCCGGAAAAGAGCTGTAGAGGGGGGTGGTCCAGGGGGTGGTCGTCCAACGCGCCGTCCACGCCCAGAGCCTGACAGAGGCGGGCCGGTCCGCTGGCGAGATCCCGGTCTCGCTCACGCCGCCGGACCATGGTCTCCATCCCGGCCAGGGGCTCCCCGGCGCGGATCAGAACCGCTTCCGGATGCCCCGCCTCGCCGGTGACCACGTTCAGGCACCAGTGCATGCCGTAGATGAAGTAGACGTACGCCCGACCCGGCGACCCGAACATGCTGGCGTTCCGCGGCGTCCGGCCCGCAGCCTGGGCACCGTGACAGGCCGGGTCGTGGCGACCGATGTAGGCCTCCGTCTCCACGATACGCACCACGGTGGTGGACCCGTGGAGCCGAGAAACCACGAGTTGGCCCAGGAGTGCGCGAGCCACCTCCCGGGCGGGGCGGGCGCTGAAAGCCGCAGGGAGGGGTTGGGGCCGGCGATCCGACTCCCCAATGACAGAGCGCCACGCCTCTCGGAGAGGCGTGGCGCTGGTGTCACCGGGGTTCGAACGGCTCATCCGGAAAGGACGGCCGGTTCAGCGAGAGGTCCGTCCACCACCCCGGGTCCGGCGCCCACGCCGGTTCCCGGAAGATCCACCCGAGGCCTCGCTGCCGGATGAGGAACCGGCATCGCCCACCCGCTCCCGGCGGCGGGCGAAGTCCTCTTCCCAGCCCTCCAGCACCTTCTCGGCCCGGGCGGGCGGAAGGATCTCCTCCACCCGGGACGGGTTCGTCTGGAGCACCCTGAAGAGGTCTTCACCCAGGGCATCCACCAGCGACTCGGCGGTCTTCTGACCCACTCCCCTGTACGAGTTGCTGAGGTACTTGATGACGCTGTCGCGACCGGTGGGGAGCCTCAACTTGCCGGGGTCCAGGACATCCGCAGCGCCAGAGGTCGGCTTCCCGACCTTCCCGGCCTTCCCGGGTGATGCGGCCTTTTTCGTAGGTGCATCGTCGGACGAGGCGGAGGGCCCGCTGATCACCTGGCCCTCCATGAGCGGAGGCGGATCGTCCGTCCCCTTTCGGCCGCGTCGGCTGGAGAGGCGCGGCCGCAGACGGCGGGACGCGCCGGCCCCCGGGGCCCCTGCGGCCTCCTTCGTCTTCGTCTCGGGACGGGAGGGCTCGTCGGTCGTCGCCGGCTCCCGGGCTCCGTTACCGGTGGAGGCCTCCGGGGCCGCGGCGTCGACACGCACGTCTCGCCGGCCAGCATCGGGATCGGAATCCCGACCTGCCGTGACCGGGGTCCCCAGCCCCACGTGGAACTGCCCGTTGTCTCCTTTCTGGAGCCGCACGGTACCGTCTTCGTCGGCCTGCTTCAGAAAGAGGGAGAACTTGCTGAAGCCCAGCTCCGCCTCGTCGAAGTTGGACTGAAGCGCCAGCATACGCCGCTTCACGTCCGAATCCCGGACGGTGTCGCCCTCCTGGTCATCCAGGAGATCCTCGATGGCCCGCACGAGGAGGTCGTAGGCCGGTTTGAGGGCCGCGCCACCGCCTGCCGGGGCCGATGGCTCACGGGTGGGCTCGGAACGGACCTCCTGCTTCTTGGGCTCGTCTCGCCGCGACCGTCCTCTCCGCTGGTCCCGCTCCCGGGAGCGGTCGGGGGTGGCGTCCGGAGCACGCTGACTCCCGCTCGCTCCGGTGGGAATCACCTCGTACTGGCCGTTTTCCATCTTCCGGAGCTGAAGCAAGCCCTTCTGGGCCGCCTCGGTGAGGAAGCGGGAGAACTTGCTGAACCCGAAGCTCTTCTCGTCAAAACCGGGATCCAGCTCCAGCATGACCTGCTTGAGCCGGTCGGAGCGCATGACGTCGTTGCGCTTCTGCATCTGTTCCACCGACTTCTCCACCAGAACCCAGGGGTCCTGGGCGCTGGGTCCGGTGCCGTCGCTGGTCTTGCGGAGCCCCGACAGGGAGGTGTAGGAGTAGTACTCGTCACAGTTCTGGACCAGGATGTCGGAAGACGACTCCTGGATGCCGACGCCGATGACGTACTTTCCGTACTCCTTCAGCTTGAGGACCAGCGAGGAGAAGTCCGAGTCGCCGGTAAGAAGGATATACGTTCCGATCTCGGGTCGGGTGAAGACCAGCTCCATGCCGTCGATGGCCATCCGGATATCGGTGGCGTTCTTCTTGGAGCTTCCGTAGGCCGGGGCGAAGATGAGGTCGATGGACGCCTCCGACAGGGGGACGATGTACTGCGGGTAGCGCCGCCAGTCGGCGTAGGCCCGCTGC
>SLNQ01000363.1 GCA_007132965.1 Gemmatimonadota bacterium | reverse complement strand
GCCGCGAGCTGGTGGGCAAGGGGATGGCGGTGCTCCAGTCATGGATCTACTTCATCGGGGTCCTGGTCATGGCCCGCGGGCTCATCTCCGGAGGGCTCGACGGGATGCCCCGGCGGACGCTCATCATCGAGGCGCCCTACTCCAAGCCGGGGTGGGAGCTGGCCGGCCTGCTCACCGGGCTGGGGGGCACCCTCATGTTCATCGGCGGTGCCCTCTTCTTTGCCGTGCTGGTAGGAACGGTGCTTTTCGGGAAGAAGGTGGACAAGCCCGACGACATCCCCTTTACCGTGACCCACGAGGCGCCGGCCGAGGGTGGCTGGGAGCTCCACCTGGACCGGCTCCGCTACTGGTTCATCGCAGCGGTGGTCCTCATCCTCATCGCCTACGGGCCCTTCATGGTGGAATATCTGCCCGGGAGCTTCACCTCGCCGCCATACAGGTTCTTTTAGCAGTCGTCCGGTGGCCCGCTAACTCTTTGCACCGCTCCGGACGCTCCGGTTCCGCCCCTGGGCCTTGGCCTGGTAGAGGGCCTGGTCCGCAGCGCTCATGAGGGACGAGGGGCGGTCCCCCAGACGCGGGACGGCGTCGGCCACCCCCAGGCTCACCGTGAGGGTGGAAGGGGGAGGGGTGTCGGGATTGGGGATGTTCAGACGGGCGACTCCGTCCCGGATCCGTTCGGCCACCAGCATGGCCTGTTCGCCGGTGGTGCGGGGAAGGAGGAGCGCGAACTCCTCGCCTCCCACCCGGGCCGGAAGATCGTCCTCGCTACGGGCCGAAGCCCGGAGGACACCGGCCACCTGCCGCAGGGCCACGTCTCCCGCGCCGTGGCCGCGGGTATCGTTCAGAAGCTTGAAGAGATCCAGGTCGCAGGCGACCACGGCCAGGGGCGTCTTTTCCTCCACATGTCGGTCCCACTCCCGCGCCAACCGCTGGTCGAAGGCCCGTCGGTTGGCGATCCCGGTGAGCCCGTCCAGGTGCGCCAGGTCGTCCAACTCCAGGTTCAGGTGCTCGAGCCCCACGAGGCTCGCTACGTGCATGCGGTAGACCACGCCGGCCACGAGGAGCGAGAGGAAGACCCCGAATCCGAAGTGGAACCAGTCGCCGCCGTTGTCCACGGCCAGGAGGGCCACGACGGCCCACCCCCCCACGGCCATGGCCTGGGTCAGGACCAACCACTTGAGCCTGAGCACGATGGCCCCCGTCGCCAGGATCACCAGCATGATGTTGGTGGTGTGGATGGCGTCGCCGGTGAGCCCCATGTGGAGCAGGCTGTTGGCCAGGGGGATCATGATGGCCCCGAAGGCCAGCAGGTGCGCCCACTGGGAGGGCACCCTCACGCGCCTCAGCGTCAGGGTGAGCGCCCCCAGAAGTACCGCCGAGAGGAGGGCGCACGCCACGATGACGTCCCGCTCCGGACTGGGGGGCAACACCGCCAGGTGGGCCGGTACCAGGAGTGAGAAGAAGAGAAAGAGGAAGCCGGAGATGGGGAGCAGGTACATGGACACGTGCTCGTCCAGGCGCCTCCGGACGGCTTCGACCTGCTCAGACAGGACCGGGCCGGTGGACATCCGGCCCATGAGCCGTCGAAGTCGGCTTTCTCCCTGTTTGACGATCCCCATGGCGGTGAGGGTTCGGGGGGTTGCGGGTCCGGGGTGTCGAGGGCGCGGGGGCGAGAAGGTGGGCCTGTGCAGGTGGAGCCCTTCGCCGGCAGTTGGGGTAGCATAAGCCGAGAAGGGGCTCGGCACACCCCCCAGAAGGCGAAACCCCGGACCGACACTTCCCGTATGACGGGGACACGGGAGAGCGAGCCTCTCCCCACTTCGATTTCGTTGCACGACCACGAGGCACGGCATGCAGAGCCAGGACCCAGACGACCAGCCGACGGAAAAGGACCCGGAGCGATCCGGGCCCCTCTCCGTGCGCGACCGGCGCAGGCGGGAGCGGGAGATCTGGCGGGCCGCCTTCGTGATCTCGGTGGGCCTGCACGTACTCCTCTTCCTCCTCTGGCCCGCCGGCGGGGGCCCCGAGTCCCCCTTCGCCGCCGCCGGTCCCCAGGAGCAGGACGACCAGGCCGCCGAGGGGTTCATGCAGACGGTGTCTCTGCGCTCCGCGCCCCCCGATCCTATCCAGCCCCCTCCGGTGCCCACCATCGAGGCGGACCTGCCTGAACCGGTGGACTTCGAGCCCGACGCCACTCCCGAGGTGGAGCTCACCGAGCCCGACGTGCCTGAGCCGGGGCAGGGCGACACCGACGGAACCGACGCCGACGATACGGACCCTGCCGGGATCCCCGGGGCCAGCGGCGCCGGCGATGCGGGCACCGAGGAGGAGGGGCTCTTTCGGGTGGTTCCGCCCTCTCCCCGAGGCATCATCTTCCCCCCCGTGAGCGGGAGTCTGGACGGCGAAATGGAGGTCTGGGTGTTCGTGGACGAGAACGGGCGGGTGGTGTCCGACTCGACCCGGTTGGAGCCGCCCACCTCGGACCGGAGCTACAACGAGCAGGTCAAGGAGGAGGCGGCCAGCTGGATGTTTCGGCCTGCCCGACGAGGCGAAGAGGTGGTGGCGTCCTGGTGGAACTACACCATCTCCAGGTAGCCGGCGCCCCGCTGCGTTCGCGCCCCCGTTCGCTTTGCTCTCCAGTCGTTTAGATTCCCAGGCATGATCTCCGTTTCCAACGTCGGCATGTCGTACGGCGACCGGACCCTCTTTTCCGGCGCCACCTTCCAGCTCAACCCCGGAGAGCGCTACGGGCTCGTGGGGGCCAACGGCTCGGGCAAGACCACCCTGCTCAACATTCTGAGCGGCGACCTGGATCCCACCGAGGGGAACGTCTCCATGCCCCGCAAGACCCGCCTGGGCGTCCTGCGCCAGGACCAGTTCGTCCACGAGGGAGAGTCGGTGCTGGGGGTGACCCTCATGGGCAACCCCGAGCTCTGGGAGGCCATGGTGGAGAAGGAGAAGGTCCTGGCTCGGGCGTCGGAGTCCTTCGACGCCGAGCG
>SLNQ01000031.1 GCA_007132965.1 Gemmatimonadota bacterium | reverse complement strand
CGCCTGGAGCAGCTCGTCCACACCTCGGCCCGTCCCGGCCACGTCCACCATCACCACGTTGGTCTCGGGCTGCACCACCCGGACGCCCTCCAGCGCCTCCACTCCTTCCGCCAACCGTGCCGCACGTCGGTGGTCGAGGGCCAGCCGCTCCAGGTTGTGCTCCAGGGCAAAGAGTCCGCCGGCGGCCACGATCCCGGCCTGCCGCATCTGTCCCCCCAACCGGCGACGGATCCGCCAGGCTCGCTCCACCACCCGAGCCGGTCCCGCCAGGAGCGAACCCACCGGGGCTCCCAGTCCCTTAGAGAGACTCACCATGACGGTGTCCACCGGTGCCGCCAGCTCCGCCGGCGGCACCTCCAACGCCACAGCCGCGTTCCAGAGCCGGGCTCCATCCAGGTGGACCCGCAGCCCGTGCTCCCGCGCCACCTCGGCCAGCTCCGCCGTCCGGGCCGCGTCCATGACCCGCCCGCCCGAGTCCAGGTGGGTGTTCTCGAGTGCCAGGACCGCCGTCACCGGATGGTAGGGGGAAGGCGGGCGCAGGGCGCCCCTCACCTCGTCGGACGTGAGGATGTTGCGGGTGGCGGGAATGCCCCGGATTGCCAAACCCCCGTTGGCAGCCAGCGAACCTTCCTCGTAGTGGATGAGGTGGGCCCGGGCCTCGGCCAACACCTCCCGGCCGGGTTCGGCCTGGGCCAATACGGCGCACTGGTTGGCCATGATCCCCGACGGACAGAAGAGGGCCCGCTCCTTGCCCAGCAACTCGGCGCCTCGGGCCTCCAGCGCCCGCACGGTGGGGTCTTCGCCGAAGCAGTCGTCGCCCACGTCCGCGGTGGCCATGGCCTGGCGCATGGCGGGAGAGGGCCGGGTGAAGGTGTCGCTCCGGAGGTCAATCATTCTTCGAACCGCTCCTCTGCCGTGGGAGTGTGTCGGCGAGCCACCAGGGGGTGCAGAATCCAGGCCACCAGCACCACCGCCAGCACCATCCCCAGCGCCAGCCCCATCACGATATCCCCCGCTCTACCCCGGCCGCCGACCCCTGTCCGAACGCCGGTCCTCCGGACCAGAGGGCAATCAGGCTGCCTACCACGATGAGGAGGCCTCCGTACCAGATCCAGGGCACCAGGGGGTTCACCATGACCTGGAAGGTAGCCTGCTGGTGCTCGGGCTCGGTGCCCATCCCCACCTGCTCGTCCAGCGAGGCCAGGACCACGTAGAGGTCCTCCACGACGGTGGATCGGATCCCCACCTCGGTCCTGGGCTGGGGCGGCAGCTCGTACATCCGCTGCTCGGTGGCCACGACCCCCTGGAAGACCCCGTTCCGCTCCACCCGCATGAGGGCGATCCACTGCCACATGCCGAGGCCCTGGGCTGTGCTCAGCCCGTCGTAGGTGAGGGTGTAGGTATGGCCGAGGGGCGAGTCGATGCTCACCGACTCGCCGGGATCCAGCGTCTCCCGGACCTCGGTGACGGAGGCCGCGCCGGCGAAGCCCATGAACATGACGACCACCCCCACGTGCACGATCCAGCCCCCCCAGCGGCCCCGGTGGTGGCCCTCCCCCTGGGTCCGGGCCCGGGTCCCCTTCCAGAACTCCACCCCCATGGCGGCAAGGACGAAGCCACCCAGGGCGAAGGTGAGAAGGGCATAGATGTGCCGCACGCCCAGTAGTACGTAGAGCAGCCCCCCTGTCCCGGCGCCCACGGCGACGGGAAGCCACAGATCCTTCGTCAGACTCCGGGCACTGCTGCGCCGCCAGGCCACCACCGACCCCATCCCCATGATGGCCAGCAGCGCCAGGCCGATGGGGATGTTCACCTGGCTGAAGAAGGGCGGGGCCACCGAGCCGTTCGATTCGGTGAGCAGGGGAAACAGGGCGCCCCCCAGCACGGCAATGGCGGCCCCCAGAAGCACCAGGTTGTTCAGGAGGAAGGCCAATTCCCGCGAGAGGAAGGACTCGAAGCGCCGGTCGCTCTTCAGGAGGGGCAGGCGCCAGAGGATGAGGAGAAGACAGATCATGGCCGTAGCCGCCATGAAGCCCAGGGCAAGAGAGTTCACCGGGTCGCCGAGCCCGAAGCGGGTCACGAAGGTGGCGAAGACGGCCGTGACGAAGGTGAGGATCACCAGCGCCATGTTCCAGAGCTTGAGCATCCCCCGGGCCTCCTGGACCATCACCGAGTGTAGGAAGGCGGTGGCCAGGATCCACGGCAATAGCGACCCGTTCTCCATCGGGGTCCAGAACCAGTAGCCGTCCCACCCGGACTCCTCGTAGGCCCACCGCATTCCGAAGACGATTCCCAGGGTGAGGAGACACCAACCGATGAGGGCCCAATTGCGGGCGGCCTGGAGCCACCGGGGGTCAAGGCGGCCGGTCAGGAGGGCCGCCACCGCGAAGGCGAAGGGGACGGCGAAGGCGGCGAGGCCCAGGTAGAGCGTGGGCGGCTGAACGGTCATCCAGTAGCTCTGGAGCCGGGGGCTCAGCCCCTGGCCGTCGCGGGGGGTGAAGGCCACCGTCTCAAAGGGCGGGCTCACAAACAGGCTCATGGCAATCCAGAAGGCCAGCACCACCAGGAGAACGCCCGAGACCCAGGGCATGAGCGCTCGGTTCCGTCTCCGGTTGAACCACACCGCCACTGACGAGAAGAAGCCCAGACTCAGGGCCCAGAAGAGAAGCGAGCCCCGCTGCCCCGCCCAGAGGCCCGAGACCTTGAAGTGGGTCTCCAGGTTCCGACTGGAATAGTTGGCCACATACCAGTACTCGAAGCGGTCGCCCAGGAAGGCCGCTACGATCCCCGCCGACGCCACCGCCAGGAGGATGAAGACGGCGTGGACGCTCCGCTCCGCCGAGAGGACCATGTCGCCCCGCCCCCGCCCACCGCCCAGAAACGCTAGAACGCCCCCCCAGATGGCAATGGGCAGGGCGATCCAGAGGGCGAACTCACCCAGTTCGGGCAACACTCCGAGCACCAACCGGTGTCGCCTCCGCAGCCCGGATCTTCACCGTCGCAGCTCTCCTTGGGGAGGGCCTCATCCGGCGGTGAAGCCCCGGGCCGCCGTCACCGCCCGCTTCCAGCCCCTCTTCAGCGCGCGGCGATGGTCCTCCTCCATCCGGGGCCGGAAGACCCGCGGCTCGCCCTGGGCGGTGAGAAAGTCCTGGGCACTCTCCCAGAGGCCCACCTGCAGGCCCGCCAGACCCGCCGCTCCCAGCGCCGTGGTCTCCACCACCGCCGGGCGCCGGACCGGGAGGTCCAGGAGGTCGGACTGGAACTGCATGAGCCAGTCGTTTTCGGCGGCGCCCCCGTCTACCCGCAGCTCCCGAGCGTCAACCCCCGAGTCGGCCTCCTGGGCCCGGAGCACCTCCAGGGTGCTGTAGGCCATGGCCTCCAGCGCCGCCCGCACCAGGTGGGCGCTGGTGGTGCCCCGGCTGAGGCCGAAGATGGCCCCTCGGACGTCGGGGTCCCAGTGGGGGGCTCCCAGCCCCACGAAGGCCGGCACGAAGTAGACGCCGTCGTTGTCGTCCAGCGAGCGGGCCATCTGCTCCGAGTCCGGTGCGGTGGGCAGGAGCTCGAGCTGATCCCGCAGCCACTGGACGGCGGCACCGGCAACGAAGATAGAGCCCTCCAGGGCGTAGGCGGGCTTGCCCCTGGGGTCGCAGGCCACGGTGGTGAGCAGGCCGTGTTTCGACTCCACAAGGTCGTCGCCGGTGTGCAGGAGCAGGAAGGCGCCGGTGCCGTACGTGTTCTTGGCCAGCCCGCTGCGCCAGCACCCCTGGCCGAAGAGGGCCGCCTGCTGGTCGCCGGCCACCCCGGCGATGGGGGCCTCCACCCCCATGTACTCGCCCCTGGCCACCCCGAAGTCCGACGCACTGTGACGGATCTCGGGGAGGAGGCCCTCCGGCTCGATGGGGAGCTCCAGCAACTCGGCCATCTCCGGGCTCCATTCGCCGGTGCGCAGGTTGTAGAGAAGCGTACGGGAGGCGTTGGTGGGGTCGGTGGCGTGGACCTCCCCTCCGGTGAGCTGGTGAATGAGCCAGCTGTCAATGGTGCCGCAAGCCAGCTCCCCCGCCTCGGCACGCTTCCTCAGCTCGGGCTTCTCTCTGAAGATCCAGGTGAGCTTGGTACCCGAGAAGTAGGGGTCCAGCACCAGCCCGGTACGATGGCGCACGTCGGCTTCGTGACCCGCCTCCTTCAGCTCGCGGCAGATGGCCGAGGTGCGCCGGTCCTGCCAGACGATGGCCCGGTGCACCGGCCGGCCTGTCTCCCGGTCCCAGAGGACCACCGTCTCCCGCTGGTTGGTGATCCCGATTCCCACCGCGTCGAAGGCCTCCCGGTTGCGGGCCCGCTCCAGGGCGTCCCGGGCCACCCGGATGGTGACGTCGCGGATCTCGTCGGCGTCGTGCTCCACCCAGCCCGCCCGGGGGAAGTGCTGGGTGAACTCGGAATACGCCCGGCCCAGGATGCGTCCGTCGTGGGCCACCACCAGTGCGGTGGAGCCCGTGGTGCCCTGGTCCAGTGAGAGGATGGCCGGGGTGGAAGAAGGCGACATGGGGGTGGCTCCGGAATCTGGGATCGACGTCGTGGCCGCTCTCCTGCAATTCTGGGGAGATGGTCACCGGAGCGCCACTCCCCCCCGGGCGCGACGCGGGTGCGGTTCGAGTGCGTACGTCAGCTCGGAAAGCGGTAGGGTCGACCGGCCTCGGCCAGGAGCCGGAGGAGAAGGGGAACCGGAAGGCCCACCACCCCCGAGTAGTCGCCGGCGATCTCCTCCACCAGCGCGGCGCCCTTCCCCTGGATCCCGTACGCCCCGGCCTTGTCCATGGGCTCGCCGGTGGCGGCGTAGGCCCGGGCGAAGGCCTCGTCGAAGGCCCGAAAGGTGACCCGGGTCACCTGCACGCCGCTCCGGACCCGCCCGCCGGGCTCCACCAGCGCCAGCGCCGAGAGGACCCGGTGGGTCCGGCCCGCCAGATCCAGGAGCATTCGGACCGCCTCGTCGGCGTCCCGGGGCTTGCCCAGGATCCGCCGGCCCAGGGCCACCACGGTGTCACCCGCCAGGATCCACTCTCCGGGTCGGAGCCCCGCCACCGCCGAGGCCTTCCCCCGGGAGAGGCGTTCGGCGTAGGTGGCCGGCGGCTCCTGGGGCAGGGGGCTCTCGTCGATGCGGGCTGGCTGGATCTGGTGGCGGATCCCCAGGGTGTCCAGGATGTCGGAGCGGCGAGGAGAGGCGGAGGCCAGGACCAGGCCCGAGCCGAAGCGGTGGACGTGACCTCCCTTCACCCGCCGGCCGCTCCGCCGGGCCCCCGCTCCAGGACCAGGGTCACCGGCCCATCGTTCACCAGGTGAACGTCCATCATGGCGCCGAACTCGCCGGTCTCCACGTCACCGGGGGCGCGCTCCTCCAGCAACTCCACGAAGCGGTGGTAGAGGGGGATGGCTTCGTCGGGGTGAGCCGCCTTCACGAACGACGGGCGACGGCCCTTCCGGGTGTCGCCGTAGAGGGTGAACTGGCTCACCACCAGGATCGACCCGTCCACCTGGGCCAGGTCGTCGTTCATCTTTCCGTCGGCGTCGTTGAAGACCCGCAGCCCCACCACCTTGTCGGCCATCCAGGCCAGATCCTCCTCGGTGTCACCCTCGGTGAACCCCACCAACAGGAGAAGCCCGTGGTCGATGGTGCCGCTCACCTGGCCGTCGATGACCACCGACGCCTCGGCCACTCGCTGGAGCACGACCCTCATTCCACTACTCCACCGTCACCGACTTGGCCAGGTTCCGGGGCTGATCCACGTCGCAGCCCCGGAGTACGGCGATGTGGTACGCCAGGAGCTGCAGGGGGATGGAGGTGAGGATGGGCAGCAGCGCCGGGTGGGTCTCGGGCACCTGGAGGAAGTGGTCCACCCTGCCGTCCAGCTCCTCGGAGCCGTCGTTCACCACAGCGATGACCTGCCCGTCCCGGGCCTTCACCTCCTCGATGTTCGAGACCACCTTGTGGTAGACCCCGTCGTGGGGAGCCAGGAAGACCACCGGCATGTTCTCGTCGATGAGGGCGATGGGCCCGTGCTTCATCTCGGCGGCGGGATACCCTTCGGCGTGGATGTAGCTGACTTCTTTCAGCTTCAAAGCCCCCTCGAGGGCCACTGGAAACTGGTAGCCCCGTCCCAGATACAAAAAGTTGGGGGCGTCCCGGTATCGCTCCGCCAGCGTGCGGATGGCCTGGTCCTGCTCCAGGATCTCCTCCACCTGCCCGGGAAGCGCCTGCAGGGCCTTCACCAGCTTTCGGCCCTCCAGGATGGAGAGGTTCCGCCGCCGGGCCAGGTACAGGGTGAAGAGGGCCAGCGCCGCCACCTGACTCGTGAAGGCCTTGGTGGAGGCCACCCCGATCTCGGGCCCCGCGTGGAGGTAGACCCCGAAGTCCGTCTCCCGGGCGATACTGCTGCCCACCACGTTCACGATGCCCATGACGGTGGCGCCCCGCCGCTTGGCCTCCCGGAGCGCCGCCAGGGTGTCGGCGGTCTCGCCGGACTGGCTCACCACGATGACCAGGGTGTGCTCGTCCACCACCGGGTTCTTGTACCGGAACTCCGAAGCGTACTCCACCTTGGTGGGAATCCGGGCCAGCTCCTCCAGCATGTACTCGCCGATGAGGGCCGAATGCCACGAGGTGCCGCACGCGGTGATGACGATCCGGTTCACCGAAAGCAGTTCCCGGTCGTCGATGGTGATGCCTCCCAGCCGGGCCGAGCCCTCCTCCTCCAGAAGGCGGCCCCGGGTTACGTCCCGCAGGGTCCGGGGCTGTTCAAAGATCTCCTTCAGCATGAAGTGCTCGAAGCCGCCCTTCTCGATGGCCGCCAGGTCCCAGGTGACCTCGTGGACCTGCCGATTCACCGGACCCTGCCTCAGGTGGTAGGTGCGGTAGCCCTCGGGGGTGAGCACGGCGTAGTCGCCGTCGTCCAGGTAGACCACCTCCCGGGTGTGGGCCACCACGGCGGCGGCGTCGGAGCCCACCAGGAACTCGCCGTCGCTTCCTACGCCCAACAGCAGCGGGGAGCCCTGCCGGGCCGCCACGATCTTGTCCGGGTCCCGGGAGCTCACCACCACGATCCCGTAGGCGCCGATGACCTGCTCCAGGGCGGCCACCACCGCGTCTTCCAGCGAGCCGCCCTCGGGCCAGAGGCGATCGATGAGATGCACCACCACCTCGGTGTCGGTCTCGCTCTGGAACTCCACCCCCTCGGCCTGCAGCTTCTTGCGAAGGGCGCCGGCGTTCTCGATGATCCCGTTGTGCACCAGGGCAATGGAGCCGTCGGCAGAGAGGTGCGGGTGGGCGTTCATCTCGGTGGGGGGGCCGTGGGTGGCCCACCGGGTGTGGCCAATGCCGCAGCGACCCCGCAGGGGGGCAACGTCCAGGGCGTCGGCCAGCTCGGTGAGCTTGCCGGCCCGTTTCAGCGAGTGGAGGTCAGCGTCGGACCCCAGAACCGTGAGTCCGGCGGAGTCGTACCCCCGGTACTCCAGCCGGCGGAGGCCCTCCATGAGGATGGGCTGGGCTTCTCTGGGTCCCACGTATCCTACGATTCCGCACATATCGCTCGATCCGTCGTTGGTTGTCTCGTGTTCGTGACAGGAGGCGTCTCAGGCTCCCAGCACCTTCCGGGCCCGCTCCACCAGCTCCCGGGCCCGCTCCTGGGATGGGGCCTCGGCAATGAAGCGCACCACCGGCTCGGTGCCCGAGGGACGCACGTGGAGCCATTCCCTCGCCTCGGGCCAGGCCATGCGCAGCCCGTCGGAGATGTCCCGCTCCGGTGCGTCCATCTCCTCGGTGAGGGCCGCGTACGCCTCCGCCACCCGCTCCCGGGGATAGGCCGCCTTCTCCTTCACAATGTGGTAGGAAGGCCACCGGTCCACCGCCTCCCGCAACGAGCTGTCTTCCTCCAGAAGGTGCTGCAGGATCAATGCCACGCCCAGGGGAGCGTCCCGGGTGAGGTGGAGCTGGGGGAGGATGACGCCCCCGTTCCCCTCACCTCCGATGGCCGCTCCCTCCTGCTCCATGCGGCGGGCCACGTTGATCTCGCCCACCGGCGCCCGCAGGCAGGGGACACCGGCGGCCCGGGCCACGTCGTCGACCACCTGGCTGGTGGACAGGTTCGTGACCACCGGCCCCGGCGACCGGTTCAGCACCACCCGGGCGCAGAGGGCCAGGGTGAGGTCCTCCCCCACCGCCTTCCCTTCCCCGTCCACCAGCGAGAGTCGGTCCACGTCGGGGTCCACCGCGAAGCCCACCTCGGCTCCCGATTCCCGGACGAGCTCGGCCAGGTCTCCCAGGTTGGCGGCGGTGGGTTCGGGGTTGCGGGGGAAGCGGCCGTCGGGCTCCAGGCCGATCCCGGAGACGCGGCACCCCAGCTCGGCCAGCAGGCGGGGGATGATGACCCCGCCGGCGCCGTGAACGCAGTCCACCGCCACGTGGAACTGCTTGCCGCGGATGCCTTCCACATCCACGAAGGGCAGGTCCAGAATCCGGGCCACGTGTCGCACCACGGCATCCCGGTCCAGCGAAGAGCGCCCCAGGGCGTCCCAGGGAGCCCGGGGGATCTCGTTGCCGGCCAGGAACTCCTGGAAGCGGCCCATCCGCTCGGCGTCCAGGAAATTGCCGTCGCCGCCGGCGAACTTGAGGGCGTTCCAGTCCGCCGGGTTGTGGCTGGCCGTGACCCCCAGGGCCCCGGCGGCGTCGGCATCCTCGGCGGCCAACAGCAGGGTGGGGGTGGCGACGATCCCCACGTCTACCACCCGGCAGCCCACCGAGACGAGCCCGGCCCGGACGGCGTCGGCGTACATGGCGCCCGAGGTGCGGGAATCGCGCCCCAGGTAGACCACGTCGCCAGCATCCTCCTTCTGCAAGAACGCGCCGAAGGCGGCGGCCAGCCCTCCCATGAGCTCAGGGGTCAGGGGCGCCCCCACCCGGCCGCGGAAGCCGGAGACGCTCACGATGAGATCGCTGGGAAGGGAGATGGCCATGACGTGGGGAGCTGGGTCTCGAGGGATTGTGCTTAGGTCGGGGGTAGCGGGCCCTCCACCGCAGGGCGTCGCCATGATACGTTTGGAACGTTCACGGGAGGGGCGAAGCGTGTCAACGTGGATCCGACGTGCCGCTCCCGCACACCTCCACAGACCAGGCTACCATGAGCGACACCACCCCCCAGCAGGGCATCGCCACCCGGGCCATCCATGCCGGCCAGGCCCCCGACCCCACCACCGGGGCCATCATGCCCCCCATCTACCAGACCTCCACCTACGTGCAGCCCGAGCTGGGCCGGCACCTGGGCTACGAGTACGCCCGGGTCCAGAACCCCACCCGGGAGGCGCTAGAGGGCAACCTGGCCGGGCTGGAGGGCGGCGCCCACGGCATCGCCTTCTCCAGCGGACTGGCGGCCATCGAGGCGGTCATCAAGACGCTGGAGACCGGCGACCACGTGGTGAGCGAGGAGAACACCTACGGCGGCACGACCCGGATGTTCACCCGGGTCCTGGCGAGGCTGGGCATCGACTTCACCTTCGTGGACAGCCGGGACCCTCGGCAGGTGCGCGAGGCCTTCCGCCCCGAGACCCGGCTCCTGCACCTGGAGACGCCCACCAACCCCATGATGCGGCTCTGCGACCTGACAGCCATGGCCGAGATCGCCCACGAGCACGACGCGCTGGTCATGGTGGACAATACCTTCGCCACCCCCTACAACCAGCGCCCCCTGGAGTTCGGGGCCGACATCGTGGTCCACTCCACTACCAAGTACCTCAACGGCCACTCGGACGTCATCGGCGGGGCCCTCGTCCTGGACGACGACGACCTGGCCGACCGGATCCACTTCGTGCGGAAGTCCACCGGCGCCGTGCCGGGTCCCATGGACGCGTGGCTGGTGCTGCGGGGAACCAAGACGCTCCACGTTCGCATGCGGGCCCACAATGAGAACGGGATGGCGGTGGCCCGCTTCCTGGAGGAACACCCGGCCAGTCAGACGGTGCACTACCCCGGCCTTCCTTCCCACCCGCAGCACGAGCTGGCCACGTCCCAGATGTCGGGGTTCACCGGCATGGTCTCGGTGGAGCTGGGCAGCGGCGAACGGGCCAAGCACTTCGTGGACCGCACCCGGCTCTTTGCCCTGGCCGAGTCGCTGGGGGGCGTGGAGTCGCTCATCGGGGTCCCGGCCATCATGACCCACGCCTCGGTGGCCCCCGACCGGCGTGACGCCATGGGAGTCACCGACGGGCTGGTGCGGCTGTCGGTGGGAATCGAGGACATCGACGACCTGCTGGAGGATCTGGGACAGGCGTTGGAGGGGCTCCCCGACTGAGAGCCCCCCACCGAGGGAGCCCCCCCACCCAGGGAGTGAAACTTCCCGGGCGTGGGGCCGTAGGCATCGGTGGACCCTCATCCCCCCGGACCAGGAGACACGGTCATGAACCACGACGACCCCAGCGGCAGCGGCCCCCATCGCGATCCACCCGGCGGTGAGGCGGACGGGAATGAGGCCGCCCAGGAGGCCCGTAGCCGGCGGACCCTCACCGACATCTCGTCCCGCACGTGGGAGCACCCCGCAGACCGGGCGGCGCTGCACGGGCTGAGGGCCATCCCCGTCTTCGACGAGGTGCTCCGGAAGCTCTTCGGTTTCTTTGGCGAGAAGCCCATCCGACTGGCCTTTCAGGCCAACTCGGTCCAGGTCTCGGAGCGTCAATTCCGCCGCATCCATGACATCTACTCCGAGGTGCTGCGGACCCTGGACGCCCCGGAGCACTACCCCCTCTTCGTCTCCCAGACCCCCATGGTGAATGCCGGGGCGTACGGCATGGACCACCCGTTCGTGCTGGTGAACTCGGGGACGGTGCACCTCCTGGACGACGACGAGCTGCGCTACGTGCTGGCCCACGAAGTGGGGCACATCATGAGCGGCCACGTCCTGTATCGGACCATGCTGGTGATCCTGATCCAGCTGGCCGAGCGGGGCTTTCCCATCGTGGGTCTGGCGGCCCGGGGCGTGCTGGTGGCCCTCCTGGAGTGGTACCGCAAGAGCGAGCTCTCGGCCGACCGGGCCGGGCTCCTGGGCGTGCAGGACCCCCGGGTGGTCTATCGGGCCATGCTCAAGATGGCCGGCGGGGGCAAGCCAGACGAGATGAACGTGACGGCCTTCCTGGAGCAGGCCGAGGCGTACCGGGAGAGCGACGACGTGGCCGACTCGGTCTTCAAGGTGCTGAACCTGCTGGGCACCACCCATCCCTTCTACGTACTCCGGGTCTCGGAGATCAGGAGCTGGATCGAGAGCGGCGCCTACGACCGGGTCCTCCGGGGCGAATACGTGCGTCGGGCCGACCCCGAGACCCCCTACGCCGACGATCTGGGCGAGGCGGCGTCCGCCTACCGACAGGATGCGAAGGAGTTCATGGACGACCTGGCCTCGGCGGCCCGGAAGATGCGGGACTCCATCTTCGAGAACCTGCGGGGCGGCGGCGGCCGGCCCGGGGCAGGGTGGTAGGCCAGCCTGCATTCCCTGACCGGATGAGCCGCGAGCCGAGCACCGGAGACGGGACCTGGGACGTCTGGATCGACACCGGGGGGACCTTCACCGACTGCGTCGCCCGGGATCCGGAAGGAAGGGTTCGCCGCACCAAGGTCCTCTCCACCAGCGCCCTGCGGGCCACCCTGG
>SLNQ01000009.1 GCA_007132965.1 Gemmatimonadota bacterium | reverse complement strand
TGGTCTCCATTGCCGACGCCCGGGAGGCTCCGGACGGCGGGGCGGTGGAGGTGGAGGGGGTGGTCCTGGCGGACCAGGGCACCTACGACTTCCAGGGGCGGGACACCTACATCCAGGACGGGACCGGAGGGGTGCGGCTCTGGGCCTTGGACGGAGACCTGGGGCTGGAGGTGGGCGACAGCGTGCGGGTCTCGGGCGCGATGGGCACCTTCCGCGAGGAGCGCCAGCTGAACGTGACGACCTTGACCGTCCTGGGCACCGGGACCGTTCCCGCCCCCCGGCCGGTGACGGGTGCGGAGATCAACAGCTTCGAGTTCGACGGCCAGCTGGCGGTGACGGGGGCGGTCGTGGTAGTGGAGGTCCAGGTCGGCGCTGGCGGCTTCGGCGATCACAACGTGACGGTGGAGGACGAGGCCGGGGACACCTTTGTCGTGCGGATGGAGAGCCCCAACGAGATCCCCCCCGAGTTCTGGGAAGAGGGCGACGTTCACGTGGTCACCGGGGTCCTGGGCCGCTTCTTTGACGACGGCCAGATCAAGCCCCGGGGCTTCAGCGACGTTGTCCAGCCGGTAGACATCGCCGAGGCCCGTGCGGCACCCGACGGGGAGTCGGTGCTGGTCGAGGGGGTGGTCCTGGCGGACCAGGGCACCTACGACTTCCGGGACCGGGACACCTACATCCAGGACGGGACCGCCGGAGTTCGGCTCTGGGGCCTGGACGGAGACCTGGGGTTGGAGGCCGGCGACAGCGTGCGGGTGTCGGGAAGCATGGGGACCTTCCGGGAGGAGCGCCAACTGGAGGTGGCGTCGGTGACGGTCCTGGGCACCGGGACCATGCCGGTCCCGAGGGAGGTGACCGGAGCCGAGATCAACGGGCTCGAGTACGACGGGCAACTCGCCGTGACGGGGGTGATCACGGTAGTGGAGGTCCAGGTCGGCGCTGGCGGCTTCGGCGATCACAACGTGACGGTGGAGGACGAGGCCGGCGACACCTTTGTCGTGCGGGTCGAGAGCCCCAACGAGATCCCCTCCGACTACTGGGAGGAGGGCGCCAGCTACGTGGTCACCGGGGTGCTGGGCCGCTTCTTTGACGACGGCCAGATCAAGCCCCGGGGCTTCGACGACGTGGAGGAGTACTGATGACGACTCTCCGGACTTCAGCCAACCAACGGCCGCCTGCCATGCCAAGAGCCACACGCAGCGTTTTTGCCCTCATTCTCGCCGGCCTCGTCGTCATGGCGGGGTGTGACGCCGACACCGCCCCGCCCTTCGAGATCGAGGGAACGGGGTGGATCGAGGGTCACCTCTTTCTGGACCAGGAGCGGAACCAGCGCTTCGACCCCGGGGACGGCGACTCCGCCATCGCCGACGCCCAGGTGGAGGTGCGGGAACGGGGGACGAGTCGGACCTTCGGGAGCCCGGTCATCACCGACGTGGAGGGTCGGTTCACGGTGGAGGCGCTGCCGCCGGGCACCCACGACCTCCTGGTCATCGAGGCGTCGGTGCCCGAGGGCGTGGAGATCTGCCAGAACCCGGTGCCGGTAAGCGTCTACCGCAACGAGCCGGCCTCCGTCGTCATCGGGGCCCGTGACGCCTGCCTCATCTCCATCGAGGAGGCCCGGGAGCTGGGCGTGGGCGAGTTCGTGAACATCCGGGGAATCGTGACCTCCCATCCGGGCCAGGTGCAGTCCAACTTCGTGTACATCCAGGACGCCACCGGCGGGATCCAGTTCTTTACCTCGGCGCTCGACGACGCCGGGCTCCAGATCGGCGACCGGATCGACGTGAGCGGGGAGCTGGACGAGTTCAACTCCACCCTCCAGCTGGGCAGCGTCCAGCTCAACGAGGTGGAGCCCGGGGTGGGCGCGCCGGCCCCGACGGAGCTGACCACCGCCCAGATCATGGCGGATGCGCCCAACATGAGCGGCCCGATCCAGGGACTGCTGGCCGTGGTGCGGGGAGCCGAGCTCCAGAGCTCCTTCGATAGCGGCGGAAACCGGAACGCCTCCATCGATGACGGCAGCGGGTTCGCCCTGGTCCGGGTCGCTTCCGGCGTGACCGGAAATACCGGTGACCAGATCCTGGACGACCTGGGGCTCCAGGTAGGCGCCTGCTACGACATCGTTGGGCTGGTAGGGGCCTTCGGCAGCGACGGCCAGCTCTTCCCCCGCTCCGCCGACGACTTCTCTGAAGTTTCCTGCGAGGAATGATGCGCTCAATGACCCGAATTCCGCGTCGGTCCGTGTCCACTGCATTCTCGACTCCTGCCACCGCGAGATCCATGCGTAGCACATACATCCTTCGAGCCTTCCTCGTCGCGCTTCTGGCCCTGGCCCTGGCTCCGGCTCAGGAGGTGATGGCCCAGGCCGGCACCACCGGCGCCATCTCGGCCCGGACCCTCGGCCCCGACGGAAGCACCATGGCCGGCGTCCAGGTGACGGCCGTGAACGAAGAGACGGGCCTGGAGCGATCGGGCCTGACGAACCAGGAGGGTCGGGTCACCGTCCGTCTCCTGCCTCCTGGCACCTACACCGTACGGGCCCAGTTCATCGGCTACCGGATCGAGGAGATCACCGAGGTGCGGGTGGCGCTAGGTCAGACGGCCGGCGTCAGCTTCGACATGGTGGAGGAAGCCGTTCAGGTGGAGGGGATAGAGGTCCTGGGTGCGGCTCGAACGGTGAACACCCGGCAGGCCAACGTCTCGCAGAACATCTCCCTGGCCGAGATCGAGAGCCTCCCGGCGCTGGGACGGGACTTCACCGACTTCATCTCGCTGTCGGGATTGGTGTCGCCGTCGCCTGAGACCACCACCGGAGGGCAGTTCTCCATCGGCGGGCAGCGTCCCTCCCAGACGAACCTCCAGATCGACGGGGTGGACTCGAACAACTCCTTCTTCGGTGAGAACCGGGGCGGCTCGCGGCTCCCCTTCACCTTCTCGCTGGAGTCCATCCGTGAGTTCGAGGTGATCACCAACGGGTTCGACGTGGAGCACGGCAACTACTCCGG
>SLNQ01000210.1 GCA_007132965.1 Gemmatimonadota bacterium | reverse complement strand
TGCCGTCGTAGTCCAGGAAGACCACCGGGCGCGCCTCGCGGAGGCGAGCCGCCAGCTCGTCCCAGTGTGCCAGGGCCCCGGGACGGCGGTGCTCACGGCTCGCAAGCCAGGCGTTCAGGAGGCGCGGCTCCAGCTCACCCATCCGCTCCTGTTCCCAGACCAGGTGGGCCCCAGCTTCCCGGAGTGAGACGCGGCCTGCGGGGTCCGCCACGACTCCCACCACGAGGCCGAAGTCCCCCCGGAGGGCTGCCTCCACCCCGGAGACCGCGTCTTCGAAGACCACCGAGTGGGGGGGATCCGCTCCAACCCGCCGGGCCGCCTCCACGAAGATGTCCGGCGCCGGCTTCCCCTCGAGGTCCGTCTGCATGACGGTCTCGCCGTCGACGCGGGCCTCGAAGCGGTCGGCGATCCCCGCCCGTTCCAGGATGGGGCCGCAGTTTCGGCTGGACGAAGCCACCGCCACCCGGACGCCGGCCTCCCGGAGCCGGTCCACCAGCTCCACCGTGCCGTCGATGAGCTCCACCCCCTCCCGCTCCAGCACCCGGGCGAAGATGGCGTCCTTGCGGTTGCCCAGGCCGCAGACGGTTTCCTGGTCCGGTCCGTCGTCGGCGTCTCCCCACGGAAGCTCGATGTCCCGGCTCTCGAGGAAGCTGGCGAGTCCCTGATAGCGGGGTTTTCCGTCCACGTACCGCCGGTAGTCGTCCTCCTTGTCGAAAGGCTCGAAGGGTTCGTTCCGGCGGCCCGCCCGCTCCTCCAGGTACCGATCGATGAGCTCCTTCCAAGCGCCGGCGTGGAGGCGGGCCGTGTCGGTGATGACGCCGTCCAGGTCGAAGATGGCGGCTTCGAGGTGGGGCTGGTCACGGGCGCTCATGAAATCGGACTCCCGCAGTCATGGGTGGTAGAGAAGGGCATCTCATTCACATACCACCCGATTCTACGGAATGTTGAGTTCGGGCGCTCCTCGTCGGTGGGTAGCGGGAGACGTCTTGGTCGTGCACACGGAGGTGCAGACCCCACAGCACGGTCCAGGGGCCCAGGCGGCGGGTGTCGATCCGGTGGGTGGGGTCGTGCCGGGCTCGCGGGATCTCGAGGAGGCGTCGGCCCCGGGGCGTCGCCACCTCCTGCTCCGACGGGTCGGACGAGAGGTTCGCCAGGAGGGTCAGCTCCGAGCGGTCGGCCAGGGTCCAGCGGACTCTCAGTCCACCTCTCCCCACGCGGCGCCACCGGGCGGGGCGGGGCGGGATCGCCGCCAGGCGCGGGACGATCCAGTGGTGCCGGAGCTCCAGGAGCTCGCGGTAGAGGGCCAGGCGCCGATGGTGGGGCGGCTGCCCCGGAGCGTCCCAGTCCAGCACCGCCGACTGGAAGGTGGTGGGATCGTTGGGATCGGGGATCCGCTGGCGGGTCTCGGGGTCCCGGAAGGCCGCGAAGCGCCCGAACTCCCTGAGGCGTCCCTCACGCACCTGGCGGCCCAGGTCGTCGTCGAAGTCGCAGAAGAAGGGGAAGGGCTCCCGGGCGGCCCACTCCTCTCCCATGAAGAGGAGGGGCGGGCTCGGTGCCAGAAGCAGGATCGCCATGAGGGCCTCCACCACCTCGGGGGGAGCCAGCTCGGTGATCCTGCGCCCCAGAGCCCGGTTCCCCACCTGGTCGTGGTTCTGCAGGAAGGAGACGAAGGCGGTGGGTGGGAGATGACGACTGAATTGACCCCGGGGGTGCCCCCGCCACTGGGGGTAGGGTTCGCCCTGGTAGGAGAAACCCTCGGCCAGGCAGCGGCCGACGTGGCGCAGGGGGTCGTCGGCGTACGACCGGTAGTACCCGTCGGTCTCGCCAGTGGCCACCACGTGGAGGGCGTGGTGCAGGTCGTCATTCCACTGGGCGGTGCAGCAGCGCGGCGAGCCGTCCGCCTGGCGGGCGAGGAAGCGGGTCTCGTTGGCCCCGTTCTCGGCGATGAGGTGGATGTGCCGCTTCTCGCCCAACCGTGCTTCCACCGCCTGAGCCAGCTCGTCCACGATGTGGGTGGGGCTCTCATCGCGGATGGCGTGGAGGGCATCCAGCCGTAGTCCGTCGAGTCGGTACTCCTCCAACCAGTGCAGGGCATTGGCCACGAAGTAGGCCCGGACCTGGAGACGGCTGAAGTCGATCCCCGGGCCCCAGGGGGTGTCGAAATCGTCGGTGAAGAAGTCGGGGGCGTACTCCGGGAGCCGGTTTCCCTCGGGGCCGAAGTGGTTCAGGACCACGTCCAGCAGGACCATGATCCCCCGGCTGTGCGCCGCGTCTACCAGGCGACGGAGGTCGTCGGGGGTGCCGTACGCGTGGTGGGGTGCGAAGGGAAGGACCCCGTCGTAGCCCCACCCCCGGGAGCCGGCGAAGGTGCTCACCGGCATGAGCTGGAGGGCCGTGACTCCCAGGCTCTCCAGGTGCTCGAGTCGGGTCCGAACGCCGTCGAAGCTGCCTTCGGGAGTGAAGGTACCCACGTGGAGCTCGTAGAGGACGGCCTCGTGCCACGGCCGACCCCGCCACTCCCCTGCATTCCAGGAGAAGGCGCCCGGGTCCACCACCTGGCTGGGGCCGGCCACCCCCCGGGGCTGGAAGCGGGAGGCCGGGTCTGGAAACGGCTCCCCGCCGTCGGCCCGGTAGCAGTAGAGGGTGCCGGGGCCCGCTCCCACGGCCCGGCCCTCGAACCACCCCCGGGGCAGCCGCCGGAGACGGGTCGTGGAGCCCGGGTCGTGGGGGAACTCCACCTCCACGGTCGAGGCCGCGGGGGCCCAGAGGCGAAAATCTACGCCGTCGCCCTCAGGACGGGCGCCGAAGGCTCGGGGGTCATGGGGCGGCATGTGGGTCATCGGGTGCTCCTTCTGGACTCGTGGTGCCGGAAACGTCCCGGCGGTGCCGGTGCCGTCGCCCCTGTCTCTGACGGACACGATGTCCCCCTGAGGGGAAGCGCCCGAGACGGAGTGTCCCCCCGGTGGCCCCGGTGGCCCTGTGGAACCCGGAGCTCCAAAGCCCCTCCGGCC
>SLNQ01000021.1 GCA_007132965.1 Gemmatimonadota bacterium | reverse complement strand
TCAGGCGGCGTCGGAGCGTCTCACCGATGCACTGGGGCATCGCTTTCGACACTCCTCCTACCCTGACACCGCAAGACCCCGTCCCGGTGGTCCCTGCCCTTCTTCAACGGCCTTCTAATGATGTGTCGCTAAGAGCCTGATCCGTAGGCAGCCCGGACCTCGTCCAGCAGCTCCCGGGCCTCGCGCTGATACATGGGATCCCGGGGAGCATGGTGCGGCATCTGCAGGGCCCGTTCCAGGTGGCGGGTCGCCTCTCGTGGGCGGTCCTGCTCCACCAGCGTCCGGGCCAGCTCCAGCCGGTGGACGATCCGGTCGTGGTGCCGGATGGCCCGCTCGAAGTCGGCTTCCGCCTCGTCCAACGATGCGTCGGGGATACCACCGTAGACCAGGCGAAGGGCAGCCCGAGCCACGAACCCCAGGGTGGCCACCTCGAAGTGCCAGCGGGCCCGCACGTGATAGGCCACGTCGTGCCGGTCATTCAGCTCGATGACCCGATCCACGTGGCGTCGAACCGCCCGGGAGTGCTCCACCCGCTCGGTGATCCCGGCGGCCAGCCCCGCCTGGCCGGCCGCCATGGCCACGGCCAGATGCGCCTCGGGGTGGTCCGGGCTCAGCTCCACTGCCTGATAGGCCGCGTCCAGGGCGGTGCGGTAGAGCTCACTCTGCTCGGCGGAGCCCGTGGGCCGCTCCAGGCCCACGTCCACCTTCACCCGAGAAAGGCGCCAGAGCACCTCCGGCTCGGTGGGGTGCTCCGC
Source organism: Gemmatimonadota bacterium (assembly GCA_007132965.1). Taxonomy (GTDB): domain Bacteria; phylum Gemmatimonadota; class Gemmatimonadetes; order Longimicrobiales; family Gaopeijiaceae; genus PWLA01. Next base: position 2,257 of record SLNQ01000021.1, on the reverse strand, counting down.
CTGAAGCTCCCGCAGAACGGCGAGCGCTTCCTCGAATCCGGCCGCCGCCACCGTATGATCCACGGCGACCAGCCGGACCCCGAGCGCCGCCGACTCAACCTGGGGCGGGTCCGGCATCTGGGCCGCCGCCGTGCCGGCTGCAAGCATTCCGAGCACTACGCCCAGAGTCCGGACACCAAGACGCCGGCGAGGCGAAGAAGGACTCAAGGGTGGGTGGGGCCCCGATGGGTTGAAGGTGGCGACGGATCGACAGCGAGGTAGGATACCTGGTCCGACGGCTTCGTTCAAGGACAACGCGAAGATCAACACGACCTGGAGAGGGTCGCCGCTTGATCGGCGGCATCTCACTTTCCGACCAGACTGTCAGGAAAGCCCCTGACGTCTCAGACTGATGCAGGCGCAGAGGGAGAGATCCTGCGCAGCGAGGAGCCTGGGTTTTTGTCGTCGTGTACAAGATACAGGAAGACTTCATCACCCACATAGCCGAAGTGGACACGCTCGAGTTCATCAGGGAGCACATCCTGCCTCTCTTTTCGTGAGACGCTTTCACCGTTGCGTTGACCGGGCAATCGTGAACACGCTTTCGCGAAGGCGTCGAGACGGCTGTGGGGCATTCACATGGGCATCACGCGCGGCCGCGACGGAGCCGCCGGACCCGCCCAGCTTCGTGAACCTTCTCCAGGCCCGCGCCCCGGCGTCGCTCGAGCCTCGCCGCTGGGATCCCCCAGCCTCCACCATCAGGCTCCGAGTGCGAGCACAACCACAGCCACACGCGCTGCTGCGGCCTTACGGATGGGGTCTCTCACGGACATCGTTCACCTCCGGGTAGGGGTTGCGGGGTGATAACGCCAAGGAGGGCGGGCGCCGGATGGAGATCTCCAATCGCCGTCCCCTCACGGTTCAACAAGCGGTGCTGGCAAGGTCATCCCACCTGTCCCCTTTCTAGATGCGCCAGATGGCGCCGGGACCGGACAGCTTCCTCCTCGACGCCTCGACGAATGCGCGGCAGCAGGTGCCAGAGGCCAGGTCGGTGAGGACCACTTCACCTGGAGCTTCGAAGGGTCAGATTCTCCGGGTCATCCTGAACTGGGCAGCCCGTCAAGGGTTGCGGACACCAATGTCTTTGACTAAAGTCAAGGAGAATGACCCTTTGATGCAGGTCAAGTAAATGGATCGCCAGTCAGTGGAACAGGTTCGTCGCTTCAACCGAACCGTCACCCAGCGGATCGGGGCGCTGAACGATCGGTTCATGTCCCGTGATCGACCCCTGGGCGAAGCGAGGGTGCTCTGGGAGATCGGTGGGGGGGACGGCACCACCGTTCGGTCGCTGCGGAATCGACTCGATCTCGATGCGGGGTACATGAGCCGGCTCCTGCGGTCGCTGCAGGCGGACGGGATGGCAACCGTGGAACCCCACCCCGATGACAGGCGGGTCCGCGTCGCCCGCCTCACCGACGATGGCCTTGAGGAGCGGGCTCTCCTCGACAGACTTAGCGACCAAATGGCCCGGTCCTTCCTTTCGCCACTGAAGGAATCACAGCAGGCCAGGCTGGTCGAGGCTATGGGGGTTGTCGAGCGTCTCCTCACCGCGGGCCTGGTGGAGTTCGACGTTGCCGATCCGACGAGCCCCGACGCGCAGCACTGCCTCGACGCCTATGTCGACGAGCTCGACGGTCGCTTCGAGGGCGGATTCGATCCGGACCGCAGCATCTCCGCAGACGCTGACGAACTCACGGAGCCCGACGGTCTGTTCCTCCTTGCCCGGCTCCACGGGGAACCGGTCGCATGCGGGGCCCTCAAGTTCCATCACAACGAGCCCGCCGAACTGAAGCGGATGTGGGTGGATCCCTCAGCCCGAGGCCTCGGACTCGGACGCCGAATCCTGGCGGAGCTCGAGGAGCAGGCCCGGCGGCATCGCGTCACGACGGTGAGATTGGAGACGAATCGCACCCTCACCGAAGCGATCACTTTGTACCGGTCGGCAGGGTACAAGGAGGTCGAGCCCTTCAACGACGAACCCTACGCTCACCACTGGTTCGAGAAGGACCTCGACGTCGATTCAGTCGCGGGGACACAGTTGCCCGGGCCGGGATCGAGGGATCGAGGCGGACGAACGGTACAATAAGCACTTCAGGAACCAGAAGGCCGTTGAAGAAGGGCAGGGACCACCGGGACGGGGTCTTGCGGTGTCAGGGTAGGAGGAGTGTCGAAAGCGATGCCCCAGTGCATCGGTGAGACGCTCCGACGCCGCCTGACG
>SLNQ01000193.1 GCA_007132965.1 Gemmatimonadota bacterium | reverse complement strand
GTCTCGCGGAGGACGCGCTCTGAACGCCTTGCGCGACTACGGGGTCAGCCGCTCGGTTGGGGCCGCAGGGGCCCCACTCGGTCGTTGGTTCGCCTCGACGTAGCGCAAGGCTATGCCTTCGCCGAACCGCCCGACCCGCCTCTGGCGGGTGCCTGTGGGGCCCCTGGGGCTCCCAACGGTGGCGCCCTGCCCTTCTTCAACGGCCTTCTAGTGCCACCGCCGTCGCCCCTGCCGTCCCCCTGCTGAAGCGAGCTTGCCATGCCCCAGATCGTCATGGGTCTCATCTCGGAGGAAGGTGAGGGAGAGGCGGAGCTGGGCGCCCGGGAGGCCGGCTTCCAGTGGCGTTCCTTCCGCCAGCCCAGCGGGTTCCTGGAGGCACTTACGAAGGTGCCCGAAGCCGTGGCGCTGGTGTCGCTGGAGGGACCGGAAGGAGGCGTACCTCTGGCGGCGAAGGTGGCCGGCCGTCCGGAGAGAGGGGACCGTCTCCTGCTCTCAGCGCCGGGAGCTTCCCTGGAGTGGGCCCTGAAGGCCCGAGAGCTGGGCGCGGGTCTCCTCCTCCGGGAGCCGCTGTCGGCTTCCGACCTGGCCCGGGAGCTGCGACGCCGGTCTCGCATTGAAGGGGGGATCCGGGTCCCGGACCCGGAGGAGCTCGCCGACGCCCCCGAGCTGGTGGGCTCGGGGCCCTCCATGGCCCAGGTGGTCCGAGCCATTGCGGAGGCGGCCGGCGTGGACTCCCCGGTCCTTCTCAGTGGAGAGTCGGGCACGGGGAAGGAGTTGGTGGCCCGAGCCATCCACGGCGCCAGCGAGCGAGGAAGCGGGCCCTTCGTGGCCATCAACTGCGCTGCGATTCCGGAGCACCTGCTGGAGTCCGAGCTCTTCGGCCACGAGCGGGGCGCCTTCACCGGGGCCGTAGCCCGCAAGGAAGGGCGCTTCCAGCGGGCCCACGGCGGCACCCTTCTCCTGGACGAGGTAGGGGACATGAGCCTCATCCTGCAGGCCAAGATCCTGAGGGTGCTGGAAGAGGGGGAGGTGGAGCGGGTGGGGGGCAGCAGTCCGGTGCGGGTGGACGCTCGGGTGGTGGCGGCCACCAATCGCAAGCTGGACGAGGAGGTGGCCGAAGAGACGTTCCGAGAGGACCTCTTCTATCGGCTCGCGGTGAACCGCATCACCCTCCCGCCACTGCGGGAGCGCCTGGAGGACCTGGAAGAGCTGGTGGTCCACTTCGCCGGCTACTTCAGCCGACGCTACGGGCGGCCGGTGAGGGGTGTGGACCGGGAGGTGCTGCGCAGGCTGCGGGCCCATTCCTGGCCCGGCAACGTGCGGGAGCTCCGGAACGTCATGGACCGGGCGGTGCAACGGTGCCAGGGTGGATGGATCCGGCCCGATGATCTGAGCCTGGGAGCCGCGGCCCCCCGGCTGTCGGCCCGGGAGCGGGCGCCTGCCGACGGATACCCGCCCACCATGTCCCTGGAGGAGGTGGAGCGAGACCATATCGCCCGGGTCCTGGACTACACCGAGGGGGTCATGGCCGATGCTGCCGAGATCCTGGGGATCCACCGGAACACCCTGACCCGGAAGGTCAATGCGCTGGGACTCCGGTCCGGGTCCGGGTGATCGCCCGGAGCGCTGGTCGGCGCGTGCACCATAGGCGTGCACTACTTTGGTGCATGTGCACTTGTTTGGTGCATGAACTGGGTGCACGTATACGAGGAGCGAGTCGGCCGGGGCCGCAGCGGCGCCGGTAACAGTGGGCAGAACTGGCGTGCGGCTTGCGCCCACTCTCCGGTTAGACCTGCTGGACCCCGGCGATCCCTGGCACAGCGCGTGCTTCCTAAGAGAACGCAGGGCGGGGCGAGGTGTGTCTTCCCCGGGCCCCATGACGGTGCGGACGAAACCCTGGAGCCGGATGTCATCGGTCGGATGCCATTGAAATGAAGTCGCTTTCCGTAGAGGAGATTCGCCGGCTGCTGCCGGACGTGGAGGAGCTGCGCCCCCTCCTGGAGGAGGTGGCGGCGGCGGCCCGTCCCGACGTCGAGCGCCGCTGGACGGCGTCCGGCGAACTGGGCACGGTGGGAGAGCGGCGGGTGCGTCCAGAGCAGGTGGACGGCTTCATCCCCGAGGTCCTGGAACGTGTCCGGAAGCGGACCGCCGCCCTTTACGGATCGACGGCGGAGGCCGTCCACGCCCTGGCCGCCGACGATCCCCAGGGGGCGTTGGACGCTCTGGTAGCTGGAGCCGAGACACAGGCGTCCATGGGGAACCCGGGAGGAGCGGAGGCCTTCATCGAGGCGGCCCTTCGCCAGATCGACGCCCTGCCGGACCGAAGCAGCGCGTTGCCGGCCCTGCTGAGCGGCGCCCGGTTGGCCCGAGCGGCGGGTCGGTGGGAGACGGCCGAGCGGCGCTATCTGAAGGCCCTCACCCTGGCCCGCAACGCCGATGACGTCCAACAGGCGGCCACCGCGGCCGTGGGCGCCGGCAACGTGGCCGTGGATCGAGGGCTCTGGGAGCTAGCCCGTTCCCGCTACGACGAGGCCGAAGCCTGGATTGGCCGGTTGGAACCCGAGGCCCCCGAGAGGTGGCACCTGGAGCTGAACCGCTCCATCGTCGCCCGGGAAGAAGACCGCCTGCTGGAGGCGGAAGGGCACTGGGAGCGGGCGAAGGAGCTGGCGGGCCGGGAGATGGAGGACGCCGTCCGGGCCATCCTCTCCAACGCTCGGGGCCAGATTCTCCATGCCCGGGGGCTGGACGAGGACGCGGAAGTGGCCTTCCGGCACGCCCTTGACGCCGCCCGACACCCGGACGCCCGGGTGACCATCGCCGTGAACCTGGCCGAGGTTCTCCTGGAGCGCGGCCGAGCGCTGGAAGCGGGGGAAGTGGCCAGGGAGGCCGAGGAGCTCGCGCTTACCGCCCGGGTGATCCCCCGGTTGCCGGAAGTGTATCGGATCCTGGGACGGGTGGCCGCCGCCCGGAAGCACGCCGACGCCTTCGTCTTCTTCGAGCGGGCGTTGGACGTGATCCGTGAAGAGCGGCTTCCCGACGTGGACCGAGCCCGAACGCTGGAGGCCTACGGGCGCTACGACAAGGACCGGAGCGAGGTGCGGACGGGAAGAGCGCGGCTCCGGGAAGCGGCCCAGATCCTGGGACGTCTTGGATGCCGCGGGGCCCAGAACCGGGTCCAGGCACTCATCAACGAGTAACGACGAGGGATGTTGACATGATACAGGAACCGCAGACCAAGACATTTAAAACGACGCCAGGCGTCCTGCACCTGGCCCGGCTCGGCCGGGTGGGTGGAATGGTGGCCCTGGCCCTGGCACTGGGCACGGGAGCCGCCGGCTGCGGAAACCTCACGGCGGGAGGCGCATCCGACGTCTCTCTGGAGGTGGCCTCGGACGAGGCGGCGACCCCCGCCGTCGGGGCCCGCTCAGCCGCTTCCGCTTCTCCCGAGTCCAGCACCGGCGAAGCCCCTCCGTCTGGGGTTTTTTCTCCCCTCGAGGGAACCATCTCGGTGACCTTTTCCCTGCGCCTCGTGGACGCTGAGGGCCAGGAGGTGGAGGTCACCGACGGGACCCAGTCGGTGACCCTGGACATGGAGGCGGGCACCCGGGTGGAGGTGGCCCGCACCTCGGTGCCGGCCGGTGACTACGAGCTGGCCCAGGTCACCTTCCTGGCCATAGGGGCCGAGATCACCGATTCGCCGGGCCAGTCGCAGTTTCCGGCGGAGGTGGAGGTGGACCTGAGCGATGGGCCGCTGGTGGTGGAGCGGCCCCAGGCCCTGACCCTGACGCCGGATGACCAGGTGACGCTGGTGCTGGATCTCCGGTCCGGGACCTGGCTCCAGGCGGCGGATCCGTCCGACGGGCGCGTGGCCCGCGGGATCGTGCAGAACGCGGTTCGGATCGTGGTCGAGGGGAGCAACTGACAAGTCTGGCACGGCTCGTGCACTGCAGAGGCTGCAGGGGCGGGCATCGTCTGTGTGCGCCGCCCGTTCATCACAAAGTTTGAGAGGAGGTCGTTGACGATGAAGACCATGACGTTGGTTTCGGTACCCAGGCGCCTCGCGGCTGCCCTGGTCCTGGGCGGATTTCTGATCCTGGGGGCGGGGTGCGACAGCACGCCGTCCGGAAGCGCCGGCGGTGATGCCACCTTCCAGCTCCAGGTGACTGGGGCGTCGGGATCCAGCGCGATTTCAGCGATGCAGATGGCAGGGGACGCTCACATTGCCAACCAGGAGACGCCCATGTCGGCCGAGCAGGTGGACATGGCCGAAGTTTGGATCTCCCGGATCTACCTGGTGGGCGGGGGTGAGGGCCACGTGGATCTCTTCGTGGCCGACGAGGAGAACGGCCCCCTCCACCTGGATCTCATGGAGCTGCACGAGGGAGTCGATGTAACCCTGACCGATCCGGTTCCGGTGCCGGAAGACCGCTACGGCCAGCTCCGGCTGGTGGTGGACGACGCCCGAGTGACGCTGGCCGAGGGCTACACCTTCAGCGACGGTTCGTACGAGAAGGCTGCCACCGTACCCAGCGGCTTCCTCCGGGTCAACCTGAACGGCGATCTGGTTATCGAGGGCGGCGAGGAGATCGTGGTCCTTGCGGACTTCGACCTCTCCCGGAGCTTCGTCTTTCAGGGACCGCCGGCGGCTCCTCTGGGCGTGAACATCAAGCCCGTCCTCTTTCAGGAAGTGGCCCGCAACCAGAACTGAGTCCCAGGCCTGCGCCGACACGTTCGCCCCGAGCCGGCCCGGGCCTCTCCGGAGGTCCGGGCCCGGCTCACGGGAGGGGCGTGGCCACCAGCGCCGCAGTGATGAGAAGGACCACGATTCCCAGCATGGCCTCCACGGTGGCCGGGATCCGAAGGGTTCCGGCATCGGGATTTCCGGGAAGGGAGGGCCGGACCTTCCGCCAGTTGTAGAATCCCAGGAAGAAGGCCACCGCGACCACCGCCAGCTTCAGGAGAAGCGTTCGGCCCCAGGTGGAGCCCAACAGCCCGCTCAGGCCTCCGCCCTGGATGAACGAGGTCACCCCGCCTGAGGCCACGAGCACCACCACCGCCGGGAGCGCCACTCGCGAGAAGGCGTTCACCATTCGCGCCAGTGGGGGAAGGGCGCCGGATCCCCCACCCAGCTTCCGTACCGCCGGCAGCCCCACCAGAATCAGCATGAGAAGGCCTCCCAGCCAGGTTCCCACCGCAGCGACGTGGAGGTACATGGCCGGTGCGGTGACCACCTGCAGCTCCGATCCCATGGCGTGGCCCTGAAGGGTGGGGATGAGGGGAAGGAGCACCGCGGCGCCGATGAGGGTGCTCCACGCCCGGCCGCCGGCCCCGGGGCGACCCAGGAGGATGAGCCCCACCCCCACCAGGACCACCACCACCAGATGGGTCCACCAGCCGGCGCCCCACGCCGTCTGAAAAAGGAGGTGGCCCAGAAACTCCCACGCCAGCCCGTCGCCTCCGGCCAGCTCCCCGAGTTGGTGGTGCAGTCGGGTGCCCAGGGTGATGACCAGCAGCACCAGCCCCACCCATCCCAGCTTTTGGAGTCCGGCGCCGGCCCGTTCCCGGACGGTCTCGAAGACCCCGTCGGACCCCAGGGGCCCCAGCGTGCCGTAGCGGAAGGCCACGATTCCCAGGAGGAGCACCGTGGCCAGGAGGTGGAGCCACCTCTGTCCGGTCCCCGGCGGTACCATTCCCAGGACCGCGGCCTCCTCCTCCGGCTCTTCGAGGGCGTCCATCTCGGCTGGCCGCTCCGCCCCAGGCGGTGCGTCGGTGACCTGGAAGGCCAGGTCGCCCGAGACCACGTGGCCGTCCGGCGCCGTGGTGCGCCACTGCACCTGGTAGTCGCCGTCGGGGAGAGGCGCCTGGAACCGGACCACCAGCTGGTGGGAAGCCTCGGCGTCGGGGTGGGCCGCCCGGCTGGCGGGAACGGTCCAGTCGTCGGGGCCCACGACCATGACCTGTGAGAGGTCGGCCTGCACCGGGCCGCTGAAGGTGAGCAGCACCCGCTCCACGGGGCCCTCCACAGCGGCGTCGTCGGCGGGCCGGGAGCCCGTAAGCTCGATGTGGACCGGCGCTGTGGCCTGGTTCGCTCCTTCGACCGGGCTTTCGCCGGAGAGCGGTGCGGCCGGGGCAAAGGCCAGGACCACCGCGATTGCGGTGGTCCACGACAAGTGACGGGTCGTGCGACGGGCGCGGGGTGGGTGCCTCACGGTTCGCTGCCTCGCGGGAAGGGCTGGCTTCGGCATGGTGAGTGGGGTTGAAGGTCCGTAGTACGCCATGGCGCTCCGAGAGAGTACCCGCCGCCGCCCCGTATGTCCACCGAGGCCCGGCGGCTTGATCGACCCGGGCGAGTGGCTACCTTCTCTCGGGCCGGTGCCCCGGCGCCCCTGTTTCTCCCGACATCGTTGCCATGATCCGCATCACATTTCTGGGAACGTCGGCATCGCGCCCCACGGTGGGCCGGAACGTCAGCGCCATCGCCGTGCAGCGTGAGGGAGACCTCATGCTGTGGGACTGCGGCGAGGGCACGCAGCGGCAGATGATGCGCTATGGGACGGGCTTCGCGGTGGGCGCCGTCTTCATCACGCACCTCCACGCCGACCACTACCTGGGGCTCATCGGGCTGACCCGGACCATGGCTCTCCAGGACCGGATCGAACCGCTGGAAGTCTATGGCCCACCGGGATCGGGCCCCCACCTGCGGGAGGCGATGGAGCTGGGGGGTAAACGCGTGGGCTTCCCCGTGGAGGTGGTGGAGCTGGAACCGGGCCAGCGGGTGCGGAGGGACGAGTATGACGTGGTGGCCTTCCGGGTTCGGCACGGGGTTTCGGCGGTGGGGTACGTCCTGGAGGAGCATGATCGGCCGGGCCGGTTCGACGTGGAGCGAGCCCGGGCGCTGGGGATTCCGGAGGGTCCCCTCTACGGCCGCCTGCACGCCGGTGAGACGGTGGAGGTGGATGGGCGCGAGGTGCGGCCCGACGAGCTGGTGGGTCCGCCCAGGCCGGGACGGCGCGTGGTCTACACGGGCGACACCCGTCCGCTGGACGGCACGGTGGAGGTGGCCCGGGGGGCCGACGTGCTCATCCACGACAGCACCTTCGGCGACGAGGACGCGGAGCGGGCGCACCAGACGTTCCATACCACGGCCCGGGGCGCCGCAGAGGTGGCCAGGAGGGCCGAGGTTCGGCGTCTCCTTCTCACCCACCTGTCGGCCCGCTATTCGGCCAATCCCGCGCCCCTGGAACAGGAGGCCCGGAAGGTCTTTCCGGCGGCGCAGGTGGCCTATGACGGGCTGAGCATCGAGATCGGATACGAACAGGAGGAGGAATGATTCGAGAGGTGGAGCGCACCGACCCCGAGAGCCTGGATTGGATCGAGGTCCGCGAGGAGCGGATCAGCCACCGGCGGCGCTGGTCGATCCGGGCGGCCCAGTGGCGAACGCTGGAGCTGGCTCGGGAGGTGTTCGGCCCGGAGGCGGGGGTGCGCCTGGACGGGATTCCGCCTCGAGGCGCCTTCCAGGGGATGGTCCACGTCCGCGTTCCCTTCGACGACCTGGAGGACCACCGGACGCGGGAGTCCCGGTTCACCGCCATGGCCGGCGCCGACGAGCTCCTGACCCGGGTCCCGCTGGTGTTCATCTTCGAGCCCGACCCCGATCGCTCGCCTCCTCCGGTGCCTGCAGCAGAGGACGAGCCGCCGTCCCACCGGTTTCGGCGGCAGGAGAAGGGCTGACCGTGGAGTCGGGGGAAGGGTGGGTCCCGGAGAGTGTGGCCGTGGTGGGGCTGGGCCTCATGGGCGGCTCGCTGGTGCGCTGCCTCCGGGCACTGCCCCGCTCGCCCCGCCTCCTGGGGATGGACCCGGACTCGGTGGTGGGGGCGGCCGCCCTGGACGGAGGCTGGGTGGACCGCTTCGCCCTTCCAGGGGAAGGGATGGCCGCGGAGGCCGAACTGGTGGTGCTGGCCAGCCCCCTCCGGGCCGCCCTCACCTTCGTCCGAGATGAGGGGCCTGGGCTCCCGGACCACGTCCTTCTGACCGACGTGGTGGGACTCAACGAACCGGTCCTGGAGCGGGCCCGGGAGGCGGGCTTGGCCCACCGGACGGTAACGGCCCATCCCCTGTGCGGCTCCGAAGAGAGCGGGTTCGGCGCCGCCCGCGACGATCTGTACCTCGGGGCTCCCGTCTGGCTGTCGGCGGACGAGGAGGCAGCCCCTCCCGTCCGTCGGCGGATCGAGGCCTTCTGGACCGGTGCGGTGGGGGCCGTCCCCCGGTGGGTCGATGCCGGGGAGCACGACCGCACCATGGCGTGGGTCTCGCACCTGCCCCAGCTGGTTGCCAACGCCCTGGCCGGCGCCCTGGACGCAGCGGGCTTCACACCGGGCGACCTGGGCCCCGGCGGCCGGGACATGACCCGGTTGGCCGCATCCGAGCCGAAGGTGTGGAAGGATCTGCTGGAGTTCTCCGCGCCGGTCAGCGGCACCGGGCTCACCTCGGTATCCCGGGCCCTCAACGTGGTGGCCGACCTGCTGGCCCGCCGGGACATGGACCGGATCGTCGAGTTCATGGAGCTCACACGGGACTGGAGCGAGGGACGGCCGCCGGCGGGAGGCCCCGAATGATCCGGGTTCCGGGAGACAAGTCCATCAGCCACCGGGCGCTACTGCTCACGGCGCTGGGATCGGGAACCAGCCGACTCTCCGGAGTGCTCCCTGGCGCTGACTGCAGGAGCACGGCCCGGATTCTTCGGCAACTGGGTGTGGCCGTCCCTCGCCTGCCGGATGACGGCGCGGCCATCCAGGTGGCGGGGGTGGGACTCGCCGGCCTTCGTTCGCCCGACGCCCCGTTGGACTGCGGCAACTCGGGTACCACGGCCCGACTCCTCCTGGGCCTCCTGAGCGGCCTCTCGGTGGAGGCCACCCTCACCGGCGACGACTCTCTCCAAAGCCGTCCCATGGCCCGGGTCACCGAGCCCCTGGCGCTGGCCGGTGCCCGGTTCCGGGAGGAGGGCCAACCGGGTCGGCTGCCCATCCGGGTGGTGGGGGCGCCGCGGGAGCCCATCCGGCACCGGTCCACGGTGGCCAGTGCCCAGGTGAAGAGCGCTCTGCTTCTGGCAGGTCTGGGAGCCGGCCTGGAGGTGGAGGTGGTGGAGCCGGTGCCCTCCCGGGACCATTCCGAGCGGATGCTGCGCCGGGTGGGCGCAGACGTGAGAAGCTCCGGCGGGGCGCCCCACCGGGTGGTGCTGGCAGAGATCCCGGAGAGCCTGTCTCCCATGGACCTACAGGTGCCCGGCGACATCTCGTCGGCGGCCTTCCTCCTGGTCCTGGGTCTCCTGGGCGGCCGGTCGGTGGAGATCGGCAACGTGGGGCTGAACCCCACCCGCACGGGGGTCCTGGGAGCGCTGGAGCGCATGGGCGCCAGGCTGGAGCGTGAAAACCTGCGGGAGACGGACGACCCCGCGGGGGAGCCCGCCGGCGACCTCACGGCCAGCCCCTCGGAGCTCCGCGGAGTGGAGGTCCAGGGACCCGAGATCCCCTCCCTCATCGACGAAATTCCGGTGCTGGCGGTGGCGGCGGCCCGGGCCCGGGGCACCACCGTGATTCGCGATGCCGCCGAGCTCCGGGTGAAGGAGTCTGACCGGATTCGGGCTTTGGCGACGAACCTGGAGGCGGTGGGTGTGGAGGTGGAGGAGCTCCCCGACGGGCTGGTCATCGAGGGCTCGGATCGGCCCCTGGAGGGACGGGTGCAAAGCTTTCACGACCACCGGATCGCCATGGCGTTCGGGGTCCTGGGTGCGCTGCCGGGAAACCGGATCGAGGTGGACGGACGCCGGGTGGTGGAGGTGAGCTTTCCGGGGTTCTGGGAGCTGCTGGACGGGCTCGCCGGGAACAGGCCGCCAAAAGGGCGGGCCCCCGACCGCCGTCCGGTGATCACCATCGACGGCCCGGCGGGGTCGGGGAAGTCCACCACGGCCCGGGCGGTGGCCCAGCGCCTGGGCCTTCGGCACCTGGATTCGGGCGCCCTCTACCGGGCGGCCACCCTGGCCCTCCTGGAATCGGGGATCCCCGAGGAGGAGTGGGAGGAGCGGGGGGCCGGGCACCTGGCGGAGCGCAAGATCACCCTGGCTCCCGCCGACGGCGGCTTCGACGTTCGTCTCGACGGCGCCTCGCAGGGAGAGGCGCTCCGGTCGCCGGAGGTGACGGCTCGGGTGGCCCGGGTGGCAGCCATCCCCGCGGTGCGGGACCTCATCCTCGAGCCCCTCCGCCGGAGCGCCGGGGCCGGTGGGGTGGTGGCCGACGGACGGGACATGGGGAGCGTGGTCCTCCCCGAGGCCGACGTCAAGGTGTACCTGACTGCCTCGCTGGCCGAACGGGCCCGGCGGCGACTCCTGCAGGAGGGGGCTCGCCTGGACGCGGCAGCGGTGGAGGAGGCGGCCCGGCAACTGGCCGAGCGGGACGCCGCCGACCGCCGCCGGCCGGTGGCTCCCCTCCGCCGCCCCGCTGACGCCGTCTCGGTGGATACCACCGGGCTCACCTTCGAGGCACAGGTGGAGCGGATCGTGGACGAGGTGCGCGCGGTGGTTCCTGACTTGACCGAGCGGGCCCAACGCCGGTAACTTGAATGTCTCCCCTTCGGAGGGTGGCCCCTTCGGGGGCCTTTTCGTTCGTGGGGGAGGCGAGTGTTCCATGACAAGACGTTCACCAGGGCGCCAGCCCGCAGGCCTTCCCATCCACCTCTCAGGTGGGGGAAGCGACATCACCGGTTCTTCATGAGCGATCAATCCAACCCCCAGCAGTCCAACCCGTCCACCACTGACTCGGAGCTTGCCGAGATGGTGGATGATCCCTCCGCCGTCGTCACCGTCGATCCCGACGAGGTAGAAAAGGAGCCTCCCCGCGTGGGGGTCTCCCCTGAGCTCTCCATGGACCCGTACGGCGACGAGGACCTCGACGTCTCGCGGGGCGACTTCGAGGCCCTCCTGGCCGAGTTCCAGGACGACCTCCAGGACGTGCGGGAGGGCGAGATCGTCAAGGCTCGCGTCCTGCAGAAGACCGAGACTGCGGTGATCCTGGAGTTTGGGTTCAAGAGCGAAGGGTCGGTGCCGCTGGACGAGTTCAAAGAGCCTGAGTCGCTGGCCGAGGGTGACGAGGTGGAGGTCCTCCTGGAGAGTCTGGAGGACGAGGACGGCGTTGTCGTCCTCTCGAAGCGGAAGGCCGACTTCCTGCGGGTGTGGGAGAAGATCAAGGAGGCACACGAGGCCGATCGGCCGGTGAAGGGCACCCTGGCCCGCAAGATCAAGGGTGGCGTCACGGTGGACCTCATGGGGGTGGACGCCTTCCTTCCCGGTTCGCAGATCGCCCTCCGCCGGGTGCCGAACATCGAGGACCTCATAGGCGAAACCTACAAGTTCAAGATCATCAAGCTGAACAAGCGGCGGCGCAACATCGTGGTCTCGCGCCGGGTGATCCTGGAGGCCGAGCGGGAGCGGAAGCGGGATCTGCTGGTAAAGGAGCTCCTGGTGGGCCAGGTGCGCGAGGGCACGGTCAAGAACATCACCGATTTCGGTGCATTCATCGACCTGGGCGGGCTGGACGGCCTGCTCCACATCACCGACATGTCGTGGGGTCGGGTGGGCCACCCGTCCGAGGTGGTGGACATCGGCGAGGCCCTGGACGTCAAGGTGCTGGACATCGACTGGGACCGGGAGCGGATCTCCCTGGGCCTCAAGCAGCTCCTGCCCTATCC
>SLNQ01000356.1 GCA_007132965.1 Gemmatimonadota bacterium | reverse complement strand
TAGAGGCGCCAGGACGCCGCCAGGTATCCGCCGTCCTTGGTGCTGTCGGAATAGCCCACCATGACCACCTGGCGATCGCCAAGGGCTCGCACGTGCTCACGGTATACCGGGATCTCCAGGAGCTCGTCCAGGGTGTCCGCCGCCCCCTCCAGGTCGTCGATGGTCTCGAAGAGGGGGGCGATGGGCACGGGGAGCCGGTCATCGGGGAGCCCCTCCCGGGCCGCCGCCCAGCTGGAAAGCCAGAGGACCGTGAGGACGTCGCTGGGCCGGCGGGTCATGGAGATCACCTGGGCCCCCAGGGAGTCCGGTCCCGAAACCCGGCACACCGAGGCCAGGAGCCGGAAGAGCGCTTCCGCCTCCCGCACCTCTTCCGGGAGATCCTCTCCCGGGAGCCCCTCGTCCGGAAGCTTCTGCCGGCACGGCATGCTCCCGGTGAGCACCGCCTGCCGCTCCTCCTCATCCAGGCTGGCGAAGTCGGGGTGGATCTCCAGGCGGCGAAGGATCTCGGAGATGACCCCTTCGTACCAGCTGGATTCTTGCCGCACGTCCAGACGCATGAGGCTGAAGCCGAAGACCTCGGCCTGCCGGATCCAGGGATCCAGGTAGGCCTGGGCCGGGAGCTCACCCCCGTTCTGCGCCAGGCTCCTTCGCGCCAGCCGGAGATCGGCCACCAGCTCCATGGGATCGCCGTAGGCCCCCTCGGGAAGGGGCTCCAGGATCCGGGCTTCGCCGGCCCGTTGGAGGCGCCACTGCACCATCCGCAGCCACCGTCGGTAGGGCTCCGTGCGGGAGAGGTGGGAAAGCTCCTCGTCCAGGAGGGGCCAGCGAGCGGCGCACTCGTCCAGGGTCTCCAGAAGCTCCTCCGCCACCGCCGCCTTCTTCGACGACATGCTCAGGTGTCGGCGGGTGGTCCGGGCCTGCGCGATATGTCGCTCCAGTGCCTCCTTCCGGAGCCGCTCCAGCGCCTGGCGGGTCACCGGCGCGGTGACGTACGGGTTGCCGTCCCGGTCCCCCCCGATCCAGGTGCCGAAGCGGACGAGGGGGGGAAGGCGGAAGGCGTGATCCGGGTAGTGGGCGGCCAGCGCCTCCTCCAACTCGCCGAAAAGCTCGGGGATGACCGTCCAGAGGTTGCCGGCAAAGAAGAGGGAGCGGTCCAGCTCCTCCAGGACCGTGGGCCGGCGGAACCGGATGAACTCGGTCTGCCAGAGCGCCGTGATGTCCGCCTTCACCTGTCGGTTCAGGCGCCGCCGCTCCCGGGGGAGCAGGCCGGGAGCGTCGAGCTCGTAGAGGTGGGTGCGGAGATCCCGGACCTTTTCCCGAACCGAGCGGCGCTTTGCCTCGGTGGGATGGGCGGTGAAGACGAACTCGATGCCGGTCTCCGCCAGGAGCGCCTCCACCTCCGGTGCCGAGAGCCCCGCCGCCTTCAGGAGGCCGACGGCTTCGTCCAGGGTCTCGCCGTTCCGGTGCTCCCCCTCCCGCTCCCGGCCTCTCACCACGCGGACCCGGTGGCGGTCCTCCGCCAGGTTCGCCAGGTCGAAGAAGACGCTGAATGCGGTGATGAGCGCCTCGATCTCGTCCTCCGAGAGATCGCCCACCAGCGAGGCAAGCCGTTCCGCGGCCCCCTCCTCCCCCTCCCGGCGCCTCCTGGCCAGTGCCCGCACCTCCTCCACCAGGTCAAAGGCCTGCCGCCCCGCCTGCTCCTCCAGTACCTCCCCCAGCAGCTCCCCCAGCCACCGGATCTCGTCCCTCAGCTTCTGCTGTCCCACGTCCGGATCCGTCACCGTCCGGCTTCCTCCTTCGCGCGTTGCGCGGCTCCCGAGGTGCTGCACTTCTCACCTCACAACTTCCCCGGGGGCGCTGCGGGGTTCCCAAGAGATCGTCGCGGGAGTCTGAAAGGGACCCACGCGGGAGTTTGCCAACAGGCCCGGGAAGCGCCGGCCCGGCCCAACGATCTCGAACCGGCCTGGACGAGGGTCCAGAGGCCAGACCGCCAAGGTATGAAGTTGTGATTCATGTACACAATTGCATGGCTTGTGAGCATCCGTCACAATTTCATCGCTTCGTGGCAGAGCTCACCCGCCCGTTCCTGAGTCGCCAGACTGCTGGGTGGGACATCCTGTCCCCGCAGATCCGGCTGTGGGAGGACGCTGTGTCGTTGACAACTCGAGACCGAGCTGGATGAAGGAACCGGTCGCCAACAGGGTAAGGGGCCGCAAGGACATGTCGTTGCTGGACCATCTCCGGTGTGGGCGTCGCGGGTCTGGCCGGAGAGTCCTCCGTTGGCAGGGGGCATACACCTTGCCCATAATAGGCCGACCGGCTTCCCCTTCACCTGCGACCCGGAGCAGCG
Source organism: Gemmatimonadota bacterium (assembly GCA_007132965.1). Taxonomy (GTDB): domain Bacteria; phylum Gemmatimonadota; class Gemmatimonadetes; order Longimicrobiales; family Gaopeijiaceae; genus PWLA01. The sequence continues at coordinate 9,424 of SLNQ01000356.1, read as the reverse complement.
ACCCATGACGCCGCGATGCCAGATGCCGACACGCGGATGCCGGCGCCAAGGCCGGTCCACCGGTCCGGTAGACGTGAGTCCGCCACCGGCCTGGACGAGGCTCATCGGCCGCGCAGCCGGAGCGACGGTGGTCCTTCTTCTCGCTGCCGCAGGAGCGCCCGCCTCCGCCTCGGCCCAGGCCGACGCGGAGGCCGCCCGGGAGATCGTACGTCACGTGGACGACCTCCTCCGCGGGGAGTCCAGCCACGGCCGGGTTACCATGGAGGTGGTGACGGAGCGCTGGAGCCGGAGCATGGGAATGGAGATGTGGTCACTGGGGCAGGACTACTCCCTGGTCCGGGTCCTCTCGCCCGCCCGTGAGGCGGGGACCGCCACCCTCAAGGTGGACCGGGACATCTGGAACTACCTTCCCCGGGTGGACCGGACCATCAAGGTTCCGGGCGCCGGGATGGGTGGCTCCTGGATGGGCTCGCACTTCACCTACGACGACCTGGTGCGGGAGAGCAGTCTGGTGGACGACTACGAGGTAGGGGTCTCCTTCGAGGGTGAGCGGGACGGGGAGGAGATCTGGGAGTTCACCCTCGTCCCCCTCCCCGAGGCTCCGGTGGTGTGGGGGCGGGTGGAGCTCGAGGTCCGCATGGATGATCGCATGCCCCTGCAGGCCCGGTACTACGACGACCGGGGTGAGCTGGCCCGTACCATGACGTTCTCCAGGTTCCGGACCATGGACGGCCGGCTCGTGCCAACCGAGCTCTCCATGTACCCAGAGGACAAGCCCGGCGAGCGCACCACGCTCCTCTACGAGGACCTGGAGTTCGAGACGGGCCTGGACGCCTCCTTCTTTTCACTCCAGCGGCTCAGGGACGGCCCTTGAGCGACCGGGGCTTCTGGCTCCGGGTGGGCTGGCGCAACCTGGGCCGCCACCGGAGACGATCCGTCCTCACTGCGGCGGCCCTGGCCTGGGGGTTCGCCGCCGTGGTGGTCTTGAACGGAATCCTGGAGGGGATGGGCTCGGACTTCGTCCGAAGCAGCACGGACCTCATGGCCGGACAGCTCCGCGTCCAGAACCCGGACTACGAGCCGGAGCGGGAGCTGTGGGACGTGGTGGGCGGAGACGAGGGCGTCCCCCTGGCCGACCTCATGGGCCGGCTCCGGGACGACCCGGACGTCCTGGGTGTCGCCCCTCGACTCTACGGCGCCGGGATCGTGGCTTCCGACTCCACCTCCCGGGGCGGTCTCCTCATGGGTGTTGTGCCGGAGGAGGAGCTCCGGGTCACCCACTTCCTGGAGGGTGTGGTGGAGGGGGCCCTGCCTGCGGAAGGTGCCCAGGAGGTCCTCCTGGGACAGGAGTTGGCTCGCCAGCTCCGGACCGGGGTGGGGGAGGTGGTGGTGCTGGTGGCGCCCTCGGCCGACGGATCGCTGGGCAACGAGCTCTACACGGTGAGCGGGATCGTTCGGACCGGGATCCCGGAGGTGGACGCCGCACAGGTGATCCTGTACCTGGACGACCTCCAGTTTCTCCTGGCGCTGGCTCCCGACGACGTTCACGAGGTGGCCATGGCCCTCCACGACCCGTGGAGAGCGCCGGTGGTGGCCGGGCGCCTCTCGGCCTCGCTTGCCGACCTGGGTCCCGATCTCCAGGTCTCGCCCTGGACGGAGTTTCGCCCGGAGGTGGTGGAGTTTGCCAACCTCATCGCCGGGATGAACTGGGTGATCCTGGTGGTGATCTTCCTCATGGCGGCCTTCGGCGTGGCCAACACCATGCTCATGGGGACCTTCGAGCGCAGGCGCGAGTTCGCCGTGGTGAAGGCCCTGGGGATGAGGCCCACCCGGATCATGGCCATGGTGGTGGGGGAAGCGTTGGTCCTGGGTCTGCTTGCGGTGGCGGCCGGGGCCCTCATCTCCCTTCCACTGGTGCTCTTGCTCATGCACTACCCCATCGACCTCACCCCGGTGGCCGGTGAACAGATGTTCATGGAGGGTCTCTTCCGGTTCGTGCTCCGGGTGGAGCACTCCTGGGACATCCCGGTGCGGGCCGCCGTTGGACTGGTCCTTACCGCAGTCCTTGCGGCCGTATATCCCGCGGTGCGCGCCGTGCGCGTGCCGTCGGCAGAGGCGTTGGCGGGACGATGATGGAGCGCTGGGTGGTGGTGGCCCGGATCGCCGTCCGGAACGTCCGGAGGCAGCTCCGCCGGAGCGTGCTCACGTCCTCGGCCATGGTGCTGGGCATCGCCCTTCTCATGTTCGTCCGGGCGCTGGAGGGCGGCGCCCACCTCATGTACGTGGACACGGCGACCCGGATGGGCACGGGCCACATCGCCATGGAGCACCCGGATTACATCGGTTCGCAGGACGTGGAGGACCGGATCGCCGGGGCGGACCTGGACCGAGCGGTCCAGGCGGTCCGGGCGTCCGCTGGTCCCGACGAGCTGGTGGCCGTCTTCCCCCGGGTGAACGTGGGTGGGCTGGCCCAGTCGGCCTCCTCGTCCATCCCCGTCCGCATCGGCGGGGTGGATCCCACGCTGGAACGGGACGTCTCCTTCTTTGCCGACAAGGTGGTGGAGGGCCGCTACCTGGAGCCGGACGATCGCCTGGAGGCCATCATCGGGGCAGGCGTGGCCGAGCGACTCCGCCTGGAGCTGGGTTCCCGCCTCGTCCTCATGGCTGCCGGCAGCGGTGGCGAACTGGAGAGCCAGCTCGTCCTGGTCACGGGAATCTTCCGGACCGGGGTGCCCGAGGTGGATCGAGGGGTGGTCCAGCTTCCCCTTGCCACGGCGCGGGAGTGGCTGGAACTGGGTGACGACGCCACCTCGGTGAGCGTGATCCTCAGCGCCGACCGGCGAACGGAGGCCATCGCGTCGGCCATTCGCCAGCGACTGGACCAGGCCGGAGTGGCCCCCGAGGGGCTCGCGGTGCGGCCCTGGTGGGAGGCCATGCCCGACCTTCATGCCGGGCTCCGGGCCGATGCGGTGCAGACCTACATCATGCTCCTGATCCTCCTGGCCATCGTGGCTCTTGCGGTGGTGAACTCCATCCTCATGGCGGTCCTGAACCGGACCCGGGAGTTCGGGGTGCTCCGGGCCCTGGGGCTGAATCGCCGGTCGGTGGGCGGGATGGTCATGGCAGAGGGGCTGATCCTGACCCTGGCCAGCGGGCTGGCCGGCATGCTCCTGGGGTTGGCCATCTCCGTGGGCCTGTTCAGGGACGGCGTGGACATCTCGTTCCTCTTCGGAGGTGATGTGGCCTTCGCCGGTGCCGTCGTGGATCCCGTGATCCCCCCGGCGATCCTGGCCTCCGACGTGATCGCCATCATCTCCATCGTGGTGGCGATGGGGATCCTGGCCACCCTCTATCCCGCCTGGCAGGCCACCCGCATCGAGCCGGCCGAGGCCATGAAGACCGATGAGTGACGGCACCGAAGCCGGGCCGCGCCCGGACAAAGAGCTGAGATCAACGGGCCCTTCCACCCGCTAGACCAGGAGACGCGACATGACCCCCCACCCAAACGGCGACGGACCCCATCCGGCCGTGGACACCCACGAGCTCTGGAAGATCTTCGGCGAGGGATCCACGGCGGTGCACGCCGTCCAGAACGTCTCCATTGCCATCGAGCCAGGAGAGTTCGTGGCCCTCTGCGGACCCTCGGGCTCGGGAAAGACCACGCTGGTGAACCTCATCGGAGGCCTCACCGACCCCACCCGGGGGACGGTTCGGGTGGATGGCCGGGACGTGGGCGCCATGTCGGAGCGGGCGCGGGCCCAGCTTCGCCTGGAGCGGATCGGGTTCGTTTTCCAGGCCTACAACCTCCTCCCGGTGCTGTCGGCGCTGGAGAACGCCGAGTTCCCCCTCATGCTCCGGGGGGCAGGTCGGGAGGAGCGGCGGAGGGAGGTGTCGAAGCTCTTCGAGCACATCGGGCTCGGGGGACTCGAGGACCGGCGGCCCGGGGCCCTCTCGGGGGGACAGCAGCAGCGGGTGGCGGTGGCCCGGGCCGTGCTGGGGGCACCGGCACTCGTGCTGGCCGACGAGCCCACGGCGAACCTGGACACCCAGGCCAGCGACAATCTCCTGGAGGTCATGGAGGTCCTGAACCGAGAGCGGGGGGTCACCTTCATCTTCTGCACCCACGATCCCCGGGTCATGCGTCGGGCCCGACGCATCATCCGCCTGGTGGACGGGCACGTGGAACGGGACGCCGAGAAGGAGCCGGGCACCCTCCCGGACTGGGTCCTGGAGCCGGTGGACACGTGACCTGCAGGGGGATAGGCCTCACCGCGGCGATCCTCCTGCTGGCGCTATGCGCCCCTGCAGAGGGAGAAGCGCAATCGCGTACCATCGGCGGATACTACCTGAACGCCCTGGCCGGAAGCGAGTCGTCTCCCCTGGTGGGCTCCGGTCTGGTGAACGTCCAGCGACTCCGGCTCATGAGCCGACCCACCGCGGGTCCCGTCCGCTTCGAGCTCACCTGGGAGACCACCCTCACCCTCCGCACCGACGACCTGGCCCTGGGCCGAGGGTTCGAGGGGGCGGAGCCGGCGGCGCCGTGGCTGGGCCTGCAGGGAACTCTGGTGGACCAACGGCGGGTGGCCTGGATCCACGGCCTGGACCGCCTGAGCGCTTCGGTGCGGACCGGCGAGCGAACGCGGGTGACCGTGGGACGCCAATCCATCTCGTGGGCCACCACCCTGTACTTCACCCCTGCGGATCCCTTCGTCCCCTTCGACCCCGCTGACCCCTTCCGGGAGTACCGAGCCGGGGTGGACGCCGTGCGAGGAATCTTTTTCGCCGGCCCGTTCTCCGAGATCGACGCCGTGGTGCGGCCGGCGCCTGCTCCCGGCGGCGGCGAGACCTGGACCGCGCTGGTTCGGGGCCAGCACCTGGTGCGGGGGTGGGAGGTCTCGGCCTGGGGAGGGCGCCTCCACGACGACGGGGCCGGCGCCCTGGCCGCTTCGGGTTCCGTGGGCGAGCTGGGCCTCAGGGCCGAGGGGAGCATCCGCCGCACCGAAGGGGAAACGGTGGTCCGGGGCGCCGCAGGCCTCGAGCGACTCTTCGAGCTCGGGGGGCGGGACCTGCGCGGAATCGTGGAGGTCCAGTACGACGAGTTCGGGGCCTCGCGCGCGGCGGATCTGCTGCCCACCGCCGCATCGGCGCCAGCAGCCCGGGGGGAGCTCTCGGTGCTGGGCCGGTCGGGACTGATGGTCAGCGCCACCTGGCAGGTGCACCCCCTGACTTCGATGAGCCTCCTTTCGCTGGTGAACCTTCAGGACGGGAGCACGCTCGTGTCGCCGGGGCTCACCTGGTCCCTGGCCGATGAGGTCTCCCTCCGCCTGGGCGCCTTCCTCGGACTCGGTCCCAGCGCACGGGGCCCGGAGCTCCGATCGGAGCACGGAGCCACCCCTCTCATCGGTTTTGCGGCCCTGACCGCTTTCTTCTGACCCTCGAGGTTCCCAATGAACAAGGTCCCCTCAGGGTCGGGCCTCCAGCACCATGAAGGCCGGGGTCTCGGCGGCGCGGCGGAACCGGGTGAAGCCGGCTTCCTCGGCCACCTGCCGAAGGGTGGTCTCACCCGCCTGGGCACCCAGGGCGTCTTCCGCCCCCTGGGAAAGGGCGCTGGGTGTGCACACGAAGGTTGAGACCGAGAAGAAGGTTCGGGCCCGAACGCTCTCCACGAGCTGGTCATCGGTGCAGGGCTCGGTGAACATCCAGGTGCCGTCCGGGGCGAGGCGGCTCCGGATGTGCCCCGCGGCCCCCACCGGGTCTCCCCACTCGTGGAGGGCGTTGAAGACGCAGACCAGGTCGTAGGGCTCGCCGCCGAAGGAGTCGGCGCCGGCCACCTGGAAGCTCACCCGGCCGTCCACTCCGGCCTGGAGGGCCGCCTCTCGGGCCGCCTCCACGGATCCCTCGTGGTAGTCGAAGCCCACGAAGGTCGAGGCCGGAAAGGCCCTGGCAAGGAGGATGAGGGACGCGCCGTGCCCGCAGCCCACGTCGGCCACCCGGGCGCCCGACTTCAGCTTCTCCTCCACTCCGTCCAGGGCGGGGATCCAGCGTTCTACCAGGTTGGCCCGGTAGACGGGCTCGAAGAAGCGTTCCGTGCCGGCGAAGAGGTCGTGGTGATGCTCTCCCCAGCCGATGCCGCCGTCCGACGTGAAGGCCTCCACGACCCGCTGGGTGTCCTTGTGGGTCGAGCTGGAGACCAGGGCGCCGCCCACCACGTAGGTGGGGCTCGACGGGTCGGCCAGGCATGCCGCCTGCTCCGGCGTGAGCCAGTATTGCTGCGCCTGGGCGTCGTACTCGGCGTATCCGCTGGCCACCTGGGCGTTCAGCCATTCCCGGACCAGTCGGGGCTGGCAGTCCGTGGCCTCGGCCAGCTCCCGAAAGGTCTGGGGGCCGCCCCGGGCCAGGGCGCGGTAGAGTCCGAGCTGATCGCCCACCACGACGGTGGCGGCGTGCATGGTCGCCGCCTGGTCGGCGGCCCACCGGTCCATGAAGGCCTCGAGTTCTTTCTTGTTCACTGCCATCGTGGGGTCTCCGGTTCTGGTGTGAGAAGGCGGCTGGGCGCGGCTCGTCCCCGCCTGTCGCTTCACGAACAACCTGCCAGCCCACCGTTGCAGTGGGCGTGTTAACATGCGTGTACAAACTGGATCCAGCTTCCCCGCGGCGCCCCTCTCGCCAGCTTCGGCGCCAGGTGTGACAGGTGGCGTGCCCACCGCCTACTTTGCAGGGCCATGTCGCCTGAACGTCCCTCCTCACCCCGTCGACCCGTGTCCCCACTCCGTCCCCATGGTCCCCGGCACTGCCCGCCCCGCCCCTTCACCCGGTCCCTCCGCCTGCGCCAGGGACTGCTCCTCCTCCTGGCCGCGTGCGTCGCCGGCATCGCTGCCGGCCCGGCCCAGGGCCAGGTCTCCTTCCCGGCCGAGCCTCCTGTGCGGCAGGCGGAGCCCGGGGCCGGGACGGATGCCGCGGGTGCGGCGGAGGGCGCCCTCACCCTTCGGGACGTGTCGAGCCCGGATCGCTGGCTGGGTCAGGAGGTGCGCCACGTCCGCTGGGCGCTGGACGGGTCCGGGGTCTACTTCCGTTGGCATCCGGACCCCGAGCCTGACGAGGATCCGGAGCTGGACCCGTGGTTCCGGGTCGATGGGAACGGAAGCCGGGTGGTAGAGGTGCCGGACTCACTTGTGCACCGGATTCCTCCGCCGGCGCCCTCGTGGGACGCAGCGGGGCGGCGAGCGGTGTGGTCGTCCGGAGGGGCCCTCTACCTCTGGGAGGAGGATGCGGGAGGCGGCGGGCCGGCGCCGGACCTGGCCGGGGTCCGGGTCCTGCACCGGAGCGCGTCCGCCGTCAGGTTCGCCGAGATCACACCGGACGGCGAGGCGGTGCACTTCATGCTCGGGGACGATCTCTTCCGGCACCGGATCGCCGAGGGAGCCACCGTCCGCCTCACCCGGCGGGTGACTCCGTCCCGGGACGAGGGAACGGAGATGGCCGGGTGGCTCCGGGACCAGCAGATGGAGCTCATGGAGCACCACCGACGGGAAGCGCAGCGGGAGGAGGAGGCCGGACGTCGGGCGCGGACGCTGGAAGGCGCGCCTGTGCAGCCGCTTCCCCTTCCGGAGGGCGTCCGCCTGGACCGCGTCCGGATCTCGCCGGACGGGGCCACGCTGGCGCTCCGGTGGACCCGTCCCGCCCGTGACCGTCCCGCCACCCGCTACGCCGACTACGCCCACGTCTCGGGCTACACCCAGACCCCCGCGGCAAGGAGCAAGGTGGGGGAGCCCCGCGATGAGCGGGGGATGAGCCTGGTGAGCTTCGAGCCCCGGATCCACCCGGACAGCGTGGAGGTCCGTGAGCTCACCCTGCCGGAGGCGGAGGATCGGCCCACCGTCATCCACGGCCCCTGGTGGAGTCTGGAGGGGGACCGGGCGGCGGTGCAGGTCCTCTCGCAGGACCACAAGGACCTCTGGATCGCCCTCCTGGATCCGGCCACCGGGGAGCTGGAGGTGGTGGATCACCAGCACGACCCGGCCTGGATCGGCGGGCCGCCCATCCAGGGGGGACGCCTTCAGCCGGCGCTCCTGGAGTGGCTGCCCGGGGGCGGACTGGCCTTCGCCTCGGAGGCGTCGGGATGGAGCCACCTCTACCTCTGGGAGCCGGAGGCGGGCCAGGTCCGGTCCCTCACGGAAGGAGCGTGGGAGGTGCGAGGCGCCGAGCTCTCCCGCGACCGGACGCGCTGGCTGCTGCAGACCTCCCGGGAGCATCCCGCCGACGATCACCTCTACCTGTTGGACGCCCGGGGCGGAGAGATGACACGGATCACCCGGCGGGAGGGCCGCAGCGAAGGACGCCTTTCGCCGGACGGGGAGCAGGTGGCCGTCACGTGGGGCGAGACGGTGCAGCTCCCGGACCTCTACCTCATGGCCGCCCGGGAGGACGCGGAGGCGCAGCGGATCACCGAGAGCGGATCGGAGCGCTTCCACACCCACCGGTGGCTAAGGCCCGAGATCGTCTCCTTCCCCCACCCGGACGGCGACCCGGTGTGGGGCGCCCTGTACCTGCCGGAGGAGCCAAACGAAGCCCGGGCGGCGGTGCTCCACATCCACGGAGGCGGGTACCGGCAGTTCGCCCACCGGGGCTGGTCCGTGTACGGGTTCGCGAACCACGTGGGCTTCATGCACTGGCTGGTGGAGCAGGGGTACGTGGTGCTGGACTTCGACTACCGGGGGAGCGCGGGCTTCGGTCGCGACTACCGGACAGACATCTATCGCTCCATGGGCATCAGCGACGTGGACGGGGCGGTGGCCGCGGTGGACTGGCTGGCCCGGGAGCACGGGGTGGACCCCAAACGGGTGGGCATGTACGGCGTGTCGTACGGAGGGTTCTTCACCCTCATGTCGCTCTTTCGGTACCCGGGGGTGTTCGCCGCCGGGGTCTCCAACGACGGGGTCACCGACTGGGCCCACTACAGCGACTCGTGGACGAGCCGGATCCTGAACCTGCCCACCGACGACGAGGAGGCGTACCGTATCTCAAGCCCCATCTACCACGCCGAGGGCCTGGACGACGCCCTCCTCCTGGTGCACAGCCTCATCGACGACAACGTCCACTTTCAGGACGCGGCCCGGCTCACCCAGCGGCTCATCGAGCTGGAGAAGGACTTCGAGGTCATGTACTACCCCCTGGAGCGGCACAACTTCGACCACGTCCCGAGCCGGTACGACTACTACCGTCGCACGGCCGAGTTCTTCCGGCGCCACCTCCTGGACGGCGGTTGAGGGGGCGCCGGGCGACAGCCTACTACGCCCCGTCACCCCGTCGCTCCGCCAGGAGCGTCCGGTACCGGGTCGCCTCCTCGACTCGGCCCTGGGCCTCGTAGAGTCGCACCAGGGTCGCCAGGGTGTCTTCCCAGAGCGCCGGCGGAGCGCCGCTCGAG
>SLNQ01000313.1 GCA_007132965.1 Gemmatimonadota bacterium | reverse complement strand
TCATGTTTCCGGTGGTTACGGCACTGGCCATCGGCATGGGCATCCTGGCGGGGTGGGCTACCGCGATCCAGCTCCTGGACATGACCTCGGCGGAGTTCGTCAACGGGCTCACCCTCTTCTTTGTGCCCTTCGACGTCACCTTCGCCATGATCAAGGCCACGAGCTTCGGCTTCATCGTGACCTCCATCGGGTGCTACTTCGGCTTCACGACCATGGGCGGGGCGGAAGGTGTGGGCCACTCCACCACACGGGCGGTGGTGGCCAGCAGCATGATGATCCTGGTCCTGGACGCCTTCTGGGCCGTCACCCTCCTCTGACTTCTCGACACCATGGGCATTCAGATACGGGACCTGCACAAGTCGTTCGGCGACAAGGCCGTACTGAAGGGGTTCTCGGTAGAGGCCCGGGAGGGAGAGACCCTGGTGATCCTGGGGGGCTCGGGATCGGGAAAGTCGGTGACCCTGAAGCACGTGGTGGGTCTCCTGACCCCGGATCGGGGCGATGTGGTGGTCGATGGAGATGTGGTGTCGGAGCTGACGCTCGACCAGCTCTTCAAGCTTCGCAGGCGGGTGGGCTACGTCTTCCAGTTCGCGGCCCTCTTCGACTCCCTTTCGGTGGCCGACAACGTGGGCATGGGGCTCCGGCGCCATGCCGATATGGGACCCGGTGAGATCCGAGAGCGGGTGGCCGACTGCCTCGAGATGGTGGACCTGGTCGGATTCGAGGAGCGCTTCCCCGCCGAGCTCTCTGGCGGACAGAAGAAGCGGGCGGGGATCGCCCGGGCCATCGCAACCCGACCGCAGTATCTGTTGTATGATGAACCCACCACCGGCCTGGACCCGGTGACCCGTGCCATGATCGATCAACTTATCTTACGGATGAGCGAGGAGCTGGGCGTCACCGGGATCGTGATCACCCACGACATCGACAGCGCCTTCCGGGTCGCCGACCGATTCGCCATGCTCCACGAAGGGCGTTGCCGGTTCGTCGGCACCCCAGACGAGATCCGGAATACCGACGATCCAGTGGTCCGGGGATTCATCGAAGGCCGGCCCGAACTGATGGAGAAAGCGTAGTGAAACGATCCAGCGAAGCCATGGTGGGCGTGGTGATCCTCGCCTCCCTGATCCTCGTGACCTTTGGCACCCTCTGGCTTCAGGGCGTCACCCTGCGGGCAGACGAGCAGGAGGTGACGGCGGTCTTCAATCGGGTGGGACTCATCAAGTCCGGCAACGCGGTGAAGCTCCGAGGCGTCCGGATCGGTCGGGTCCGGGACATCAGGGTGGCCGAAGGCGGGGAGCTGGTCGAGGTCAGCATGAGGATCCAGGAGGACGTGGAGCTGCCCCGTGAGGCCGTGGCCATCGTGGCACCGGAATCGCTTTTCGGTGACTGGCAGCTGGAGATCGCCTCCCGGGACCACTTTCCCGAGCACCGCTACGCCGAGCCCATCGAACCCGATCACCTGCCGGGGTACTCCATTCCCGACATCTCACAGCTCACGGCCACGGCCGACCGGATCTCCGCCGACATCGAGGTCCTGACCGAACGGGTGGGTATCGCCTTCTCCGAGGAGACGGCCCGGAACATCGCCTCGCTCATCGAGAACGTGGAGAACGTCACCCAACGCCTCTCGGAACTGATCTCACAGCAGGCCGACGCTTTTACCGGTATAACCGAGGACATTCAGCTGGTGGCCGAGGAGGTGGGCTACGCCGCGTCCGGCGCCCGCCAGAGTTTTGAACGCATCAACGAGACCCTGGCGCGGGAGGAGGTCGCCCGGACCCTGGAGGACATGACGGAGATCACCGCCAACCTGAAGGAGTTGAGCCGACAGATGGAGGGAGCGCCGGACGACATCCGGGGGATGGCGGCCCAGGCGGACTCCACCTTCGCCCGGGCCAATGCAATCATGGCTGGGCTGGAGGCGGGCGAGGGCACGCTGGGACGACTTCTCGAAGATCCCACCATGGCCCAGGAGATGGAGGGGACGCTGCAGGAGCTCCAGCTCCTTCTTGTGGACATCCGGGAGAACCCCCGCCGCTATCTCCGACTCTCCATCTTCTGAGCCCCGGACTTCCCGCCATGGCCGCTTCCCGTCGATCGTCGCCTCCCCCCGCCCGGGTCATGGGGTCGGGATCAGGCCGCGACGGGTGGCGCCTGGAGCGGAGCGCCGGAGGGGTGGTGGTGAGGGTAAGGGCCCGGGTTCCGAACATTCTGCTCATTCGCGATCCGTACAGGCGGTGGGGACTCCCCAAGGGCCACCTCGAGGCAGAGGAGGAATCCGCCGAGGCCGCGCTGCGTGAGGTCCGGGAAGAGACGGGGCTCTCCGACCTCCTTCTGGGCCCGGACCTGGGGGAGATCGATTGGACGTTCCGGTCCCGGGGTGTGCGGATCCACAAGTTCTGCCGATTCTTCCTCATGGCCTCGGCGCGAGGCGAACCCCGCCCGGAGGTGGAAGAGGGGATCACGGCCTGCCGCTGGCTTCCCCTTGACGAGGCCGTCGTGACGATCGGGTACGAGAACGCCCGGGGCGTTGTGCGGCGAGCGGCGGAGTGGATCCGGGTTCCGGAGCGAAGCGACGATCCTCCCTGGCGCAGGGAGACGGGAGGTTGAGTCGGCCCGAGCACCTCCTGCTCTGGGGTGCCCTGATCGCCGGCGGGGTTCTCCTGGCCTTTCTGGTCATGAGCCTCGACCCGGTGTTGAACCCCCTCATCCTCTACCTGGCCCTGGTGGGCGTGCTCCTGCCCCTGCGCCGGAGTCCCGTCTTTACTGCGGTGGTGGCTACAACGGGGGCGCTGGTGGGCTTCTGGCTCCTGAGCGAGATGGGGTTCCTCCTGGCTCCCTTCGTCCTGGCCCTGGTCCTGGCCTACATCCTGAACCCGGTGGTGGGATGGCTGTCCGGTCTTCGGCCCCTGCGGCAGCTGGCGGGCTCTGACGGCGAGGGACGCCTGGGCCGGACGGTGGCGGTGGTGGTCCTGGCTCTTCCGGTGGTGGGCGGGGCGGTGGGTCTCCTGATCTGGGGCGTTCCCTACCTGGCCCAGGAGATGGCCGGGGTGGCCCGGAGGGCTCCGGAGGCTCTGGAGCGGGTGGCGGGGTTCCTCACCGGCCTGGAAGACCGGCTTGCCCGGATCCGGATTCCGGGATTCGACGAGGTCCAGTGGGCCGCCCTGGTGGCCGACGTGGACCTGGACCAGGTGGTGGAGTTCCTGGAGGAGCGTCGGGAGGTGATCCAGGAGTGGGTGTGGGAAGGGGTGCTCGGCCTGGGGCGGGGTGTGGGGACGGCCCTGACCCTCCTGGGCTACCTGGTGCTGGCTCCCGTCCTCACCTTCTATCTGCTCCGGGACTACGACCGGTTGGTGGAGAAGGTGGACGATCTGATTCCGTCGAGCCGGCAGGGCATTCGTAAGGGCCTGGTGGAGTACGATCGGCTCCTGTCCGCCTATCTGCGGGGGCAGGTCACCGTCTCGCTCACGGTGGGAGCCATGACCGCGGCGGGGCTGCTCCTGGTGCAGTTCCCGTACGCCATCTTCCTGGGGGCGGTGGTGGCGATCTTCAACGTGGTCCCCTACCTGGGACTCGTGTTGAGCCTCATTCCGGCCCTGGCAATCGCCCTGGCCAGCGGCGACCCCGGTATCGCCCTCCTCAAGGTGGGAGTGGTCTATACCGTGGCGCAGTCGCTGGAAAGCGGAGTGGTGAGCCCCCGTATCGTAGGCGACTCCACCGGTCTCCATCCCGTGTGGATCCTCCTGGCCATCGCCGTGGGCGGCTTCTTCTTCGGCTTCGTGGGCCTGCTCATCGCGGTCCCTGCGGCGGTGGGAATCAAGCTTCTGGCGGGGTGGGGCCTGGAAAGCTACCGGGCCTCAGGTTTCTTTGCCGGGGACCCCGATGGAGCCGAAGGCCGGGAGTAGGGGTAGGCCCATTCGACGAGCCACCGGACCGGCGTACCCGGTTGCCTGCCCGGGGTCAATCTGTATCCTTTCTGGCCGGACCACGTGCCGGCCAGCCTACATCCAGTAAGGGGTCATGAGCGAGGAGACTTGCGACATCACCGTCATCGGTGGAGGGCCCACCGGGCTCTTCGCTGCCTTCTACGCCGGGATGCGGGGAGCCTCGGTCCGGATCGTGGACTCGCTGCCCGAGCTGGGAGGACAGCTCACGGCCCTCTATCCCGAAAAGTACATCTACGACGTGGGGGGGTTTCCCAAGGTCCTGGCCAAGGACCTCGCCCTGGAGCTCATTGCCCAGGCCATGCAGTTCGAGCCGGAGGTGGTGCTGGACGAGGAAGTCCGCCGGATTCACCGGGAGGGGGAGGACGGCGACTTCGTGCTGGACTGCGGCGCCACCCGGTATCGGACCCGCACGGTCGTGGTGGCTGGAGGGAAGGGGGCCTTCGAGCCCCGCAAGCTCGATGTGCCGGGCTACGACGAGCTCCTGGGCCGGGGCGTCCATTACGCGGTGAAGGACCCGGAGGTCTACCGGGGCAAGCGGGTGGTGGTGGTGGGCGGAGGCGACTCGGCGCTGGACTGGGCGCTGATCCTGAAGGAGAAGGTGGAGCGCCTGGTGCTGGTGCATCGCCGGGACCGTTTCCGGGCACACGAGCGGTCGGTGGAGCAGCTCATGGAGGCCGAAGAGGCCGGCGAGCTGGAGATCTGGCTCTTCCACGAGGTGGCCGAGATCAACGGAACCGGAACTGTGGAAGAGGTCACGGTATTCGACAACCGCACGGATGACCGCACCATCATGGAGGCGGACGCGGTCCTCACCTTCCTGGGCTTCAAGCCCGACCTGGGCCCCATCAAGGAGTGGGGGCTCGACGTACGCAAGAACCGGATCCTGGTGTCGCCCCTCATGGAGACCAACATCCCCGGAATCTTCGGCGCCGGGGACATCGTGGAGTACCAGGGCAAGCTCGATCTCATCGCCAGCGGCTTCGCCGAGGCCGCCATCGCGGTGAACAACGCCGTTCACTTAGTGGATCCGGACGCCCGCGTGAACCCGGGACACTCCACCAACATGAAAGTATTCAAGGAGGGCTGAGGCCCTCCCTGCGAGGAATCGATATGTCCAACAACGACCGAACTGAAGACGTGGTGATCATCGGATCCGGCCCTGCCGGGTGGACGGCGGCCATCTACGCCGCCCGGGCCCGCCTGGAGCCGCTGGTCTTCGAAGGCGCCCCATCGCGGGAGATGATCCCCGGGGGCCAGCTCATGTTCACCACCGAGGTGGAGAACTACCCTGGCTTCCCCGAGGGCGTGGACGGGCAGACCCTCATGCTGGACATGCGGGCGCAGGCCGAGCGCTTCGACACCCGGATCATTACCGAGGACATCGTAGAGGTGGATACGTCCACGCGCCCTTTCCTGCTCCGATCGTCGGAGGGCCAGGAGGTGAGGGCGCGGACCGTCATCGTGGCCACCGGTGCCCGGGCCAACTGGCTGGGACTCGAGAACGAGCAGCGACTGGCCCAGTCCGGTGGCGGAGTCTCGGCGTGTGCCGTCTGCGACGGCGCCCTGCCGGCGTTCAGGGACCAGGTGCTGGCCGTGGTGGGAGGCGGCGACAGCGCCATGGAGGAGGCCGTCTACCTGAGCAAGTTCGCCAGCGAAGTGGTGATCATCCATCGCCGCGATACCTTTCGGGCCTCTCCCATCATGGCCGAGCGGGCCCTGGACAATCCCAAGATCCGGGTGGAGTGGAACACCATCGTGACCGATGTCCTGGGTGACGACTTCGTCACTGGGCTCCGCCTGCAGGACACCGTCACCGGCGAGGAACGGGAGATGGAGGTGGGGGGATTCTTCCTGGCCATCGGGCACACGCCAAACACTGCCTTCCTGAAGGATGTGGTGGAAATGGACGACACCGGCTACATCGTGACTCCCACGCCCTGGCGCACCGAGACCACGGTGGAGGGTATCTTTGCCGCCGGAGACGTCATGGACTCGTACTACCGCCAGGCGGTGACGGCCGCCGGAACCGGGTGTATGGCCGCACTCGAGGCCGAGCGGTACCTGGCCCACGGCGGTGGCGCCTCGCCGTCTGCCGCCGAGGTGCCCGCCGAGCCGGTGGCCGCCGCCGAGTCGTAGGCCCCTCCCGCATCCGAAGCCAGACGATCCATCAACCGGACGGAGCGATCCATGCCTCCAGACGAACGTGACGAAGTCGCCGGCGCTCCCGCCTCGCTGGATGCCGCCGCCCTGTACCGGCGCTGCGATCCGGATGGACTGGACTTCGAGACCACCGACGAGCTGCCTCCCGGCAAGGCCACGGTGGGCCAGGACAGGCTGGTCTCCTCGGTCCGCTTCGGCATGGGGGTGCAGGGGCCCGGATACAACATCTTCGTCATGGGTCCCCGGAGCACCGACAAGCGGGAGCTGGTGGAAGCCTTCCTGGAGGACAACTCCGCCGGCGAGACGAGACCCGCCGATCTCTGCTACGTCCACAACTTCGACGACCCCTACCGTCCCTGCATGCTTCGGCTTCCGGCGGGGAGGGGGGCGGAGCTCCGGGAGGCCATGGACGAACTGGCCGACGACCTGGAAACCTCCCTCATTGCGGCCTTCGAGAGCGAGGAATACCAGAATCGGCGACGGGCGGTGGAGGAGGCGGCCCAGGAGGAGCACGGCAAGGGCTTCGAGGAGCTCCAGGGGCGAGCCCGGGAGAAGGGCCTGGCCCTCCTCCGGACGCCCGCCGGCTTCGGTTTCGTGCCCCTCCGGGACGACGGCGAGGTGATGGAGGAGGACGACATCAAGGAGCTCTCCGACGAGGAGAAGGAGCGTCTCGAGGAGGAGTCGCAGGAGCTGCAGAAGGAGCTGCAGACCCTCCTGCGGACCATGCCCGCCAAGAAGCGGGACGTGCGGGATCGGATCAAGAAGCTGGACCGTGAGATCGCCACCTTCGCCACCAACGAGCTGGTGGAGGACATTCGGTCCCGCTTCCAGGAGCAGGAGGCCGTTCTGCGCTTCCTGGACCAGGTGCAGTTGGACATCGTGGACAACGTGCAGGGGATCCTCAGCGCCGCCGGACAGGGCCAGGGGGGCCAGGACGGCAACCCGTTCCTCCAGATGCAGCAGGCGAACCCGGATCACTCCGCAGGCGGGCGCGACAACCCCATCCTGTCCCGCTACCGGATCAACCTCCTGGTGGATCACGCTGAGACCGAGGGGGGCCCGGTGGTCTACGAGGAGCACCCCACCTACAAGAACCTCGTCGGCCGCATCGAGCACCGCTCCCGAATGGGGGCCCTGAGCACCGACTTCAGCCTCATCCGGCCCGGCGCCCTGCACCGGGCCAACGGCGGCTACCTGATTCTGGATGCCCGCAGCCTTCTCCTGGAACCCTTCGCCTGGGAGGCCCTCAAGCGGGTCCTCAACACCGGCCGCCTCAAGATCGAATCGCTGGGACAGAGCTACAGCATGCTCAGCACAGTGAGTCTGGAGCCCGAGCCCCTGGATCTGGAGGTGAAGGTGGTGCTGGTGGGTGAGCGACTCATCTACTATCTCCTGAGCGCCCACGACCCGGAGTTCCCCTCCCTCTTCAAGGTGGAGGCGGATTTCGAGGACGAAATGGCCCGGGACGGGGACACGGATCGTCAGTACGCCCGTTTCCTCGCCGAGCTCATCCGGGCCCGGAAGCTCCGGCCCTTCCACCGGGAGGCCGTGGCCCGGGTCATCGAGCAGGGGTCCCGGTTGGCCGGCGACCGGGAAAAGCTCTCCACCCGGACCCGGGAGATCGACGACCTGTTGCAGCAGGCCAATCACTGGGCCGCCGAGGGTGAGCGGGATACGGTGACGCGGGACGACGTACAGCGGGCCATCGACCAGCAGGTATACCGGGCCGGCCGGGTCCGGGACCGGATGCAGGAGCAGATCCAGCGAGACATCCACTTCATCGATACCACCGGCCGGGAGGTGGGCCAGATCAACGGGCTCTCCGTGCTGCAGCTCGGGAACCTCTCGTTCGGAAAACCCACCCGCATCACCGCCCGGGTGGCGCTGGGCAAGGGCGACATCGTGGACATCGAACGGGAAGTGGAGATGGGGGGGCCCCTGCACTCCAAGGGGATCCTGATCCTGAAGGGATTCCTGAAGGAGCGCTACGCACGGGAGCGTCCCCTTTCGCTTTCGGCCAGCCTGGTGTTCGAGCAGTCCTACGGCGGAGTCGACGGCGACAGCGCCTCGGCGGCGGAGCTCTTTGCCCTCCTGTCCGCCATCGGCCGGATCCCCCTTCGCCAGTCGCTGGCGGTGACCGGGTCGGTGAACCAGCACGGCAGGGTCCAGCCCATCGGGGGCGTAAACGAGAAGATCGAAGGATTCTTCGACATCTGTCGGGAGCGCGACCTCACCGGCGACCAGGGGGTGGTGATCCCCCGGGCCAACGTTGAGCATCTCATGCTCCGCCCGGACGTGGTGGAGGCCGTGGAGGAGGGCCGCTTCCACATTCACCCGGTGGAGACGGTGGATCAGGCCCTGGAGGTCTTCTCGGGGATGTCTGCCGGCACGCCGGACGCCGAAGGGCGCTTCCCGGCCGAGAGCCTGAACGGGAAGGTGGACGCCGAACTCCAGGCGATGGCTGAACGCCTCCGGGCATTTTCGAAGGATGGGATCCAGGACGATGGATAGTCCTGACGCCGAGGCAGGCTCGGACCTGGAGGTCCGCATCCGCCGGATCCTGGTGGCGCTGGATACGTCGCGTCACAGCCGATGGGCCTTGGGGGTGGCGGCCGAGCTGGCCCGGGTCCTGGAGGCCGATCTGGAGGGGCTCTTCGTTGAGGAGGAGGCCTGGCACCGACTCGGCACCTTCGGGTCGGTCCGCGTGGTGCGGTCCTACACTGGCAGCGTGGGAACCCTCGAGACCGATGACCTCCAGCGGGAACTCGCGCGGGTGGCCCGCCGCCTTTCCGGTCTGCTGGAGGAGACCAGCACTCGGCTGGAGATCAGGTCGCGCTTCCGGGTGGAACGGGGACGCGCCGAACGGGTGATCCTGGGCGCCGCCGGTGAGGTGGACCTGGTGACGGTGGGCCGCACGGGACTCTCACCCGGCAGGGCGAGTCGCGTGGGGCGGACCGCCCGGGCCCTGATGAAGGACTCGAAGACCCCCCTCCTTCTTTTGCACGAAGGGGCCCGGTTGGGCCGCCGGATCGTTCTCCTCTACGACGGAAGTGCCGGCGCTGAACGGGGGCTGGCTCTGGCAAAGCACCTGGCTCGCCGGCGGGAGTGCCCCCTGGAGGTGGCGGTGCCCCAGGCCCCCGGGCCCGAAGCACAACGTCTGGTGGAGCGACTTCGGGAGCGCTTGAGGGGCCCCGAAGGCGAGGGGGCCCAGATCCACCTGGTGGCTCGCCTGGGAGCGAGCGAGCTGAGTCGGATCCTGGGGGTCCGGGACGACGCCCTCCTGGTGGCTCCCCGGAGTTCACCCCTCTTTTCAGCCGGGCAGCTGGCCCCCACGCTGGCGGTGCTTCGGAGCCCGATCCTCCTCTTTTGACGGAGCGGAGTCGCAGGACCGTCAGCCCGGCAGCTCCGGCTCCGAGCCCCGGATCAACTCCGGGTGGAGCTCCAGCCGGGGGAAGCCGATGCGGTCTGTCCAGTGGCTCGGGGGAGGGTCCTCGGTGGCCTCCACGGTCCGGATGACCTGCCGGGCATGGCGACGGACGGCCGCCGTGTCGACCCCGAGGTAGGCGGGCTCGTAGGGGGCCAACGCCTGACGGGCCTTCCGGAGCTGGGCCCGGATCCCGTGGGCGTTGTCGCGCTTTGCGTGCACGAAGGCGCTGGCATAGAGGATCAGGCCCTGGTAGAAGGCGCTGCCGTGCTCCCGCCAGGGGCCTTCCAGGACTTCGTGGCTCTCCCAGAACTCCCCGGCGTTGAAGAGCTCGACAAATCGGACGAGAGCGGCAGGGAAGCGCTCCGGGGCGGTACCGGTCAGGGCTTCACCCTCCCAGGAGCCGCCCCCCGTCCACCACCACCACCTCACCGGTAATGAAGGGGGAGCGGTCGAGGAAGAGGACGGTGCGGACCACGTCTTCAGGCGAGCCCAGGGTACCCAGGGGCGAGCTCTTACGCGACCGCTCCCGGGCCTCCTCGTCGTAGCTCTCCGGAAGGAGGACGGCGCCGGGGGCGATGGCGTTGACCCGGACCCGGGGGGCCATGGCCCGGGCCATGACCCGGGTGAGCTGCAGGAGCCCCGCCTTGGAGACGGCGTGGTGCGGGTACTCCACCCAGGGCTGGAAGGCCGACAGGTCCACCAGGTTCACCACCGAGCCTCCGGCCTCGTCCAGCAGGTCGGCGGTGGCCTTCACCATGAGGAACGGGCCCTTCAGGTTCACCGCCATGACCCGATCCCACTCCCCTTCGTCCACCTCCATGAGGGGTCGTTGCGAGAAGAGGGAGGCGTTGTTTACCAGGAGGTCCAGCCGGCCGCACACCCGGCGGATCTCCCGGCTGATCCGCGCCACGTCGTCGCTGTTGGAGACATCGCCGCCGGCGATGACGCAGCGCCGACCCAGCGCCTCTACCTCCCGGGCCGCGCTCCGGGCCTCCGATTCGGAGGTGTGGTAGTTCACCACCACGTCGTAGCCGGCCTCGGCCAGACCCAGGGTGACGGCCCGCCCGATACGGACGGCTCCGCCGGTGATGAGGGCCCACTTCTGCACCGTCGTCTCCTCGCTTGAATCGGCACGCTCTCGAAGGGCGGTCGCCGGCCCGGCATCGAAACGCCAGCCCGGTCCGGCGGTATTCCTACCCTCGCAGGCGGCCGGGGTCCCACGAACGGACATCGGCGGTCGGAGCCTGGCAGTCCGGTGGGGCTGCCGGAACCGGAACGAGGACCCAGGAGAGACTCCATGGCAGACGACATATTCGACGGACGGGTGGCGGTGGTGACCGGCAGTACCAGGGGGATCGGCCGGGCGGTGGCCGAGGCCCTGCTGCGACGGGGAACCCACGTGGTGGTCTCCAGCCGCGACACCCGGCGGGTGGCGGAGACGGCCGAGGCGCTGGCCGAGGTGGGACCCGGTCGGGTGCTGGCCCACCCGTGCGATGTGCGACAGCCAGAGGCCTGCCACGCGCTGATCCGGGCGGCGGTGGACGAGTTCGGGGTGCTGGACGTCCTGGTGAACAACGCCGGCCTGGGCCGGTTCGCCGCCATCCAGGAGATGGAGGCCGAGAGCTGGAACCAGCAGATCCGAACCAATCTGGACGGGGTCTTCCATTGCTCGAAGGCCGCCATTCCCCACCTCCAGGCGCAGGACGGGGGCTGGATCTTCAACATCGGCTCGCTGGCGGGCCGCAACGCCTTTTCCGGCGGGGTGGCCTACAACGCCTCCAAGTGGGGGCTGCTGGGAATGACCGAGGCCATGATGCTGGATCTGCGACACGAGGGAATTCGCGTCACCTGCATCATGCCCGGGAGCGTGAACACCCACTTCTTCGAGGATGGCCCCGATCCCTTCGACGACTGGAAGCTCCAGTCCGCCGACATCGCCCGGGTCATCACCGACCTCATGGCGTTCCCCGACCGGGCTCTGCCAAGCAAGGTGGAGATCCGGCCCAGCCGGCCGCCCAGGAAGTAGAACCCGGCGCGGAAGCGCCTTCGGGTGCCCCTACCATCGGCGCGCCGGAGGGGTGATCATGAAAAGGCTACAGCCTCCTATGAACTCGACACCAAACCCCTACACGATCCACGGAGCACCTTCATGTCGGAGACATTCAGAACGGAGAAGGATTCCCTGGGCGAGGTCCGCGTCCCCGCCGACGCCCTCTACGGCGCCCAGACGCAGCGGGCAGT
>SLNQ01000050.1 GCA_007132965.1 Gemmatimonadota bacterium | reverse complement strand
CGAGCCCGCGAACCTCGTCGGTCCGGCCCGATGGTCAGCCAGGCGTCGCTCGGGCCGCCAGCAACCGTTCCCTGGCCCGCTCGACGAATGGGAGGAAGGGACCGTCGCCGTCTTCGAACTGGGCCACAATGCGTTCGTCCACGGCCCGGGCTTCGGCGCTCTCGCCCCGGTCGGCGTGGATCCGGGCCATGCGCTCCAGGACCACGGGGGTCCACATGGCCCGGAGGCCATGCCAGGTGAGCTGGGCGTCGGCCAGGTGCCACCGGTACTTCTCCATGGCGTCGTCGATCCGGCCGGCTTCCTCCAGGGCAATGCCCCACTCGGCGTTCAAGGGACACATGGAGCCGCACGGCTGGAGCTCACGGAACATCCGTTCGAACGCCGTCGCGGAGGCGTTCCAGTCCTCCGTGCCCCAGGCTTCCGCGGCTCGGTGGCCCTCCCGTCGGAAGCGGAAGATCCGCCCACGCTCCTCCAGAGCGAAGGCGTCCTCCCAGGTCGCGAAGAGCTGTCGGGCCCCGTCGGTGTCGCCGGCCATTGCAAGGTAGGCGGCCACGTCCGGCCGGCGTTCGCTACGGTCCCTGAGCGAGTCGAAGGGGACCTCCCGGTGGAGTCTGGCCAGCAGGTCCCGTGCGGCGGCAGGCCCCTGTAGTGCGAGAGCGGTTTGAAACTCCATCATGGCGGGTGCCCACCAGTACACCTCCCACGCTCCCGCCTCCACCGCATCGCG
The DNA here is from genome assembly GCA_007132965.1 of Gemmatimonadota bacterium. GTDB lineage: Bacteria > Gemmatimonadota > Gemmatimonadetes > Longimicrobiales > Gaopeijiaceae > PWLA01. The sequence goes on along the minus strand of SLNQ01000050.1, from coordinate 2,317 downwards.
GCGACCATCGGCCAGGTGGGCCATGGCCTCGGCGTACCGACCCCGGGCCAGATCGAAGCCGGCCAACTCGGTGAGCGCCAGGAGGTGGACCCCACTGCCCGACGGCGCAATCCTCCAGACGTCTTCCGCTGCCCGATGAGCTTCCTCCCATCGGCCCTCACCAGCCAGTAGCCAGCCCCGGGTCCGGCGCGTGTTCAGGGCGTTGGGGTGGTTGGTCTCCAGCGAGTCCTGCCAGGCCCAGGCCTCCTCTCTCTTCTGAACGTTCCAGAGGACCTGCACGACGTTGGAAAGCGAAGTGACCGTGGGCGAGGGCCGGGACACCACACGCTTGAGGGGCGCTTCGCTCTCTTCCCACATCCCCAGGTCCAGAAGACGGATCGCCATGTTGTTCAGGGCCGTCGGATCGTCGGGAAAGCGCTCCAGCAGGCGTCGGTAGGCATCGATGGCGGCTTCCGGATTGTCCTCCACCGTACTCTGGAACCAGGCTTCCGCGAGGCCCGCTTCACGTTCGGTGAGCCGACGCCGAAGCTCGTAGGCTCGCCGGCTTGCGTGGTGCATCCGCTCGGGATCCATGGCTTCGTTGCTCAGGATCACCGCCAGCTTTCGCCACGCCATTGCGAATTCGGGGTCCAGCTCCAGCGCCTCCTCCAGGAGCGGAAGGGCCTCCAGTTGCCGCCCCTCGTCGAAGCTCCGGACTGCCTCGGTGTACAGCCGAAGGGCGTCCAGCGAGGCCGTGGTGGCCTGGGCCAGGCCCAGCCCCTGTCGAATGGAGCGGAGCGACTCACCGGACTTCTCTCGGATCTCACGGGAGAGACGGTCGATCCCGTCCAGCAGATCGTCGTCCGAGGCCACGGGCACCCGAAAGGCCCGGAGGACCTGTCCGGTCTCGGTGGCCACCACCGATGCGGTCAGCAGATAGCCGCGTCCCACCGGAGCCACCTCTCCCTGGATCACTGCCTTGAGCCCGTCCCGGAGGGCCAGTTCCCGGGCAATGGTGGCGGTGAAGGGAGTGTCCGGGCTCAGGTCCATGCGGGCCAGGCCCCCGGTGACATAGGTGGGCGCCGCCAGCTGAATGACGCTCGATTCCTGCAGATCGACCCTCAGCGCCTCGGTGACCACGTTCCCGATCCCGGTGCCGGCGTCGTCGTTGAAGTCGGCCAGGACCACCATCTCACCTTCTTCGAAAACACCCTGTGCCACCAGGTTTCCCACCGGCCCGATTCCTGCCGACCACATGACGAAGTAGGCCGTGACGGAAAACCCCAGGAGGGCGAAGGCGCCGACCCCGCCCAGCACCACCTTCCGCCAGGTAAGCCAACGTTGAATCCCCGAGGGCTCGGGAGCCGGAGGGAGCGTGGTGTCGGCATCACCGGCTCGGGGCGGCGCGGGTGCGCTCAGGCGCGGTGCGGCCCGGGACGGGTCGGCTTGGGCCGGGTCGGCGGTCGGGATCGATTCGGTTGGGTCCCGCTCCTCTTCTCCGGGAAGGCCTTCCTGCACATAGGCCGTACCCAACACGATGGGCAGGCCGATGAGGAGGAGCACCAACGCCATGCTCGGCGTCCACTCCGGGAGCCCCGCCCGCTCCGTCAGGAAGTCCACGAACTGGATGACGCCCCAGGAGGCAGCCAGGAACACGGCCAGCACCTGCCACAGGGATCGGCGGTGCAATTCGCGGATGAGACGCTTGAGTCGGTTCAGGAGACGCACTCGAAGTCACTCCCTCGAAGAGGACGGCATTGTGGGGGGAACCCGTGCTCGTGCCAGTAGGCCGGGACTCCGAGACGGTTGAGGAACTGCGCGAAGGCCGGACTGTGGCGGAGCCCCGCGTGGGATGGATCCCAGTACTCCACCAGGTTGTGGGGAAACTCCGTCCCCAGGGCCAGGTCGTAGGCGCCCAGGAGCATGTACAGTTGCGTGTGGGAGCGGCCGTCGTCCGGCGCGGTTCGGGCCACGAGTCCCCGGGGGTCAGCGGCCGTGCCCCCCTCCAGACGTATGTGAATGACCGTTTCCCGGAGTTCCCGGGGCCAGCCCAGACCCTGCATCATCAGGAGAGCAGCCACCCGGTTGCCCCGGCGCAAGAAGGGCTCGATGAAGATCAAGGCGCGGGAGCCCAGGTAATCCCCGGCGACCTCCTGCTCGAGGAGGTCCAGGGCACGGTCGGTGTCGCCTTTGAGTTGTAGGGTGATGGCCTTCCAGCGCAGGCAGTTCTGGTAGGCGGGATCGATGGCCAGGCAGCGGGCCTGGTCGGCGAGGGCCCGGTCGAAGAACCCGAGTTGGACCCAGGAGATGCTTCGCCACAGGTGGATGGTGGCATTGT
>SLNQ01000117.1 GCA_007132965.1 Gemmatimonadota bacterium | reverse complement strand
TCTCGGCCAGCTCGAGGGCGGCGTCGGCGGCGCTTCGTCGAAGCTCGGCCCGGCGGACCTCCATCCACTGCTGAAAGGCGTTGGCCTGCTCGGCAAAGAAGCCGGGCATGAACTCGCCTGCATAGAGGTCCAGGGCCCGCTCCAGCTCCCCCTCGTCCAGGGCGTCCAGGAATTCCACGGCGTCACACTGGAGGACGTCCCGACTGATCCCGTATCCGCTGGCGCCCCTGCCGTGGATCGCGTCACGGCCCAGCGACTTCCGCAGGTGGTACACCGCCTGGCTCAGTCGGTGGCGGGCCCGCTCCTCCGGAGAGTCGGGCCAGAAGAGACCCAGGAGGGTGTCACGACGGACGGTCTGGCCCCGGCCCCACGCCAATCGCACCAAAAGAGCAAAACGACCCGGTTGCTGAAGGACCGAATTGATCCTCGTCCCGTCGGACTGACGGAGGTCGATCTGCTCGAGGGTGGACAACCGGATCACGACGACAGCCCTCCAGGGCCCATGGTTGGAAGCGACGTGCGGGGGGTTCGGGTCTGTCTAACGGTAGGGCTCCCGAAGGAGGAAAGCCAGCGTCCCGACTCCCGCGGCCGAGCACCGCCATGAAGAAAGATGGGCAGACACGGCCCGCGTGCAAATGGAAGCGCAGGCCGGATTCAGGGAACGACCACGGGCGGCGGGTGGGTGGGATCCCGGTGCAGGGAGTCGAAGGGCAGCCACGGATCGAGGGGGACATAGTGGGTTCAGACAAGCTGAGACGAGACGACGACAACGGGCAGAGACTCAGGCGGCTCCAGCGGCAGCTGCGGGAGCGGGAGGGGGAGCTGGCCCGGCGAACCGACCAACTCGACTGCCTCATGGAGGTGGATCGGGCCGTGCGGCGGATTCACCGGGACCGGGAGGCCGCCTTGCAAGCGGTGGTGGACTCCCTCCCCTCGGGCTTTCGCTGGCCCGAACGCATGGCCGCGCGGGTGGAGGTCTCCGGCACGGCCGTCCACACCTCCGAGCACTCCCCCTCACCCTGGCGACTCACCCGAGCCCTGGAGTGGGGGAACGTTCAGATCGGCATGGTGGAGGTATCCTTCGTCGGGGAGCCCCCTGCGTGGCACGACGCCCCGGGCACCGACGCGGCGCCCTTCTCCAAGGACGAGGAGCGGCTCATGCACGCCGTGGCGAACCGGCTGGCCTGCGCCCTCTACACATGGGAAATGAAGGGCCATGGGTTGGAAGGCCACATGCGCCGCTCGCAGAAGATGGAAGCGGTGGGTCGACTGGCCGGCGGCCTGGCCCACGATTTCAACAACCTCCTCACCGTCATCGGTAGCCGGGCCCAGTTGATCCTGGACGATCTTCAGCCCTCCTCGCACCTGCGGGAGGAGGTGACGCAGATCCGGCAGGAGGTCCAACGGGCCTCCCGACTCACCCGCCAACTCCTGGCCTTCGGGCGCACGCGTCCGGGAGACGTCACCCGGATCGACCTGGCCCGGACGGTGGCGTCATTGGAGTCCCTCCTCCAGGGGATCATCCCTTCACGGGTGGAGCTCCGCTTCGACCTGACGCGGGATTCGGCTCCCATCCTGGCCGACCGGCCGAAGGTGGAACAGGTGGTCCTGAACCTGGCGCTGAACGCCGCCGACGCCATCCCCAGCGAGGGCCGCATCACCTTTTCGGTGGACCGCCGCCGGCTCACCCCCGGGGAAGCCCGGGCGCTGGACGGGTCCCTGGAGCCCGGCTGGCACGTTCAGCTCACGGTGGAGGACACGGGTCAGGGCATGGAGCCCCAGGTCATGGAGCGAATCTTCGAGCCCTTCTTCACCACCAAGACCGAGGACGAGGGCACGGGTCTCGGCCTGAGCACCGTGGACGCCGTGGTGCGGCAAGCTGGAGGCGGCATCAGCGTGGAGAGTCAGCCGGGCCAGGGCACCACCTTCCAGATCCTGTGGCCCATGGCCGGAGAGGAGGAGGCGGGCGCGCCGGGGGACCCTTCCTCCCAAGCCGTTGCGACCGAAGGAGGTGCCGAGCCCGGACCGCTCCGACCGCCCGGGTCCGCCACCGTCCTGGTGGTGGACGACACCCCGGCGGTCCTCCAGGTGGCGCGCCGCTCGCTGGAACGGGCAGGGTACACGGTGCTCGTGGCCGACAACGGAAGCGATGCGCTGGAGCTCATCTCCTCGGATCGCCACCCCGTCGATGTGGTGGTGAGCGACGTGGTGATGCCCCGGATGGGTGGGGCAAAGCTACTACAGCGACTGGGCGAGCTCCGGCCCGACCTCCCGGTGATCCTCACCTCGGGCCACTCGGACCGGGAGCTCTCTGCGGAGATCCGCGGTCGGGCGACGGCCTTCCTGGAAAAACCCTTCGGCCCCCGGGAGCTGGCCCAGGTGGTGCGGGAGACGCTGGAGGCCCGACCCTGATCCGCCGCGGTCTACGCCTCGTAGCGCCCCTGCCGCGCCTGGCTGATGACCCGGGCCCGCTCCAGGAAGGCCTCCTGCGTGCGCGGGCCGTTGGCCGCCTCTCCACCCCAGACCTCAAGGGGCGTCGCCTGGAGCCCCCGGCCATAGGAGAAGGTCAGCTCCCAGGGCGCCCCCACCTCGGCGGCCCGGACATTGATGGCGTTCAGGTTCACGGTGGCCTCCTCGTCGCCCTGGCCTCCTGAGAGGAAGGCGACGCCGGGAACCGCCGCCGGCACGGTGCGCATGAAGCAGCGCACGGTCTGAGCAGCCACCTCTTCCGGTCCGGCACGGTCCTGCGCCTCGGAGCCGGAGAGGACCATGTTGGGCTTCAGCACCATGCCCTCCAGGAGTACACGCTGGCGGGCCAGTTGGTGGAAGACCTCCCGCAGGGTGGCCTGGGTCACCTGGAAGCAGCGGTCAATGGAATGAGAGCCGTCCATGAGGACTTCCGGCTCCACGATGGGCACGAGACCCGCCTCCTGGCTCAGGGCTGCGTACCGCGCGAGGCCGTGGGCGTTGACGTCGATGCACGTCTGGCTGGGGACGCCGTCGCCGATGCGGATCACCGCCCGCCACTTGGTGAAGCGGGCGCCCAGGGCCCGGTACTCTGCCAGGCGGTCCCGGAGCCCGTCCAGCCCCTCGGTGACCGTCTCGCCGGGGCAGCGGGCCAGGGGCTTCGCCTTCCGGTCCACCTTGATGCCGGGGATGACCCCGCGATCCTGGATGACCTGTACCAGGGGGGTCCCGTCGGCACTCTCCTGGCGAAGGGTCTCGTCGAAGAGGATCACGCCGCTGATGTACTCAGCGTACCCGTCGGTCCGGAAGAGGAGCTCCCGGTAGTCCCGGCGGTTGGTGGGCGTGCTCTCTACCCCGATGGAGGCGAAGCGCTTGGTGATGGTTCCCGTACTCTCGTCGGCGGCCAGAATGCCCTTGCCGGGGGCCACCATGGCCCGGGCGGTGGCCACCAGTTCGTCGCGGTGCTCCAGGTCAGTCGTCATGGGTCGTCCTCGTTGTCGTCAGATGATCCGTGTTCATTCGCCGCCGGTGGGCACGGCCGCGAGCTCCCCGTCCCTCCATATCAGATCCACCCCGTGGAGCCGTCGTTGATCCGCAGGCCGCCTGCCCTGGACCCGGACGCGAAGGTAGTCCCCGGTAAGCGCGTACCGTCCGTCGCCTTCCAGCACCACGTTGGCCCGGCTTCCGGCCCGATCCCGACGATAGGCCTCCCCCTTCACCTGCACCCGCTCCCGAAGCTCCCGACTCCGCTCTCCCGCCACCCGCTGGGGCACGGGCATCTCTTCCACCAGCTCGGCGGCCACCGTCCCCTCGCGGGGCGAGAAGGGGAAGACGTGGAGATAGGTGTACGGCAGCTCCTCCACGAGCTCCACCGTGGCCCGGTGATCCTCGTCCGTCTCGCCGGGGAACCCGGTGATGATGTCGGCCCCCAGCCCCAGAACGGGCATGCGGTCCACGATCTGGAGCGCCCGCTCGCGGTACATCTCCCGGGTATGCCAGCGACGCATGCGTCGGAGGATGGGATCGGCGCCGCTCTGCAGGGGCATGTGGAGGTGCGGGGCCACCCGATTGCCTGAATCAGCCAGGAGTTCCAGGAGGAGGTCGTCCACCTCGGTGGCTTCCACGCTTCCCAGGCGGAAGCGCACGTCGGGCACCTCTTCCAGGAGAAGGGCCAGGAGGCGTGAGAGGCTCCATTGCGGCTCCAGGTCCCGGCCGTAGTGTCCGATGTGGATCCCGGTGAGGACCAGCTCCGGGTGCGCCCGGGCCAGCGCGCGGGCCTCTGCCGTCACCTCCTCCGGACTCCGGGAGCGGCTGGCTCCCCGGGCCAGGCGGGTGGCGCAGAACGCGCACTTCCGGTCGCATCCGTCCTGGATCTTGAGCCATCCCCGGGTGGCGCCGTCTCGCCGCAGGAGGATCTCGCCCCCCACCGGCTCCCGATCCATCTCCGCCAGCGAGCGCCGACGGGTCCCCAGCTGCACCAGGGCCGGTTGCGGAGATGCGGCGGCGGGCCCGACGCTTCCCTTCCCCACTCCCAGGACGGCGCGGGCCACATCCGTGGGATCGTGCCCCGGAACCACCGCCGAGGCCTCGTCCATCGCGGCGTACTCCCGGGCCTTCAGGGCCGCCGAACACCCGGCCACCACCACCCGGAGGTCGGGGCGCTCCCGGCGCACCCGGCGAATGAAGCGCCTGGCCTGGGCGTCGGCCTGGTTGGTTACGGTGCAGGTGTTCACCACCACCACCCCGGCCCGCTCCCAGTCCTCAACCGTGAACAGCCCGCGGGCCTCCACCTCCTGCCGCATCCGCTCGGTGTCGTACTGGTTGGCCTTGCAGCCGAAGGTGTGGTAGGCGGCTCCGGCTCCCGGACGGAGAGAGTCCCCCATGGGAGCTCAGCCGCCGGCCAGGCGAATGGAGAGGGTGCTCCTCCAGTACTCCTCGGAGAAGACCCCGGCATCGCGAGTCCCCCGCTCCAGGGAGTACTCGATGCGGGCCACCGGCATCGTCTCGGTGTCGGCCAGGTTGACGCTCAGGCCCGCGGAGAAGGCGGATTCGGTGGCGGGCTCCCCCTGAAAGTGGAAGGGGAGGTCCTGGTGCCGATACCCCAGGCGGATGGGCGCCGTACGGCCCAGAATGGTGGATCCCACCCACTCGACCCCGCCGCCGTACCCCCATGCCACATCCCGGGCGGCGTCACCCCCAAGGGCCTCGTCCACCCCGGACCAGTCAGCACGGGCGAACCCCGTGCTGAGCCGCAGGTCCGAGGCCAGAGTCACGGTTCCGCCGGCCCGGAGAGTCAGGGGCATGGGATACGACTTCTCCGGACCGGGCGTGGGCGTCACCGGATCCAGAGTCAGATCCCCGGCCTGCTCCACTGAAGCAGCCACCCTCACCAGCGCCGACGGCTGCCAGGTGGCCCCGGCGGCCACCGTCAGACCCGAGGCGCGCCACCGGCCCTGGTTCAGGAAGGGCTCGACTCCGGCGCCCACCGTGCCCGGATCCAACTGGCGCACGAACCGGCGTTCCATGGCACCGGTGTAGGAGCCCACGTTCAGACCCACGGCCAGGTCCTCGCCCACGCGGGTCGCCCACCCGAGACGGGCCTGCCCGATCCCTCCCACCGACTCGAATTGGTCCACCGCCTCCACCTCCTGGCCGGAGAGGTTCAGCGTCCGCTCGGTGCGAACCTCCCACTCCTGGTCCAGGAAGCTGCCGAACTGCAACACGAAGACGTGGCGCCCGAACGGGTACGACACCCCCAGCGTAGGGAACCGGGTGCCGCCGGCCCGGGCTCCGCCGTCCACGCGGCTCGTGGAGGGCTGGAAGGTCCCGGTGACCGAGGGGAGATTGAGCCCGGCGGCAGCCGACGGATCGGTGGCCAGCATGTACCACCCTTCGAGGCCGATCCCTACACTTCCCAGGGCCCGGGAGCGGGCATCCAGCGGATCGTTCAAGAGGCCGAGTCCCCCTGCGTTCATGAGGGACTGGGCGCCGGCGCCGGCCGGCAGCAGCAGGCTTCCCGCCAAGAGGATCAGGACGAGAGCGCCGAAGGAACGGACGTGGGCGCCGGAGGACCAAGCGCGGACTCCTGGCTTGAGGCCCCTTGGCTTGAGACAAGCGGTGATCATGGGAGCTCGACTCCGTCAGTGATGGTGAGGATCAGCCGAAGAAAGGGCTCCTTTTCCGTGCCGGGCCCGAAGAGGCTTCCGAACTGAAAGCCCGAGGGCTCTGCGGGCGAGAAAAGGGCGACGGTGGACGGCCGCTCCTCATCCTCCTGACCGGGCCCGAGGGGGTCCTCCGGACGTCCCAGGAGGTCCTGGATGTAGCGGGTCATGGGCACCTCCACCCGGGTGGAGCCCTCCTCGGCGAAGACACCGGGGGGGAACGTGCGGGGAGTGGGTTGCACCGAGGTTCCCAGGGGCGAGCGGGGAATCCGGTCGGCCGCCAGCGCCGGACGCACGTCCATGCGAAGGGTGTCCAGGGGTTCGAAGGCCGGCGGCTCCACCGGACGGGTCTGCATGACCAGACCGGCGTAGACCACCCGGTCCCGGGTCAGCTCCATGGGGCAGGTGGGGAGGAGTTCGCACGCCGCCGAACCTTCCTCGAACCGGTCGGGCAGCTCCACCCGGAAGTAGGCTCGCCGGGCCGGCGCTCCCCCGATGCGGATCTCCTCCTGGGTCACCCCTGGCTCGGGGGTGTAGATGAAGGTGGTGCCCACGCTCCCCCGGACCACCGTCACCACCGTGTCGGGGTTCACCGACGACTGGAAGTGGCCCCGGAACTCCACCGAGTTGATGCCCAGGAGGTGACCCGGCGAACGGCTCTCCACCCGAACGCTCCGGTCCACCGACTCGTCGGCGTCACGCCACTGGTTCGCGGTGGCGCTGTCCACCGGAATGACCAGGGTGTCGGCCTCCTGAGGATCCCACATGGCCGAGCCCAGGCTTCTGGTGGGACCTCCCCCGGGTTCGTCCCACTGGACCACACCCCCCAGGGTATCCACCGCGAGATTCCATTTCGCGGTCCGGATATCCCACTCTCCGGCCTCCATCTGGCCGGCGGCCAGCTCCACCGCTTCGTCCGGCACCAGCCGGGTGGTGTCCATGCGGATCACGAGGTTGCCCCCCAGGGGCACGTAGGCCGAATCCGGAACGGTGGAGCTCTCACCCTCGGGGAATACGGAGATGGAGACGGGAAACGCCCCGATCCGAACCAGGGTCCGGGCATCGAAGTCGCCCCGGTACTCGTGGGCCACAAAGAGCCGGCCCAGGTCGGCCTGGGAGGCAAAGCCGCCGAAGGCCTGAAAGTCCCGCCCGAACTCGGAGAAGGGGATGAGCACCTCCACGGTCTCGGCATCTACCGGGATGGCCGCTCCGTCGTCGAAGGTGGGCACCTGGTCGGTGCATGCCCCCATGAACAGCAGCGCCAGAAGCGCTGCAGGAATCAAACGTCGTGGTGTCACACGTCCATCCTTTCGCTGTGAGACGGCCCCTCCTCCCGGGTTCCTTCGGCCGAGTCGGCAAAGGTTCGGGAGAAGCGGGCCGGAAGTAGCTCGTCGAGTCGCCACATCATCCGGTGCTCGCCGGCCTCCGAGTACACCTCCAGCTCCGGGGCGAACTCGGCCAGAACCTGGCGACAGGCGCCACAGGGCGGCGTAGCCGTGTCGGCGAGTGTGCTGATGGCGATCCTCCGGAAGCTCCGGTGTCCCGCCGCCACCGCCGTGGCCACCACCGTGCGCTCGGCGCAGACGGTGAGGCCGTAGGAGGCGTTCTCCACGTTGCACCCCGTGAAGATGCTCCCGTCGGCAGCCTCCAGCGCGGCACCCACCGAGAACCCGGAGTAGGGCGCGTAGGCCCGGTCCCGGGCCTCGCGGGCTCGCTCCAGGAGTTCTTCAATCGCCATGAGGCTCCGTGTGGTCTTGCGAGGTGTCGGGTCGCTGGTCGGCCTCCCGCCAGACCCGGGGAAGTCGGGGCGTGAACCCGGTGAGGACTTCGTAGTTGTTCGTGCCCAGGTGCCGGGCCATCTCCTCGAGGGTGATGGTCTCACCCCCGTCGGAGCCCAGGAAGGTCACCGTGTCTCCAGGCTCTATACCCGGGACGTCGGTGATCTCTACCACCGTCATGTCCATGGAGATCCTCCCCACGATGGGAACCCGACGTCCGGCCACCAGCGCCTCGCCCCGATTGGAGAGGGCGCGACGGATTCCGTCGCCGTAACCGATGGCCACCGTGGCCCAACGCTCCCACCCTCCGGCTCGGTAGGTGGCCCCGTATCCCACGGTGGTCCCGGGCGGCACCTGGCGCACCAGCGTGATCCGGGCCCGAACGGCCAGCACCTCCTCGGGCTCTGGGAGCCCCTCTCCCGGCCGGCCCCCGTAGAGAAAGATGCCCGGTCGCACCCCGCCCTGGGCCAGCTCAGGCATCCGAAGGGCGGCGGCCGAGTTGCAGAGATGGAGCATGGCGGCCCCGGCCCCCTTGGGCAGCGCCGAGACCGCGTCCCGGAACCGCTCCGCCTGCACCTTCACCGACTCGGCGTCCTCCAGGTCGGCAGAGTGGAAGTGGGTGAAGGCACCCTCGCACCGGACCCTTCCTCGCATCAACTCCGCCACCCGAGGGCCCCATTCCCGGACGGTGCGCCAGTCGAATCCGGCCCGCCCCATTCCGGTGTCCACCTCCAGGTGTACCGCCACGTCACGGTCCTGCCGTTCCGCCTCGCGGACGACGCGGCTCAGAAAGGAAACGTCTGAGACCCCGAAGCTGAGACGGGCCGCCACCCCGGCCGGCACTGAATCCGGCGCCACGGGCGCCACCACCAGGATGGGCCGCTCCGGCTCCATCTCCCGCAGGAGGCTTCCCTCCTCCACGGTAGCCACTCCCCACCCCCAGGGCCTGGCGGGCCGGAGCGCTCGCACCGCCTGCGGCATCCCCAACCCGTACGCATCGGCCTTCACCATGGGGATGAGGGCGGCATCGGGGCCCACCGCCTCCCGGATCCGCTGCAGATTCCGGAGGAGGGCGCCGCCGCGAACATCCATCCAGGCCCTGCGCGTCGATTCCGTTGACATGGTCGCACAAAGATGCGACAAAATACCCCTGGAGCAAGGCCGTCCACCCGAGGCCGCGGCCGCCATCGACCGTGCGCCTCCCTACCTTTCGGAGTCCCCCTTGACTGCGCCCCCTCCCCCTGATCGGTCCCCGCCCCCCGCCGAGATCGCCGACGCCGGCCCCTTTCCCCCGGTGGACGGCACCCTGGACCGGGCGCTGGCGCTGGTGGAGTACCTCCGGGAACACTGCCCGTGGGACCGGAAGCAGACCGCCCGCTCCCTGGTCCCCCACCTCCTGGAGGAGACCCATGAGACGGTGGACGCCATCCGGGCCGGCGACGCCGACGCCCTCCGGGACGAGCTGGGCGACCTTCTCCTGAACCTGGCCTTCCAGGTGGTGGTGGCCGAGGAGGCCGGCACCTTCGACCGGGACGCGGTGGTGCGGACCCTGGAAGAGAAGATGATCCGCCGCCACCCCCACCTCTTCGGACTGGGGGAGAAGGAGTCGTGGGAAGCCATCAAGGCCCGGGAGCGGACGGCCCACGCCCCGGAGACGCATGATCCCGCGGGCCCGCACGACCTCCCGGATCCTGGAGACCTCCCGGACCCCGACCACCTCTCGGAGGCGGCCCATGGTTCGAAGACGGAGGTGCCCGGGGTGCTGGCTGGGCTGGCCCGCGGGCTGGACCCCCTCCTCCGGGCGCACCGAATGCAGGAGAAGGTCTCGGGCGTGGGCTTCGACTGGGACGACGCCGCCGGCGCGGTGGCCAAAGTGCGCGAGGAGCTGGCCGAGGTGGAGGAGGTCATGGCCCAAGGCGATCCGGAGCGGATCGAGGAGGAAGCCGGCGATCTCCTCTTCGCCGTGGTGAACGTAGTGCGGCTGGCCGGAGCCCACCCCGTGCCGGCGCTGGACGTCGCCAACCGGAAGTTCGAAGCCCGCTTCCGGCAGGTGGAAGCGCTGGCACGGGCCCGGGGCGTCGCCATGCCCGGCGCCAGCCTCCAGGAGCTGGACGAGCTCTGGGACGAGGTGAAGGGCCGGGAAGCGGGCTGAAGGCTGGAGTCAGAGCACCCGGGCCAACTCGTCGGAGTCGAAGGTGGCAAGGGGCGCGGTCCGTCCCTCGGCGTCCACGGCCAGCACGCCCTCCGACGCCTCGGTGAGCCGGCCGATGCGGGCAGCGCGGATGCCCTCCTCCGCCAGCGCCGCCAGAATAGGCTCCGACGCCGACTCCGGCGCCGCCACCAGGAGCGCTCCGCTGGCCAGGAGCCCCAGGGGATCCAGCTCCAGGGCGGCGGTGATGCGGCGGGTCTCCTCCAGGACCGGAATGGCCGCCAGCTCTACCACTGCCCCGGTGCCGCTGGCCTCGCAGAGCTCGTGGATTCCGGACGAGAGGCCCCCCTCCGTGGGGTCGTGGAGGGCGTGGACGTCACCTGCAGCCAGGACCACCTCCGCATCGGGAACGACGCTGATCCCCGGCCGGCGAAGGAATTCCCGGGCGCGGTGCAGCACCTCCGCAGGCACCGAGCTCTCCAGGCGCTCTCCGGCGTCGGAGGCCAGGATCGCGGTGCCTTCCACGGCAAGCCCCTTGGTGAGAAGGAGGGCGTCTCCGGCTCGGGCCCCCTCGGCCGAGAGCCACCGGCGGGTCGTGCCCAGCATGGTGCCGGCCAGGATGGGACGGTCCAGCCCCGGCGTCACCTCGGTGTGCCCCCCCACCAGCCCGGCTCCCACCTCGGCGCAGGCGTGGCGAACGTCGGCCAGGATCTCGGCGGCGGCATCGCCGGACGCGCCCTCGGGGAGGAGGACCGTGGCCAGGAACCACGCCGGCCGGGCCCCCATGCACGCCACGTCGTTGGCGTTCACGTGCACGGCGTACCACCCGATCCGCTGGGCCGTGAAGGTGATGGGGTCCGATGCCGCCACCAGGAAGAGTCCGTCACGGTGCTCGCCCTCATCCTGTCCCGGGCCACCCGGGTCCAGGCGCAACACCGCGCCGTCCCGTCCCACCCCCGGTCCCACCACCTCTCCTCGGGCGGGGACTCGGCCCTCCAGGAGGTCGCGCAGGAGGGAAGCGGGAAGCTTGCCAGGGGGCAGTGGCGTCTGACGAGAAGTCATGGGGGTTCTGGGTGCAGGCGGCAAGGATGCTGATGATGCCAAAGGGAACGACCCGCCGCAGCCCGGGCAACTCCAACGGGCAGAGCGGTCCCCGAAGCTTCGCCCGGCCGAGGCAGCCGGAGCCACCGCCGAGACACCACCCGCGGCGGCGGACCCGGCTCCTCACTCCGTCACCCCTCACTCCGGCGGATCCAGTGCCTCCCAGAACCGGTCCATCTTCTCGGGGCTGATCACCTTCCGGCACGAGCCGGTGGTGTTCGTAGGCTCGATCCCCCGGAATCGGTGCGCCTGGACCATGGCCCGCACCGGGTCCGGGGCCGCGCTGGCCGGCAGCGCCATGGGCGGCGCCTGGTCCGGGATCCGGCACCCGTTCAGGTCCAGGAAGTAGGGCCGGCCGTAGCGACCCATCCGCACCACGAAGCCCCCCTCGTGCACCGCCTTGTGATGGGTGCGGCACAGCAGCACCAGGTTGTCCAGGCTCGTCTTGCCCCCCAGCGCCCAGTGCTTGATGTGGTGCCCACAGGCGTGGCGAGACCCGCAACCCGGGAACCTGCACCCCCCGTCCCGGGCCCACAGCGCCCGGCGGATGGCCGGGGGGATGACCCGGGTCTTGCGGCCCACGTCCAGGATCTCGCTCTTGGCCCCGCGCACGATGCGCACCACCGCCGAGTCGCAGGTCAGCCGCCGGGCCGTCT
>SLNQ01000185.1 GCA_007132965.1 Gemmatimonadota bacterium | reverse complement strand
GGGGTCGTCTTCCGCCGCTGGGGAGCCGGCTTCCGCTCCGGCGCACAGGCGACCGGTATTCCAAGGTGCGAGCGAAGGCGGGGGATGGCGAGTCCGCGAGCCCGAGCCGCCGGCGTACGACGGGGAGGTTCCCGACCCTGCCTCCACCCCCGACGACCCGGCCACCTACCAGGACCGGATCGTGACGTTGGAGGACCGGATGGCGGAGATGGCGCCAGGACGGGCTGGATGCGCCGGAGGACCGGCTCAAGCTGCTGACGCGGATCGTGTCTCGGACAAGTCCTTTCCTCGATCCCCAAACCTGCCCCTTTCCCCCTTGGGTCTTCGAAACAATGAGAAAGGTCCGCAACTTCATGCGGGTTGTATATTCTTAAAACAAGTGATAGTATTGTGATACAAGGGTACAATCCCCCAGCTCCTACGGGACACCCTCATGGAACCTCACTACACGGCGGTCCTGGGCAGCATCCTCCGCCCCCGCCAGGCGGCAAGCTGGGTCCTGGCGGAAGTGAAGGGTGCGCTGTCGCGAACCAACGCCCAGGTGGAAGGACTTCAGCCCCTGCAGGCCACGCCCGGCGACCGTTTCCAGGGGGTCTACGCGGCAGCCGGTGACGCTCTCAACGCCACCCTCTACCTTCGCCTGCTCCTTCACGACCTGGTGGACGTGCACATGGGCCTGGGCGTGGGGCCGCTGGACGAGGTCCGGCCCGAAGCGAGCCCCAGGGACGGCGACGGACCGGCGTGGTGGAACGCCCGGGACGCCCGGGACGCCGCCGCAGGCCGGGAGCGACGCGCGGGGATGCCGGCCGGATGGCGGAGCACGGTGTACCGGGACGGCCGCGAGCGCCCGCCGCTGGCCAGCGTGGTGATGCTCCGGGAACACCTCCTGACTCGTATGGACGACCGGGACATCGACCTGGTCCTCTCCCTCCTGGAGGGATCCACCGTCACCGAGGCGGCCCGCGGGGTGGGGATCAGCCAGCAGGCCGCCTCCCTTCGCCTGCGCACGAAGGGGGGCTACGCCCTCCTGCAGAGCTGGCGCCAACTCGGGTCATGACTCTCCCCGCTCACCCTCCCAACCCACGCTGACCATGCCCATCCCTATCCTCCTCTTCGTGCTACTGGTGGTCCTCGTGGCCGCCTTCGGCTTCTGGGACACCCTGGCCGCCATCTTCGGAGCCGCCCTCCTGATGGTCCTGATGGTGATCCTCGCCGTTGCCGTCGTCGGCCTGGCGGGCTACCTGCTCATCAAACGAAGAGCCGGCGGGTAGGGCGAGGTCCGCCCCCGTCGTCCGGTGCCGGCGACGGGTCCTCGACCGATACGTCCATGGGCACACCCTGGCGGATGCTCTCGGCCACGGTACAGAACTGCTCGAAGAGGCCTTTGCACCGATCCAGTCGACGCCGGACGACCTCGCCGTCCTGGCCGTCTTGCAAGACCGGAGAGAGTCTCGCACGAATCGCCAGGACCCGCAGGCGCCCCTCTTCGTTTCGTCCCACCTTCGCCTCGACCTCCGTCTCCAGCGATGCCACCTCGACCCGTGAGCGCTGAAGGCAGAAGAGAAGGCTCTGGCTGAGACAGGTTCCCACCGCCGAAGCCAGGAGTTGGACCCCGGTGGGCCCGGCGGCCCCTCCCAGGGGTGGCGGCTCGTCTACGATCAGACCAGGAAGGTCCTCGTTCTCGAAGCGGACGTTCAGGCGAAACGCCTCCTCCCGCTGGAGGTGGGCGGTCACCACCTTCTCGTCATCGGACACACTCATTGGCTGGGCTCCGGGTTGATTCGCGGCAGGCGCCGGTCCCCGCCCACACGGCGTGAAGCAGACGGCTCCCCTGCCCTTGCAAGTTCACGGGTGGGCGGCGGTCCTGCTGTCGGGGATCGGATGAATTCTCTGTGGGGGAATTCCCTTCGGGGCGCCGCCGGACCACGACGCTTGACCTGCCCCACCTCGTGCTGCACCTTCGCCCACCGGATTCGAGCCAGGGCAAGTGCGATGGAAGGACGGCATAGCCCGAATTGAACCGAGCTTCCAGGGGCCCGTCCCGGCCGATCCCGCTGCACAATCGTTTCCGACCCGTTCCCGGATCCCGTCATGGCGCCTGCTTCGCTTCTCGCCGCACTCTTCCTCGTCGCGTCCGAACCCCCGACCCCCCACCACACCGCTCCACCGGCGGCTCCGGCGGCGTCCCTTCACGCGCTACCTGCCATGCCGGACCCGCCCCTGGGCAGCTACCGCCTTACGCA
The DNA here is from genome assembly GCA_007132965.1 of Gemmatimonadota bacterium. Taxonomy (GTDB): domain Bacteria; phylum Gemmatimonadota; class Gemmatimonadetes; order Longimicrobiales; family Gaopeijiaceae; genus PWLA01. The sequence goes on along the minus strand of SLNQ01000185.1, from coordinate 803 downwards.
CGAGATCGTCCTGGCCGTGGAGGAGTCGGATGAGGGGTGGACCCTCCGCATCGGAGACGGAGAGGCCCATGCCTTGGTCCCGGACGGATCGGGCGTATGGACGGCGTCCGACCTCGGTCTGACGCTGGAATCGGTGCCCGAAGGCGAGGAGGGCGCCCTGGTGCTCCGGCGCTACGGTGAATCCGTGGTGATCCCTGGTGTCGACTCAGGGTCCCTGCCGGACTACGAGGACATGGAAACGCTGGAAGTCATCCGCGACCTGGTCCCGCGGCTCATGATCGCTCTGGACGTCCCGGGGGTGTCTGTGGCGGCGGTGCGGGACCGGCACGTCCACTCGCTGCTCCAGTTCGGGGTCAAGACCGCCGGCCGGCCGGACCGGGTGGACGCCGGAACCGTCTTCGAAGCGGCCTCCATGTCCAAACCGGCCTACGCCTACCCCTTCATGAAGCTGGTGGAGGAAGGGCTGATGGAGCTGGACCGGCCTCTGGTGGAGTACCTGGGAAGGGACTACATCGAGGGCGAGGAGCTCCACCGCCAGATCACCGCCCGCATGGTCCTCACCCACACCACGGGCTTCCCCAACTGGCGCCGTGACGACGAGCTGACCGTGAACTTCCGTCCCGGCAGCCAGATTGGCTATTCGGGGGAAGGCTTCCAGTTTCTCCAGACCGCGGCTGAAGCGGTCACCGGCCTCTCCACGGAGGAGTTCGCCCAGCAGCGCCTCCTCCGGCCCCTGGGGATGACGGCCAGCAGCTACGAGTGGCACCCCCGCTACGAGGAGACCTACGCCACCGGGCACACCG
>SLNQ01000285.1 GCA_007132965.1 Gemmatimonadota bacterium | reverse complement strand
TGGCGCGGCCGGGCACGCCCATGAACGACGTGCTGGACGACCTGACGATCCTGGTGGTGCCGCAGATCAACCCCGACGGCTTCTCCAACGAACCCAATCCCATGCGGGGCAACCTCTGGGGTCTGGACCTGAACCGGGACTACATGAAGCTGGAGCAGCCCGAGATCCAGGGCTACGTGCAGAACGTGATTCTCCGCTGGGCGCCCCATCTCTATATTGACGGCCACAACGGCGGCTCCTTCCCCTACAACATCAACTACCAGTGCCCCAGCCATGCGGCCCCGGATCAGCGCATCTCCCGGCTCTGTGACGAGGAGATCTTCCCCGCCATCGACCGGAAGCTGGCTACCGAGGACTACCTCTCGTTCTACTACGCTCGGGGCAACGAGACCCGGTGGAACGTGGGCGGCACCGATCCCCGCATCGGCCGCAACTACGGCGGCTTCGCCAACACGGTGGCCATTCTGTTCGAGTCACCGGGGGGACAGGCTCGGGCCGACGGGGTCCGCAGTGGTGTGCTGGCTTACGAAGCGGTGGTGGAGTGGGCACGGGACAACCCCGAGCTCCTCATGGAGACGGTGCGCAACGCCCGGGTCGAGACCGTGGCCCTGGGGTCGGAGCCCTCGGGCACCGTGCCCATCGAGACGGAGTACGAGCCCGAAGACTGGACGGTGGAGTACCTCATCGCCCAGGGCGAAGGTGACGACCGGGAGGTCGTGGAGATCCAGAGCGATTCCCTCATGAAGAAGCCGGTGGTGGCCCTGGAACGGGACCGGCCCTGGGCGTACGTACTTCCCCGAGACGCCGAGGACGCGGTGGTTTTGTTGCAGCGCCATGCGGTGCAGGTGGAGCGGCTCGAGGAACCCATCGAGGTGACGGTGCAGGCCTACACCATCGGTGACCTGAGCTACGAGCGGGCGTACAACCATGCCGCCGCCACGCGGGTTCACGTAGAGGACGTGATCACCGAGGAGGTGACCCTCCCGGTGGGCAGCTACATCGTGCGGACCGGCCAGATGCAGGGGCGGGTGGCCGCCCACCTCCTGGAGGCCGAGTCCACCGACGGGGTGGTCTACTGGAACCGGATGGACGCCTGGATCCCCAAGGACGCGGTGGCGGAGTTCCAGGCCGGAAACGGCGAGGCCCCGGTCTTCCCCATTCGCAAGCTGATGGCGCCCACGGCCCTGTCGACCCGGCTGCTCATGCCCTGAGCGCCGGGGCCCCTCAGTCCAACACGGCGTCCACGATGGTGCCCAGGAACTCGTTCAGCGCGCCGCCCCGGATCCAGCGCACCACCACCACCAGGTCGTTGTCTGGATCCACGTAGATGATGTTCTGGCCGGCGCCCACATGCCGGTGCGAGGTCTCCGGGGTGCGGGAGAGGGCGGCCCGGTCGGGGTTCAGGAAGTAGTTCATGAAGCCGTAGCGGGCGTTGGCCTCCCCTGGGGTGCGGGCCATCTCGAGCCACTCCGGTGAGAGGATCTCCTGGCCGTTCCACTCACCGCCTCTCAGGTGAAGGAGGCCGAACCGGGCCATGTCCCGGGCGCTGATGAACATGCCTCCGCCCCAGTGGGCGCCGCCGCTCACCGACTGCACCGGGACCCCGTCCAGGTAGATCCACGAGGTTTCATAGCCGGTCCAGCGCCAGGTGGGTGAGGCGCCGATGGGGTCCATGACGTGCTCCCGGAGGACCCGGGGCAGCGGCTCGCGCCACACGTTCAGGGACGCCAGCGCCAGGAGGTTCACCCGGACGTCGTTGTACTCGTAGACCGTGCCCGGTTCGTGCCGCTCCCGGGTGGTCCAGGTGTCGGCGTCCTGCGCCGGCCGGTCAGCCCAGTCGGGCTTGCACCAGAGCATCCCCTCCCAGTCCGAGGTCTGGCGGAGGAGGTGGTCCCAGGTAATGCGACCGGCGTGGTCGCCGGCGAAGGGCTCGAAGGGCGCGGGAACCTGGGGGAAGGCACCCTCCTCCGGTCGGGGGGCCACGCACTCGGGCTTCTCCACCTCGACGGGGCCCATGAGCGGAGCCACCGGCTCGTGAATGTCCGGAATGAGCCCTCGGTCCCAGGCCAGTCCCACGGTGGTACTGAGAAAGCTCTTGGTGACGCTGAAGGTGTTGTCCACCCGGTGCGGCTCACCCCATTCGGCCACCAGGTACCCGTTGCGGATCACCACCGCCGTGGGCTCGCCCCGGGTCCGGAATGGTCCGACCTGCTCGCCGAAGGGCTCCCGGGCGAAGCTCCGCTGGTGGGCCAACGCCAGGTCCCGGGGAGCAGTGCTCGCGTTTTCCAGGTGAAGCTCCCGGGCCCGCTCAAGGAGATCGGCGTCCATCCCCACCTCCCCGGGCGCGGCTCGCTCCCAGGCCCCCGAGGGAGGAAAGTAGTCCGCAGTCTGCGCCGACAGGGTTGAAGGCACTGCGAGCCCCGCTGCTACGATCGCCAACAGGGCCAGAATGGTCGCCATGGCCGGGGACCCCTCCACGGCCGCTCCGGGGGGAACGGGGGTGTCGATACTGTGAAGGGTGGTCGAAGGGGGAGCAGCGTGCGTGGACATGTGTTCACCGGGGGATGGAAGGGCTGGACCGGACCGAGATCCGAAACGGATTGTCCGGTCCCGGAGTCGAAGATGTCGATCCAAGAAGATGTCGGTCCAAGATGGGCACGAAGCGCAGGGCGGAGCAAGGAAGGGGCAGCGTCCGACCCGGGCCTGGAAGGCGCGGGACCGGGGCCCCCACGTTCCAGCCCTCAATCCGGCAGATCCAGAGCCTCACTCCGCCGGATCCAACCCCTCCCGTGAATCCCGTACCTCACTCCGGCGGATCCAATCCCTCCCAGAACCGGTCCATCTTCTCCGGGCTGATCACCTTCCGGCACGAGCCCGTGGTGTTGTCTGGCACGATCCCCCGGAATCGGTGCGCCTGGACCATGGCTCGCACCGGGTCCGGCGCCGCGCTGGCCGGCAGCGCCATGGGCGGCGCCTGGTCCGGGATCCGGCAGCCATTCAAGTCCAGAAAGTAGGGCTGACCGTACCGCCCCATCCTCACCACGAAGC
>SLNQ01000101.1 GCA_007132965.1 Gemmatimonadota bacterium | reverse complement strand
TAGTCATGGTTTGGTAAATCCTGTAATAGAAATATCTTATGGTGAGTAGTCTTATCCAGTTTATAGTATCGTTTCCACAGTCACACGGATGTCTGGAAGCGAGCGCGGTGGTGGGGCCGTCGAGCCAACTAACATCATAGTACCCAGAGGGTCACAACGGCAAGGGTTGGACACGCGAGCGGCGAGCCCGGTAGGGCTCACCCCCAGCTCCGGGCATCGGGGGGTGCTTCCCGGAGCGGCGTAAGGAGATCCATGGGGTTCGAGGACCGTGTCGGCTTCTCCTTCCCCTTGCCGGGATCGGGCCAGTACTCCAGGGGGTCCGGGAGAGAAGTCGGGCTCGAGGGGGAGGGGGGGTGCCCGGAGCCCGCCGTTGCCGGGCCGCCGGGAGCCGGAACGTCCCCATGGCTCCGGAGCGCCTCCACATGCTGGGCGATGATGTTCAGGGTGGCCCCGTCCTTCTGGAGCCGTCCCCGGACCAGGAGGAAGGGCTCCATGCGCACCGCGGCGCGGCACCGCTCGTAGACGTTCGGTTTCACGATCACGTTGATGTGGCCGTATTCGTCCTCGATGAGGACGAAGATGTACCCCTTTGCGGTCTGGGGACGCTGACGGGCCACCACGATTCCCGCCAGGATGACCGTGGTTCCGTTCTCCAGCACAGGCAGCCGATCCGAGGTGAGGACCTCGTCGGGAAGCCGCTCCCGGACCAGCCCCAGCGGATGATGCCGGGTGGAGAAGCGAAGCATCCGGTACTCGGCCACCATCCGGTCCCGGTCGTCCAGATCGGGGAAGAGGGACAGGTCCGTAAGTGAGGAGGCGTGGGTGTTGACCGCGGTCAGCTCCAGCTGCGGATCATCGGCTCGTCCCCGGGCCCGCGTTCGGGCCTCGTCGGGGCCCAACCAGAGCCCGGTCTGCCAGAGGAGCTCCCTCCTCCGGAGTCCGAGACCGTCCAGCCCCCCCACCCAGATGAGGTTCTCCACGGCGGGACGCTTGAGGGCCGCCGGGGTCCGCCGGAGGAAATCCACCAGGCTCCGGAAGGGGCGAGGGCCGCTTCTCCGGCTGCTGCCTTCGCGCTCCGCCACCACCCGCTGGGCGATCTCCTCCCCCCAACCCCGCACGAACCCAAGTCCGACGCGGAGATCCGTGCCCTCGGCGGTGCACCGCACCCCGCTCCGATTCACGTCCGGGGGGAGAATTCGCAGTCCGTTGCGCTTCGCATCGCGCCCCAGGGCGTCCAGCGAATAGAACCCCATGGGCTGGTTGTTGAAGAGCGCTACGTAGTACTCGGTGGGGAAGTGGTGCCGGAGCCAGGCCGACTGATAAGCCAGCAGGGCGAAGGCGGCGGCATGGGACTTGGGGAAGCCGAACTCGGAAAAAGCCACGACCTGGCGAAAGACCTTCTTTGTGGTCTCCAGCCCCACGCCCCGGGCGGCAGCCCCTTCCCGGAATGCTTCCCAGTGCTCGCGCATCGCTTCCTTCGAACGCTTGCGGCTCATGGCCCGCCTGAGCGACTCGGCCTGCCCATCGGTGAATCCCGCCAGGTCCCGGCAGACCTGGAGGACCTGGTCCTGGTAGATGATGACCCCCAGCGTCTCGCCCAGGGCCTCCTCCAGGAGAGGGTGGTCGAAGGGCGGCTCGTAGTGCGGATCCGACCGCTGGGCCTCCCGCCGGCGCACGTAGGGGTTCACTGCGCCGCCCACGATGGGTCCGGGCCGCACGATGGCCACCTGCACGGCCAGTTCGGCCAGGTCCGTGGGGAGGGTCCGGCGGAGCATCTGGATCTGTGCCCGGCTCTCAACCTGGAAGATCCCCACCGTGTCTCCCTCCTGGATCCGCCGGAAGACCTCCGGGTCGTCCAGGTCGATCCGGGAGAGGTCGGGGGCGCCGCCGGCCGTGGGGATTCCGGCGGCCCGGGCCTCGGGGGTGAGCGCCGTACCCCGCTGGGCGATGAGGTCCACCGCCTCCTCCACCAGCGAGAGCATGCCCAGGGCCAGGAAGTCGATCTTGATGAAGCCGGCGTCATCGCAGGAGTCCTTGTCCCACTGACACAGGAAGCGTCCTTCCATGGCCGCCGGCTCCAGGGGCACCATCTCCAGAAGCGGACGGCTCGAGATGATCATCCCGCCCACGTGCTGGGAGATGTGGCGGGGCAGCCCGGCGATCTCCTCCACCTGCTCCATGAAGAGCCGCCAGGTGCGTCCCTCCAGCTTGTCGGCCAGCTCGGGGATTTTCCCCAGGTCTTCCCGGAGCCCGTGGGCGGAGCGGTGCTCGGCCAGCTTCGCCACCTTCTCCAGGTCGCCTGGGGGAAGGTCCAGCGCCCTGCCCACCTCCCGTACCGCCGATCGCAGTCGGTAGGTGGGGAAGGTGGCCACGAGCCCCGTATGGTCGTGGCCGTAGGTTTCGTAGACGGCCAGGATGAGCTCCTCGCGGATCTCCCGGGGAAAGTCCAGGTCGATGTCCGGTACCGAGCCCATGGCGTCGTTCAGAAAGCGCCCCAGGAAGAGGTTGGTCTCCACCGGGTCCACGTGGGAGAGCCCGATGAGGTAGCAGATGATGGACGACACCGACGAGCCCCGCCCGCGACCGGGCGGAAGGCCCGCGCCGGCTCGGGGCGCCGATCCCCGGACCCGGGCTCCCACCTCCCGGGCCAGCTCCATGATGTCGCGGTAGACCAGGAAGAAGCCGGCCAACCCGTGTCGCTCCACGAGCCGGAGCTCCTCTTCGAGGCGCCGCTCGGCCTCGGCGCGCCGCTCCCGGGCCCGGCGGGTCAGGGTCTGCCGCTCGCCTCGCTCACCGGGAAAGGCCCGGGTGGGGTCTTCCGGGTACCGCTCCTCCAAAGCTGCCTGGGTGACCGCGGTCAGCACCTCGATGGCGCTGCCTTGGTCGCTCCCCTCGAAGTCGGGGAAGGTGTAGCCCAGATCCCGGGTCAGGTCGAAGGCGGCGCATCGTTCGGCAATGCGCAGCGTATTGGCCACCGCGTCGGGCCGTTCGGAAAATCGGGCCGCCACCTCCTCGGGCGGGGCCAGGTAGAAGCAGGCGTTGGGCCTGC
>SLNQ01000125.1 GCA_007132965.1 Gemmatimonadota bacterium | reverse complement strand
CGCCTCCCCGTGGGCCCCTCCGGTCATTTTGGGATGGTGCCAGTGTACCAAGTTTGCGCCCCGACCGGCACGTCGTCGAGATGCCAAAAGGGTGAACCACCACCGCCTAAAGGCGGTGGCTTCAGGTTACGGCTCGAAGCCGGATCGGTCCGCCCTGCAGCGGACTGGCAGATCGCACACACGCGCGCAGCGATCGGCCGTTCCCCATCGCGACTCCGCAACCGCCAAGTTCATCGCCGTCCAGCGTTACGAATACCGAAGATAATCCAGGCATGAATGCTCCTCAAAGCCCAGGCCGCCTAAAGGCGTGGGATTTCCTGATCCCCCATCGGGGACTTTAAAAAACAGTGCCGCATCCGATTAACACTTCCACGGGGAGCAAGACAACAACGTTTAGTTGTGTAGCCGACAGAAACTTCTCTCATCAAGTTATTTTTGGAGAGGATCCGTCAGTGCGAACGAGGTATAGCTTCTCGCCGGGCTTGTCGGCTCGTCGGATCAACTCGAACTCTGCGGCCTTGCGCTTGCGGGTCTCGGCGTGATCGTGGGTGGCTTGGACGCGGAGCTGCATTTCCCGGAAGATGCCGCCGCGCTCGTTGACGAGTTGGTCGAGGCTCTCGCCGGAGACGCCGAGGGCTTCGGCGGTTTTGCCGAGGGTCGAGGGTCTGACCGTCGGCTTTGATGCAGTCCTGGGGCCAGAGGAGACAGCCAACCCTTTCTTGCCATACAACTCCGCACTTGTCGGATGTCACACCTTGCGGCTTGGCGACGGGTTGCTTCAGGACTTTTTCGAGGCCCCTTGCTCGGCGGGGAGCCATTGGCGGTCGAGGAGTTGAGTCAGGGTGTAGGGGCAGGTGGTGGGCAGGGATTGGGCGGCGGTCGGGTCGTTGTGGGCTTCGAGGTCGCGGCGGAGGGTGGGGGTGAGGTCGTCCTTCAGTTCGATGCTGGGGTCGAGGATGGTGCAGCGCCAGCCGGCGCGGGGGTTCGCGCTGGTGCCGTATTCGAGTTTCAGCAGATGCTCGAGGAGGCGGCGCATTTGGCTGCGGACGGCACGGCATTCGGATTTGCCCAAGTCCGCCACTTCCGCGGCGAGGTTTTCGAGGTCGAGGTCGCTGGGTGTGCGGCTGGCGGCGAGGCGGCGGAGGATGGCCGCCTGTTGCTGCGTCCAGGCGTCGTAGTCGGCGTGGTAGAGGCGATCCTCGGCCAGTGTCATGGTCGGCAGGACAGCAGAATGGGTAGCGTCGTCATCTTTGTTCAGCGGTCCAGCAACTTCGTCGAGGCGCGTGCCTCGTATCTGGTGCCATTGGCGTTTCGGGGCCGGTGGTCGCGTTCGGGGGTTTTGGGCCTGCGCCTCATTTTTGGTAACGGTGGGGTGCGGCGAGGATCATCCTCCCCGCGATTCTTTCTTGTGTCAGGGCTCTGATGACGTCTTCGGTCTTGGTCACCAACAAGGGAGGTGTCCGTCGAAGCCTGCACGACCTTGGTCCGCCGGTAGCGCCTCAGGCGGGCGGTGGCTCACCGCTGCCGGCGGGTACGGCGCAGACGATCGAGCGGGTCAGGAACCGCTGCTCGCGGCCGTTGTCGAGGCTGAACATGCCACCCCGACCCGGCACCACGTCGATGACGAGGTCGGTATGCCGCCACACCTCGAACTGGCTTCTCGAGATGTAGAAGGGCATCCCGCCGATCGCCCCCATCTGCACGTCCTGATCACCGATCAGGAGCTCGCCCTGCGGATAGCACATCGGCGAGGACCCGTCGCAGCAGCCGCCGGACTGGTGGAACAGGACCGGCCCGTGCTCCGCCACGATCTCGGCCAGCAGCGCCAGTGCCGCCGGCGTCGCCGTCACCTTGTCGTAGCGTTGCGTCATGCCGTGCCCTCCCTGCACGCCCGGGGAGGACGGTGCGGGGTCGCCCCCGCGCCGCCGCCCGCCCGATCGGTGCGACCGATCAGAAGAACCCGAGCTTCTTGGGCGAATAGCTGACCAGCATGTTCTTGGTCTGCTGGTAGTGGTCGAGCATCATCTTGTGCGTCTCGCGCCCGATGCCGGACTGCTTGTAGCCACCGAAGGCCGCATGCGCCGGGTAGGCGTGGTAGCAGTTGGTCCAGACACGGCCCGCCTTGATCGCGCGACCGAAGCGGTAGCAGGTGTTGGCATCGCGGCTCCACACCCCGGCACCGAGGCCGTAGAGCGAGTCGTTGGCGATCTCCAGGGCCTCGTCCGCATCCTTGAAGGTGGTCACCGATACGACGGGGCCGAAGATCTCCTCCTGGAAGATGCGCATCTTGTTGTGGCCGCCGAAAACGGTCGGCTTGACGTAGTAGCCGCCGGCGAGCTCGCCCGGCAGCACGTTGCGCTCGCCGCCGGTCAAGACCTCGGCGCCTTCCTGGCGGCCGATGTCCAGGTAGGACAGGATCTTCTCGAGCTGCTCGGACGAGGCCTGGGCGCCGATCATCGTGGCGGGATCGAGCGGGTCGCCCTGGACGATGGCTTCGACCCGCTGCACCGCCTTTTCCATGAAGCGGTCGTAGATCTTCTCGGCGATCAGTGCCCGCGACGGGCAGGTGCAGACCTCGCCCTGGTTCAGCGCGAACATCACGAAGCCCTCGATCGCCTTGTCGAGGAAGTCGTCATCGTCCCGCGCCACGTCCTCGAAGAAGATGTTGGGCGATTTGCCGCCGAGCTCGAGCGTGACCGGGATCAGGTTCTGGCTCGCATACTGCATGATCAGCCGGCCGGTCGAGGTTTCGCCGGTAAAGGCGATCTTGGCGATGCGCGGGCTCGAGGCGAGCGGCTTGCCGGCCTCGAGGCCGAAGCCGTTCACCACGTTCAGCACACCGGGCGGCAGGAGGTCGCCGACCAGCTCGGCCCAGACCAGGATGCCGGCAGGCGTCTGCTCGGCCGGCTTCAAGACCACCGCATTGCCGGCGGCCAATGCTGGCGCCATCTTCCAGCAGGCCATCAGCAGCGGGAAGTTCCAGGGGATGATCTGGCCCACGACGCCGAGCGGCTCGTGGAAGTGGTAGGCCACCGTGTCGGCGTCGATCTCGCCGATGG
>SLNQ01000094.1 GCA_007132965.1 Gemmatimonadota bacterium | reverse complement strand
CCGGAGGAGATCACGCCTGGCGTGGCCACCTGGTACTCCACGGTCTGCGGCGAATGCCCCGCCGGTTGCGGGGTGTGGGTGAAGACCCGCGAAGGCCGGGCCATCAAGCTGGAGGGGAACCTCAACCACCCGGTCTCGGGCGGGGCGCTCTGCTCCCGGGGTCACGCATCGCTGCAGGGGCTGTACAACCCGGACCGGCTCACCCAGCCCATGCGCCGCAACGGCGACGGCTTCGAGCCCATCTCCTGGGAGGAGGCCGAGGCGCTCCTCCTGCAGGGCGTGCAGGACGCCGGCTCCCGGGTGGGCCTCATCACCGGTCGGGAGGGGCCCACGTTCACCGGCCTCATGGACGAGTTGACGGACGCCGTCGGGGGCACGCGGGTGGAGTACGAGGCCATCTCCGAGGCCCCGCTTCGAGAGGCGGCGCGACTGGCCTTCGGCCGTGACGCCCTTCCCACCTACCGCTTTGAGGACGCCCGCTTCATCGTCTCGTTTGGAGCCGACTTCCTGGAGACGTGGCTCTCGCCGGTGGAGTACACCCGGGGCTTTGCCCGGGCCTCCGGAGTGGACGACGAGCAGAACAAGGCTCGCTTCGTCTTCCTCTCTCCGCGGCTGTCACTCACGGGACAGAACGCCGACGAGTGGGTGCCGCTGGAACCCGGCTCGGAGGCGGTGGTGGCGCTGGCCATGGCCCACGTGCTGGTCCGGGACGGCGCCGATGCCGGACCCTACGCCGACCTCCTGCAGGCCTACTCCCCCGAAGCGGTGGCTGAGCAGGCCGGCGTGCCGGTGGAGACCATCGAGGAGTTGGCCCGGGCCTTCGGCGCCGAGAGCTCGCTGGCCTTGGGGCCCGGCGTGGCGGCGCAGGGCGCCAACGCCACGGCCGCGAACCTGGCGGTCCTGGTGTTGAACGCCGTGGCGGGGAATGTGGGAGAGACGGTTCGGCTCGCCCAGCCCGATCAGGCCGCCGCCGCCGGGTCGCATCGCGCCATCTCCGACGCCATCGAAGAGATGGCCGGGGGAGAGCTGGACGCCGTCATCGTCCACAACACCAATCCGGCCTATTCCCTGCCTCGGGGGGCCGGATTGCCGTCGGCGATGGAGCAGGTGGGCTTCAAGGTGGCCGTCACGTCCCAGATGGACGAGACCGCCGCCCTCTGTGACCTGGTCCTCCCGGCCCGGCACTCGCTGGAGGCTTGGGGAGACGCCAGCCCCCGTCCTGGAAGCTGGGCCATCCGCCAGCCCGTCATGGGTCCGGTGCCCCACTTCGACTCCCGCCCGGCCGGCGACATCCTGCTGGGGCTGGCCCGGGGGCTGGGCCACGACCTGGACGGCGAGACCTTCCACGACTACCTCCGGAATCGCTGGAGCGATCGGCACGCCGCAGCGGGGTCTCCGGGAGGGACCTTCGACGAGTTCTGGCGAGAGGCCCTTCGGGCCGGAGTGGTGGAGCTCCCGGAAGCTGAGCCGGGCGAGCCCTCGCTGCAGGCCCCGGATCGGGCCCTCTCCTTCGACCGGCCCGAGCTGGAGGGCGAGGGGCTGGCGCTCCTGGTGTACCCGTCCACCCGCCTGGGTGACGGGCGGGGCGCCAACAAGCCCTGGTTGCAGGAGCTTCCGGATCCGGTCACCAAGTTGGCCTGGCACTCCTGGGTGGAGATCCACCCGGAGACCGCCGAGGAGCTGGGGCTGCGCAGGGGCGACATCGTCCAGGTGAGCTCCCCCCACGGCCAGGTGGAGGTCCCCGTCTACCCCTATCCCGGAATCCGCAAGGACACCGCGGCCATCTCCATGGGGGGAGGCCACGAGGACTACGGGCGCTACGCCGACGGGAAGGGGGTGAACCCCATGACGCTCCTGCCGGCTGAGCTCGAGGAGCCTTCCGGTGCCCTCACCCACCTGGCGGTCCGGGTACAGATCGAGCCCACCGGCGACTGGCGCCGGATGGCCACCATCGAGGGCTCGGACCAGCAGTATGACCGACCCATCGCTCCGGCGGTGGAGCTGGAGGCCCTCCGGGCCGGCGAGCTCGAGGGAGAGGAGGGCTATCCACTCCAGGAGCTCCAGGCCCTGGGAGGCGTGGTCCCGGTTCCCACCGACGGTGAGCCCCAGGACTACCCGCTCCCGGGAGCGCAATACGGCGACTACGCCGATCCCGAGTCGCAGCCCCGCTGGGCCATGGCCATCGACCTGGACAAGTGCACCGGGTGCTCAGCCTGCGTCACCGCCTGCCAGGCCGAGAACAACGTGGCCTCGGTGGGCGAGGACCAGGTCATGATGGGGCGGGACCTGCACTGGATCCGCATGGACCGCTACTACGAGGAAGTGGACGCCTCCCGGCCCGGCCCGGTGGACGTGCGCTTCGTCCCCATGCTCTGTCAGCACTGCGGCAACGCACCCTGTGAGCCGGTCTGCCCCGTCTATGCGGCGTACCACACCCCCGACGGGCTGAACGGGCAGGTCTACAACCGGTGCGTGGGCACCCGCTACTGCGCCAACAACTGCCCGTACAAGGTCCGGGTCTTCAACTGGCACCGGTTCTCCGAGGTGCCCGAGCCCCTGAACTGGCAGTACAACCCCGACGTCACCGTCCGGGGAGAAGGGGTCATGGAGAAGTGCTCCTTCTGCGTGCAGCGGATCCGGGAGGTGGAGAATCGCGCCACCCTGGAGGGCCGACCCATGGGGCCGGACGAAGTGGTGCCGGCGTGTCAGCAGAGCTGCCCGGCAGAGGCCATTGTATTCGGAAACATCCGGGATCCCGAGTCCCGGGTGGCCCAGGTATCGAACGACGATCGCACCTATCGCGTGCTGGATGTCCTCATCAACACCCAGCCGGCGGTGAACTATCTCCGGAAGGTCACCTTCCACCCGGTGGATCCCATCCACGTCTGAACCCGGTCAACCCGGGAACGCGTGAGGCGCGGTTCCAACGGGCGCGCGAGGAAACGAATGGCGACGGTTACCGAACAAGAACGAGGAGCGCAGACCCACCCCGACGTGCGTTCGTACGGGGAGGTCAACGAAGACATCCTCCAGATGCTTTCCCGTCCGGGGAAGTGGTGGTG
>SLNQ01000020.1 GCA_007132965.1 Gemmatimonadota bacterium | reverse complement strand
CCGGCCCGGATCGCCCAGGCCGGCAAGGGGCTCCCGGAGCCCCATCCAGATAAAGAGGGCCACTGCGAACCCCAGCACCAGGCGAGGAACCAGGTGGAGGAGGGGCCCCCGGGCCGAGAACCGGATCCGGGTCCGCTCCCAGACCGCGCCTAGCCCCGCACCCAGGAGGGCCGCGGCGGCCGGGAGCGCCTCGTGCTCCCGGTACAGGAGGAGCATCAGCAGGGGGATCCCGCCAGCGAGAAGCAGGAGAAGCACCCAGCCGCCGGGCGTGGGACTCGATGTGGCGACGCCCCCTTGTGCGGATGCCCTCTGTGCGGATGCCACCTGTGCGGATCCTCCCTGGGCGGGTGCCCGCTGTGCCGACGTGCCTGATGAAGACGGCGGCAGAGTCCCTGCGGCGGAGTCCCGCACGAACCCTCCCAGAACGTCCTCGGCCCGGGCCCGGTAGCGGAGGAATACGAAGAGGATCACGAGCCCCAGGAGCCATCCTGCCGCCAGGTCCTGGAGAAAGTGGACCCCCAGGTACAGACGGCTCGCTCCGATGGCCAACGCCGCCAGCACCGCCCCGCCCACCGTCCACACGGTGGGACGGACCGAGGCCAGATAGCCCCAGACCACCACCGCGTTCTGCGCGTGCCCGCTGGGGACGCCTCCCGTGGGCTCGTGGACGAGCACGTCCACCTCCGCCGGCGACGGGCGGGGCAGATCCACCAGCGCCTTCGCCGTCCCGTTGAGCCAGGTGGACACCAGCAGGAGCACCGTGAGCCGCAGGGCCAGGGCCCGATCAACGGTCCAGTACAAGACCGGGATCAGCAGGAGGTAGAAGGGCTCGTCGCCCAGAAAGGAGAGGCCGTGGGCCACGCCGTCCAGGAGGGGCGTGCGGGCCCCCTGGAGCCAGGCAATGAGGTCGTGTCCGAAGGCGTGGAACGGCTCTCCGGCCCGCAAGCTCATTGCCGGTGGGGGGAGGGCAGGCGCCGGACCTCGTCCAGGATTTCGTGCAGCACGGCCACGTGCTCCGCGCCGAACGTAGCAGGAGCTAGGTGGGGGGTGACCGCGACCGGCCGGGAGTTGGCGTCTTCCGGAGTGGCGTCTTCCGGGGTGGCGCCTACCGGGGCGGCGCCTGCCGCGATGGAGGCTTCCCGGCTGGCGCCCTCCGGGACGGACCCTTCCGGGATGGCCGGGCGCTCGGCCCCCTTGAATGCCGATGGCGGGCCGTCCCCCAGGCCTCGACCTCCGGCCAGGCGCATCCGCTCGGTAATCCGGCTGCGGAGCTCCTCTCCGTCAGCGATCCCCTCCAGCCTCAGGCTCTGGGCCTGCGCCGGCTCGTCTCCCGAGCCCACCGACGATGCGGCGGTCTCCACCAGGAGATCCTGGATGCCGAGGTATCGCTGTACGGGTCCTTCCCGCAATTTCACGTTCTGGACGTTGTCGAAGCTCACCGTGTTCTCGCGAATGGTCCAGATCCCTCGCCGGTTCCGGATGGCCCGGTCGGTCATGACGTACCAGGTGGTGTCGTACCGGAAACGCACACTCACCAGATCGAGGGCGGTGATCCCCAACATGCCCAGGGCCAGAACGGCCGTCCCCACCATGGCTGCGGGATGGCCCTCGGTGGCGGCCACCAGCCCGGCGCCGAAGCCCACGAGCACGGCCAGCACCACACCCATTCGCACCAGGGCCATGACCTTGAGGTACCTGAGGAAGGCCGGGGCCGGCCGGAAGCTCCGGGTCCACGACGCCCGGCCCGGGGGTGGCTTGGGCGCATCCAGGGGCACCTCCAGGAGGTCCGCCAGGCGCCGCTGGATCCCCTGGTAGGTGGGAGTGGTGCCACGAGCGTCGGGCCCCTGGCTCACGGCGCCTCCTCCGATCCGGGAGCCCGGTTCCTGGCTCTGAGCTCGTCCCGAATCTGGATCAGCAGGTGGAGGGCCTCGTCGCTGTGCGGACCTGCGCCGGCAGAGGGTCCGGGGGCCCGGGCCCGGCGGGCGGAGGCAGCGCTCAGGTGGCTGGGGGCGGCGCTCGAGTCACCGGAGGCGGCCGCTTGTTCCGCTCCCCGCATGCGGGCGTAGAGGAAGTCCCGGAGTCGCTCGGGCCGGGTGATCCCCTCCAGCTTCATCTCGGCACCGGCGCTGCCGGAGGCGGTGTGGAGGTGCACTTCGGCCAGCCCCAGCTTGCGCTGCAGGAGGCCCTGGCTCACCTGGATATCCTGGAGCCGGCGATAGGTGAGGTAGGTCTCCCGTTTGTTCAGGACGCCCCACGACATGGAGACCCCGTCGTCATCCAACCGGTAACGAAGCGACTTGTACCGCAGGTACGACGGCAGAAAGACCAGGGGAAAGAAAACCAGAAAGAAGGCCGACACGACGGTGTAGTACCGCAGGAGCGCGGGGTCGGGTCGGGTCAGGCTGTCGGGGCGAAAGGGTTCCGGGTCCTTCGGGTCCATTTACCGAACGGAGCGGGGGAAGCGGTTGTTCACCACGTTGGCGAAGGAGGATCCCCAGCGGTAGTTGAAGCCAAGCGAGGCCTCGTACTGGTACGACGAGGGGAGCGCCCGGCGACCCAGGAGGATCTCCTCGTCGGGGATGTCCTCGGCCGGCGTGTGGATGTTGTCGTTCACGAACGACGCCCCACCGGACACGTTCAACTCCAGCCCCCGGGTAATGCGGTAGCTCACGTCTCCGCTGAACCCGAAGGAGTAGAGCTCCAGTTCGTGCAGGTACTGGGCGGTCTCGAAGCCCACGCCGGCGTTACCCCACTCCTCACGGGCCCGGTACTGCACTCCCAGGCGGTGCTGAGGAAGGGTCTCTCGGGTGGCCCCGAAGATTGTCTCTTCCTCGTAGTCCGAGTATTCGGCTCCGGCGGCGTAATGGGCAATGAGCTGGCGCCGGTTGGCCTCCTCGTACGGGTAGTAGTTGTACTCCACGGCCGGCGCCACGGAGATCCGAGCTCGCTGGTTGTTGGACACGGAGTTGGACCCCCCGGCGTCCATTCCCACCGAGATGTGGTCCGAGACGCTTCGGACCACCAGAGCGTTCAGTCGCCAGATGTTCACGTCGTTTCGGATCTCGGCGCCGCTGGCCAGGGTCCGCCGGTCCTTGCGAAGGTTCACCCACACATTGCTGTTGATCTTCCAATCGGCGGTGACGCGGTTGGCGCTCAAACTGGGGTTGATCCTGGAGGAGGTGCGGGTCTCCTGCAGGTCCATGTTGCCCGACAGTCCGAAGCGGAAGGTCCAGAAGTCCCACGGATCGTACGAGGCGCCCTGCCCGTTCCCGTTCCCCGACACGTCACCCCCGTCGTCGTCCAGGTCCTGGGGTTCGTAGCTGATCTCCAGGCCACGGGTCGCCCCGGCGGCCACTGCGTAGCGAATGAGCCCCAGCCGGAGGGCCTGGGTCAGCCCGTCCACCTCGGCCCGCTGCGAGTCCGTGCCCGCCGAGGTGTAGGTGAGCCCGTCGTCCCGGCCGGCCATGTCGCCCCGGCCCACGAAGTCCACCTGGTACTGGCGTCCCCCATCCGAGAGACCCGTGCTGGTGAAGAGCACGTGCACGTCGGCGTCGGCCCGGTCCCGGACCCAGTTCACGAAACGGATCTCGGTGCGGAAGTGGTCGAAGTCGCAGTTGCGACGATCCTGGCAGTCAAGGAAGACCCGGGGCGGGCTCTGGACCGTGGCACGGGTTTCGGACTGGAGTTGGGCCGACCCACCCTGGGGGAGAGCCAGGAGTAGCAGAAGAAGGAGCGCGGCCGGCACCGAGCCGGTCCGGTCCAACCAGGATGAATGGGTCATCGTCCCTCGTCCTTGGGGTCTTCCCGGGCTTCGGCCCGGGCCACGTGATATCGGGGCACGGGCGAGCAGGGGCAACGAGATGTCGATTGTAGGGATGCCCGACTGCCCGTCAGCGTTAAAAAACATGTGTTGTTGCGGTCGCCCGCGCTACCCTCTTCCTTCACGGAAGGTCCCCTCCCCCGCGCCGACTCCGGCAGGCTGCAACTCGGCCGGCCCACCGCCGGCCCTGGCCTCGCTCGGCACGAAGTGACGCTGGAACCACAGGGCCAGGTCGTCCACCAGCGAATACATGACCGGCACCACCACCAACGTCAGGACGGTGGCGAAGATGATCCCCACGATGACGGCGATGGCCATGGGACTCCACCACGCCGCCTGCTCCCCGCCCCAGTACAGCTCGGGATTCAGGCTCCCGTACAACCCGAAGTAGTCGAAGTTGAGGCCGATGGCCAGGGGCACCAGGCCCAGCGCCGTGGTGATGGCGGTGAGGACCACCGGCCGGAACCGGGTCATTCCACCCTGCACCAGCGCCTCCCGCCGGTCCATCCCGTCGCGCTCCCGCAGAATGTCGATGTAGTCGATGAGCACGATGGCGTTGTTCACCACGATCCCCGCCAGCGAGATGATCCCTACTCCGGTCATGATGATCACGAAGGGCATCTGGAAGACCAGCAGCCCCAGCACGACCCCCACCGTGGACATGATCACCGAGGTGAGGATGATCACCGGCTTCACCACCGAGTTGAACTGGCTCACCAGAATGAAGCCGATGAGCATGAGGGCAATGAGGAAAGCGGTGGTGAGGAACTCCTGGGCGTCGACCTGGTCTTCCAGCTGGCCGGTGTAGCGCAGCTCGTAGCCCACGGGGATCTCCTGGGCCCGGAAGTCGGCCAGGGTGGCCATGACCTCTCCGAGCACCGCGTTCTGGTTGTAGCCCGCCCGCACGTCCGACGAGATGGTGGCCATCCGATCCATGTCCTTGCGCCGAATGGACCCCAGCCCCTCACCCACCTCCCAGTCCGCCACCGAGAGGAGGGGAATCTGGTCACCGCCGTCGGCCATCACCACCAGCTCCTCCAAGGCCGAGATCTCGCTCCGGTACTGCCGGGCCAGCCGCACCATGATGTCGAACTCGTCGTTGCCGGTGCGGTACCGGGCCGCCTCCACCCCCTGGATGGCCCCGCGGATGGCGTGGCCCACTTCGGCGGTGGAGAGGCCGTAGAGCGCCGCCTTCTCCCGGTCCACGTGCACCGAGAGCTCGGGCCGGGCGTCGTCCATGTCGCTCTCCAGCCCCGACAGCCGGTCCACCACTGGCGCACTGCGCAAAATGCTCAGCACCTGGTCGGACAGCTCCTTCAGGACCGCCGGGTCGTGGCCTGCGATCTCGATGTTCACCGGAGGGCCGCCCGGGGGGCCCTGGTCGGGGGCATCGGTGCGGATTTCGGCTCCGGCCATTCCGCGGCCCAATTCCTCCTGCATCCGGGCCAGCGTCAGAAAGGAGTCCTGCCGGCGGTCCTGGTAATCCAGCATGGCCAGGGTGATCTGGGCCCGGTTCTCCGCCCCGCTGGCGCCTCCGCCGAACATGGCGGCGCCTCCGGTTCCCACGGTGGCCACCATGGACTCCACGTCATCGAAGCCCGACACGCCGCCGGCCTGGTCCTCCAGCCGCCGGGTCAGCTCGTCGGTGACCTCGGCCCGGGTCCCCACCGGCGTCTCGATGTCCACCAGGATCTGCGAGGGGGGGATGCCCTCTGGGAAGAACTCGATCCCGTGGTTGAAGGGCACGAAAACGGCGAAGGTGCCCACGAAGACCACCGCCGACAGACCCAGGACCACAGCCCGGTGGCCCAGGGCCCACCGCAGGGACCCTTCGTACGACTGGATGGCCCGGGGCAGTCCCCTCGCCTGGAACCACTTCCCCACCCGGTCCAGCACAAACCGGTGAAGGGCGTAGAGCCCCAGAACCGTCGCAACGAGCAAGACCGCCGTGAGGACGTTCACCAGCGCCACCCCAGCGAAGCCCACCACGGCCAGCGCCACCAGCGACCGTCGCGCGGTGGGGGTCATGGGCCGCTTCGGCCTGCCCTCCACCTGCATGAAGATGGCGCACAGGGTGGGTAGGATCACCAGCGCCACGAAGAGCGAGCTGGAGAGGGTCACAATGAGGGTCAGGGGAAGGTACCGCATGAACTCCCCCACCACGTCGGGCCAGAACATCAGGGGCAGGAAGGCCGCCAGGGTGGTGGCGGTGGCTGCCACCACCGGCAGGGCCACCTCGCCGGTGGCCTTCCGGGCGGCCATGGTCGAGCTCCACCCTTCCTCCATGTAACGGTAGATGTTCTCCACGATGACGATGGC
This sequence comes from Gemmatimonadota bacterium, assembly GCA_007132965.1. GTDB lineage: Bacteria > Gemmatimonadota > Gemmatimonadetes > Longimicrobiales > Gaopeijiaceae > PWLA01. The sequence goes on along the minus strand of SLNQ01000020.1, from coordinate 5,746 downwards.
GTTGTCCACCAGCATCCCCAGCGCCAGGATCAGGCTGAAGAGCACCACCATGTTCATGGTGATCCCCAGCGCCGCCAGCACCACGAAGCTCAGGAGCATGGAGGTGGGGATGGCCAGCGCCACGAAGACCGAGGTCCTCACCCCCAGAAAGAAGAGGAGCACGGCCACGATGAGGATGAGCCCCGAGACGATGTTGTTCTCCAGGGAGCTCACCATCTGGTGGATCTCCCGGGACTGGTCCGAGGTGATGGACACCTGCGTGGTGGGGGGGAAGTCCGCCTCCATCCCGGCGATGATCGCCTTCACCTGCTCAGCTGCCTCGATGATGTTCGTGCCGGCGCGCTTCACCACGCTGAGGGTGATCACCGGGCTCCCGTCCAGGCGGGCGTACGAGGTCCGGTCGGCGAACCCGAACTCCACCTCGGCCAGGTCTCGAACGTAGACCGCCCGCCCGTCGAAGGTGCCCACCACCAGGTCCTCGATGACGGCGGGATCCACGAACTCCCCGTCCACCCGCACGAGGTAGTTGGCGGCTCCCACCTCGATGGAGCCTCCGGGGATGTTCACGTTCTCGTTGCGGATGGCGTCCACCACGTCGGTGAGGGCCAGCCCGTAGTACTTGAGCCGGGGAAGGTCCACGTCCACCTTCACCTCCCGCTCGAGCCCGCCCTGCAGGTCCACCCGCAACAGCTGGGGGATCTGCTCCAGGCGGTCCTGGAGATCCTCGGCCAGCTCCCGGAGCCTCACCAGCCCGTACTCCCCGGCCAGGTTCACCTGCATGATGGGCATCTCGGAGACGTCGATCTCCACGATGCTGGGCTCCTCGGCGTCGGAGGGGAGCTCGGGCCGGGCCAGGTCCACCTTCTCCCGCACCTTCTGGAGCGCCTCGTCCATGTTCACCGAGGTGGCGAACTCCACGGTGATGGACGAATAGCCTTCAGTGGACGTGGAGGTCATCTCCCGGACCTCGGAGATGGTGTTCAACTCGTCTTCCAGGGGTCGGGTCACCAGGGTCTCGATGTCCGCCGGCGACACCCCGGGGTACACGGTGTTCACCACCAGCAGCGGGATGGCGATCTGGGGAGCGCTCTCCTTGGGGATGTTCAGGTACGAGATGAACCCCGCCACCGTGATGAAGACGAAGAGGATCACCACGCTGGTCCGGTGCCCCACCGCGAAGGTGGTGAGCGTGAACTCTTTGAAGCGGGCCAGGAAGGTGGGGTCGTCCTCGGGGATGTCCCGGACGCCCTCGTCCAGCACCGGCACGGAGGGCCGATAGTCGTTCGTCGGTTCGTCGCGGTCAGCCATCGATGCCTTCCCGGGTCCGCACCACCTCCACCTCGTCGCCGTGGGCCACCTGCTGCTGGCCCACCACGATGAGCCGATCTCCGGCCTCCAGGCCCTCTTCCACCACGACCCGGTTCCGTTGCGAGCCGGCCAGGACCAGTGGGCGCACCTCCGCCACCGTCCGGCCCTCCCGCTCCACCGCCACGAAGGCCACGAAGCCTTCCTCCACCCGGACCACCGCGTCCTGCGGCACCACCAACGCGGCGTCCAGCTCCCTCCGGGTGAGGCTCAGGTTGGCCACCATCTCGGGCTTCACCACCCGTCCGGGATTGGGCAGCACCAGCTCCACCGGGTAGGTGCGGTTCCGGGGGTTCACCGTGGCACCAGCGTAGCTGAGCCGGCCGGTGAACTCTTCGTTCGGGAGGACGTCGAAGGTGACCCGGGCCTCAGTGCCCTGCCCCACGTCGGCGGCGAACCGTTCGGGCACGCCTCCGGTGATCTTCACCGGGTCCACCTGCACCACCCGGGCCACCGGCGTCCCCGACGATACCATGGTTCCCACCTCCACCTCCCGGCTCTCCAGGATGCCGTCGATGGGCGATCGGATGACGGTGCGCTCGAGCCGTTCCTCCAGCGTCTCCAGCTGCGCCGCGGCCTGCTCGGCAGCGGAGCGGGCCTCCAGGTAGGCCAACTCGGTGCCCACGCCGTCCTCCTCGAAGAGCCGCTTGCGCCGCTCCCAGGTCTCCCGGGCCAATTCGGCCCGGGCTCGGGACTCCCTCACCTGCGAGGCCAGCAGGGCGCCGTCGATGCGGAAGAGAGGCTGACCCGTCTCCACCGAGGTACCCTTCTCCACCAGAATCTCGCGGATGGCCCCGGACTCCTCGGCCGAGATGGTGACGTCCTGGTTGGCCTGCACCGTCCCGGTGATCCGCACCGTCTCGGTGAAGGGCCGCCGCTCCAGCTCCACCACCTCCACGTTGATGACCCGCGCCGAGGCGCGTGCCTCGTCCTGTCCGTTGGCCTGGGCCTCGGGGCCGCACCCCGCCAGCGTCAGCGTCAACGCGGCGGCCAGGACCAGCACGCCGGTCAGGGTGCCGGTGGGCCGACGTGTGGAACGGGACGCCCCCATGGGCGCAGGAGAGGCGTGGATCCGGGCCGCAGGTCGAACCGGACGATGGAGGAGTTGTGGATCATGCCGCGTCATGGAACTGAACCTTTCGGAAAAAGACATGCGCTTGAGGGACCGGAAGAGGGGAGCGCCGTTGGCCACGGTTCGCCTCACCATCCACCGGGCAGGGGGACCTCCCCCACCAGCTCGTCCAGCCGGGCGCGGGCCCGGAGGTAGTCGAAGACGGCTTCGGCGTAGTTGAACTCGCTCTGTCGGAGGGCCACCTCGGCGTCGGTGAGCTCCAGCTGGCTGGCTGTGCCCTCCCGGTACTCCGCCGAGGCCATCTCGTAGCCCCGGGTGGCCTGCTCCACCGCCATCCGCTGGGCCCGGGCCCGGTACCGGGCCTCCTCCGCCTCCTCCAGCACCGTCTTGAGATCGTCCCGGAGCCGGTCGGTGGCCACCTCGGTCTGCAGCCGTGCCGTCCGGAGGGCCGAGCGCCGCTGTTCGGTCCGGGCCGATCGCTGGAATCCGGTAAAGAGGGGCACGCTGACGCGGATCCCCACCAGGCGGCCGTACCCCCGCTGCCCCGAGGTGCCGAAGAACTCCAGGGCGCCGTCCTGCTGGGCCTGCACCGAGTAGTCCCCGAAGAGGGAGACCCGGGGCAGGAACTCCGACTGCTCCACCCGCAGCTCGGCCTGGCGGAGCTCCTCGTTCAATGCGGCCTGCTGGATCGTGGAGCTGGAGGCCCGGGCCCGCCGGTGGAGCTCGTCCAGGGCGTCGGCGTCGTCCCTCTCCGGCGGGCGGATGCCGGTGAGCTCCAGGAGCCGCCGGTTCGCCGGGATGTTGGCCGCCGGATCGTCCAGCTCCATCTGCGCCAGCGACCCCTCCACCGTGAGGCGGATGCCTTCGGGGAGGTCCAGCTCGGTGACCAGTTCCCGCTCCACCCGGAGTGCGGTGTTGGCCGCCCGCCGGAGCTCCGGCGTGAGGTTCGCGAGCTCCACCTCCAGGCGAAGAACGTCGTAGTCGGAGGCCAGACCGGCCCGATTCAGGGCCCGGGTCTCGTCCAGCGACTCGGCCACCCGGTCCACCGAGCGCTCGATGAGACGGGCCTGCTCCTCGGCCAACAGGAGCTCGTAGTAGGCGTTTCGAACCCGCGTCGTCACCTGGTGCACCCGCCCCCGGAGCTGCTCGTCCTGCAGCGCTTTGAAGCGAGCTGCCGCGCCCACGCCGATGAAGGCCCGGGCCTCGAAGACCGGCTGCTCCAGCGAGATGGTGGAGCTCCACTGGTTGTCCCGCCCGAAGGCCACCGGCACCAGCTCGTCGGGATCGCCGTCCGGGTTGAAGAAGATCTCCGGGAGGAAGCTCACGGGGGGTGAGATGTTGCGGGTGAGCGCGCCGCTCAGCTCGATCCGCGGATAAACGGCGCTCCAGGCCTCGCTCACCTGGCCGTCGGCCTCCTCCACCGCCAGGCGGGCCTCCCTCAGCTCGCGACTTTGCTCCAGCGCGATGGTCAGGGCTTCGTCCAGCCCCATCTGTCGCGCCTCGACGCCCTCGAGCCCCAGGAGCGCCTCCAGGCTCCCCGGATGCTCCTGGGCCGCCAGCTCCGTCCCCGTGATCCAGGAACCCGTCCACGCCAGGGCGGCCAGCATGACCAGGAGGGGGACCACCGGAAGGCGGCTCAGAGACCAGCGAGGGGCGCCCACAGTTTCAGTTAGGTACACGGTGTTCACCTCGCTCCCTCCTCGACGGCGCCGGCGTCTCCAGCGTCGGCCAGCGCCCGCACCTGGGCGGCCCCCGTCTGCGTCTCGGCGTCCAGCTCGGCGGCGTACGCCGGGGTGGCGAGACCTCGCAGGATCCGAGCAAACGAGCCCTGGTACATCTGTCGGAATACGTCCTCGGGCACGTCCAGCATTCCCCGCAGGTAGAGCGAGATGAGGCCGTAGGCGTGGGCCCAGAGGCTCAGTCCGATCTCCTCCGGGGAGGCGGCCCGGAGCAGCCCCGCCTCCAGGCACTCCCGGACCCGGTCGTGCCAGAACCGCTGCACGGCACAGGTCTCCTCCGCCACCTCGTCAGGGACCTGGTCCAGTCCCATGAACTCGGCAAAAGAGTAGATCATCTGGAAGTAGCGGGGATGATCCAGGGCGAAGTCCAGGTAGGCCTCGCCGGCCCGAGCGAAGCGCTCCCGGGGCGTCTCCCCGCTCAGGGAGCGGTAGAGATACTGAGCCAGCACGTTGTGGGCCTGTCCCACCACGTCCAGGAGCACCTTCTCCCGGTTTTCGTAATGGCGATAGAGGGCGGGTGCGGTGACCCCCACCCGCCGGGCCAGCTTCCGCATGGAGAACCCGTCGAAGCCGTCCTTGAGGTAGAGCTCGCAGGCGCAGTTCAGGATCCGATCGCGTTGTTGAGTCATGGTTAACACTGTAAACCATGCCCCAACAGACGTCAATAGGAACAGTGATGTTTTACAGTAACGGTGTTCAGTTCCCAGGTCAGGCGGCGGAGGGCGAGGGTGCCGCCGGACGTCCACCGCTGCGGGCCACCAGCCAGGTGGCGCCCACGATGACGGCTGCCCCCGCCAGCGTCCAGCGGTCCGGGACTTCGGCGAAGACGGCGAATCCCCAGAGAGCGGCAAAGACGATCTGCAGGTAGGCCACCGCCATGGCCCGACCCGCCCGCTCTTCCCGCAGCCCCATGGTCAGGAAGAGCTGCCCCAGGTGGGTGCTCACCCCCACTCCCAGGAGGATGGCCCACTCCCACCCGGTGGGCATGACGAAGCGGTGGAGCATGAAGGGCGCCGAGGCCACTGTGCTGATGAGGGCAAACCAGTACACGATGACCAGGGGGTGCTCGTCCCGGCCCAGAAAACGGACGGTGACATAGGCCGCAGCGCTGAAAACCGCGCCGGTGAGGGCCACGGCGGCCGGGACCACGGGCAGCGCCGATACGCCCTCCCCGAAGAGGAAGGCGGGACGAACCATCACCACCACGCCGCCCAGGGAGACCAACGTGAGCGCTACTTCCCGGCGCCGGAGCCCCTCGCCGATGAGGAGGGCAGCCAGGACGGCCGTGAACACCGGGTTCGTGTACTGGATCACCGTGGCGTCGGCCAGGGGCAGGTGGATGACCCCGTAGTAGAACGAGGTGAGGGCCACGAACCCCAGCCCACCCCGCAGAAGAAGGAGCGGGCGGCGCCGGCTCCAGGCCGAGATTCCCTCCCTGCGAAGCATGATCCAGCAGATGGCCAGGACCACCAGCGAGCGGGCCAGCACCACCTCCATGGTGGGGATCGTCTCCCCGGCCAGCTTCACGAATACGCTCATGACGGCAAAGAAGAAGGCTCCTGCCGCCATG
>SLNQ01000222.1 GCA_007132965.1 Gemmatimonadota bacterium | reverse complement strand
GAGGGCTGGCACGTCATCGTGCACGGACGAAGCGAGGAGCGGGCCCGGGAGGTGGTGGAGGCCATCCGGGAGGAAGGCATCGGATCGGCGGCCTACTACCTGGCCGACTTCGCTTCCCTTTCCCAGGTGCAGGAGCTGGCCCGAAGAATTGAAGCCGACTACGAGCGCCTCGACGTGCTGGTGAACAATGCCGGCATCGGTCCCGGGACCCCCGGACACGAACGGGCACTCTCGGAGGACGGCCACGAGCTTCGCTTCCAGGTGAACTACCTGGCGGGGTACCTCCTCACCCGCTCGCTTCTCCCACTCCTGGAGGCCGGCGCTCCCTCACGGGTGGTGAACGTCACCTCGCGCCAGCAGCAGCCGCTGGACTTCGCCGACATGCGCATGGACGGCGAATACAGCGGGAGTCTGGCCTACGGCCGCAGCAAGCTGGCCCAGATCCTCCACGTGGTGGACCTGGCGGCTGAGCTCGAGGGAACGGAGGTCGAAGCCTTCGCGGTGCACCCGGCCCCGGCCATGGATACGGACCTGGTGCGGGAGACCGGTGGCCAGCCCCAGACTCCGGTCTCCCGGGGCGTGGCATCGGTCCACCGGGTGGTTACCGAGGAGGGGCTCCCCGGCGGCGCTTTCTTCTTCGAGCTGGAGGAGGCCCGGGCCCACGAGCAGGCGTATGATCCGGAAGCGCGGCAGCGACTCCGGGAGCTGAGCGAGGCCTACCTGGAGGAAGCGCTGGGATCCGAATCGACGGACGATCGCTCGGCCAGCGTCCACCGGACTCTCGGCTCTGCTCCAGCCCCTCAACTTGCTCCCGCCGGCCCCGGCCTCCTATTCTGAGCGCGGCTCGTGGTAGCCGACCACCGGCCTCCACGCCATTGCTTCGCCCGGGAGTGTTGCCGGACCGGCAACCCTCCCGTTCCAGTCCGGCTTCAAAGGAGTGACGGCCCATGCGTGACCGCCCCGACTCGACGTCTCCCTTCCAAGCTCCTGCCCCTCGGCGGGCACCGCCGGCAGCCCGTTGGCCGGCCCTGGTGGTGCTGGCCATGGGGCTCCTCGCGGCCCCGATCTTCGTCGGGGCCCAGGAGGCCCAGTCGCCGGAGGAGTTCTTCGGCCACATCATGGGAGCCGACCGTGAACTGGCCCACTGGGACGAGCTGGTGGAGTACTACCGCCACCTGGACGAGACCAGCGATCGCCTCCAGGTCCTGGAGATGGGCCCGTCGACGCTGGGCAACCCGTTCGTGGCCCTCTTCGTGTCCTCGCCTGAGAACCTGGCGCGACTGGACGAGCTCCAGCGGCTGAACCGGGTGCTCTCGGACCCCCGGGGACACTCGGAGGCCGAGGTGGAGGAAGCCGTCCGGGACGGGGTGGCCATCGTAACCCAGACCTTCGGGCTCCACTCCAACGAGGTGGGGGCCACCCAGACCGCCGCCGAGCTGGCCTGGGACATGGTGACCCGCGACGATCCGGAGATGCAGGAGATCCTGGACAACACCCTGTCCATCCTCTTCCCTTCGCTGAACCCCGACGGCACCGGGCTCATTACCGACTGGTACCGCGAGACGGTGGGAACCGAGTACGAAGGGTCACCCATGCCCTGGCTGTACCACCCGTACATCGGGCACAACAACAACCGCGACGCCTTCATGCAGAACACCATCGAGTCGGTGTACGCAGGCCGACTCATCTTCCGCGACTGGCTCCCCCAGGCCTTCATCGACCACCACGAGATGGGGGGCTCCAGCGCCCGCTTCTACATCCCGCCCTACTCCGAGCCCATCCGTCCCGACGGTGATCCCCTGGTCTGGTGGGAGATGCAGTGGTACGGAGGTCACATCGGGACCCGGGCCGACCAGGAGGGAATCGAGGGGGTCACCAACTTCTCCATGTTCTCCGGTTGGGGGCACTTCGGGTTCCACTGGATCACCCCCTTCCATAACATTGCCGGCATGCTCACCGAGTCGGCCCGGACCGGACGCCTGGCTACCCCCGTCTACCTGGACGAGGACCAGCTCCAGGGCAATCGTAGGCAGCTGGAGGTCTACGAGCCCCAGGTGAACTTTCCGAATCCCTGGTCGGGGGGCTGGTGGCGGGTGAGCGACATCGTGCGCCAGCAGAAGCTCTCGGCCATTGCCGCCCTGGAGGTGGCCGCCCGAAACCGGGAGCAGGTCCTCAGAAACGCCTACATCAAGGCCACCCGACAGACGGAGCGGGGAGAACGGGCCGAGCCCGTGAGCTACGGCCCCGACGGCCCGGTGGCCGGGTTCGTCATCCCCGCCACGCAGCACGATCCCCTGACGGCCCGGAAGATGATCCACCGACTCCTGCGGCAGGGGATCGAGGTCCAGGAGGTCACCCAGGCCTTCGAGCACGACGGGCGGGTCTACGACGCCGGAAGCTGGTACGTGAGCATGGCCCAGCCCAAGCGGGGGGTCATTCGCTGGCTCCTGGCCTCGAACATCTATCCGGACAACCGCTTCACTCGCCGGGCCGACGGAACCCCTATCCGACCCTACGACCTCTCCACCCACACCATGGCCGAGTTCATGGGCGTGCGGGTGGACCGGGTGGAGGCCCACCCCGACATCGTCGCCCGGGTGGTGGACTGGGAGCTGGAAGACGTGCGCGCCATGCCCGTGGAGCCCGGCGACGTCTCGGTGGGCGCCCATGGGTACCGGGTGGACGGCCGTCAGAACCACGCCTTCCGGGCGGTGAACCTCCTCTTTGACGAGGGCGTGGCCGTGTACCGGGTCGATGACCCGGGCGACTCGGACCTCCGAGCCGGCGACTTCGTGGTGGAGGCGGACGCCCCGGACGCCCTCCTGCGCCACGCGGCGGACTCCAGCGGGGTGAGCTTCCTCCCCCTGGAGGTGGATCCCGCCACCCAGGGCGGCAGTGCCCCCCGGGAGCTGGATCGGCTCCGGGTGGGGATGTACCACCGCTACTACACCGGCAACATGGACGAGGGGTGGACCCGGATGATGCTGGAGGACTACGGCTTCCCCTACGACAGCCTCCTGGATCCGGCCATGACCGCCGAGAACCTGCAGGCCAACTACGACGTGGTGATCCT
>SLNQ01000046.1 GCA_007132965.1 Gemmatimonadota bacterium | reverse complement strand
TCCGGTGGTCCGACATCTGGCTCTCCCAGGGCTACGCGGTGGTCTACCCGGACATCCCCATCATCGGGGAGAACTACAACGACACCTACATGGCCAACATGGTGGACGCCATGTGGGGAGCTATCCGGGCCACCGAGGACCTGGGCTACGTGGACATCGAGCGGATCGGACACGGAGGCCACTCCTACGGGGCTTTCGCCACGGTGAACTTCGTCGCCCACGCTCCCTTCTTCAAGGCCGGCATCGCCGGGCACGGCGCCTACAACCGCACCCTCACCCCGGCCGGCTTTCAGGCCGAACGCCGGACGCTGTGGGAGGCGCCCCACGTCTATGCGGCCATCTCGCCCTTCTTCCACGCGCACCAGATCGAGACGCCGCTACTCATGTACCACGGGGCCGACGACAACAACAGCGGGACCTGGCCCATGCAGTCCGAGCGGCTGATGCACGCCCTCACCAACCTGGGCAAGGACGCGGCCCTCTACATGTATCCCTTCGAGTCGCACACCCCCCGGGCCCTCGAGAACAACCTGGACATGTGGGCCCGGTGGCTGGAGTGGTTCGACCACTACGTGAAGGACCACCCCGGAGGCGGCGCACTCACGGTGGACGACCAGGACCGCCTGGACGACGGAGGGTGAGGGGCAGGCCCCTCCACTCCCTGGGCGGTCTCCCGGTCAGCCCCGGGTCAGGACGGTGTCCGATAGGAAGTGGGCATCGTCCGGCTCGGGGTGGTCGGACCGGTAGTGGAGGCCCCGACTCTCCCGCCGATGAAGGGCTGAAGCCACCACCAGCCGGCTCACCTCCAGGAGGTTCCGAAGCTCCACGGCTTCCACGGTGCGGCCGTCTCCGGCAGCGGCCAGCATCTCCTCGATCTCCTCCAGCGCCGTCTCCAACCCACTGCCCTCCCGGACGATCCCCACCGACGCCCACATGAGGTCCCGAAGGCGCAACCGGAGAGCGTCGAGGCCTTCCGATGGGGCGGAGGTGCCGGATCCGGCCAGGCGCGCCTGAGCCAAGCGGAGGGTCGCTTCGACCTGGCTCTCGGGCCAGCCCTGGCGGGGCTGCCCCCCCTCGTCCCGGGCACGTTGGAGCGCCAGCACCGCACGATGGCTGAAGACCACCGCTTCCAGGAGGGAGTTGGAGGCCAGGCGGTTCGCGCCGTGAACCCCGGTGCAGGCCACCTCCCCGGCGGCGAAGAGGCCGGGAATCCGTGTACGACCCCACTCGTCGGTGACAACGCCCCCGCAGAAGTAGTGCGCGGCAGGCACCACCGGGATGCCTTCCTCGTAGGGGTCCACCCCCTGGGCGCGGCATCCCTCCAGGGCGCCTGGAAACCGGACCGCAAACTGGTCCTCGGGGATGGCCGACACGTCCAGGAGAACGTGGGACTGACCGCTCCGGGCCAGCTCCGTGTGGATGGTGCGGGCCACCACGTCCCTGGCGGCCAGCGAACCCCGGGCATGCACCCCCTCCATGAGCGGAGCTCCATCCAACCGTCGCAGAACGGCGCCCTCCCCACGAAGAGCCTCCGTAATGAGAAAGGCGGGATCCCGGGTGGGGTACAGCGCCGTGGGATGAAACTGGACGAACTCCATGTTGGCCACAGGCGCGCCGGCCCGGAACGCCATGGCCACCCCGTCGCCGGTGGCCACGGTGGGATTGGTGGTGTGACGGTATACCTGTCCGGCGCCGCCGGTGGCCAGCAGGGTCACCGGCGCCCGGAGCTCCACCGGCTCGCCGTCGCCCGGGTCCAGGGCCGTCACACCGACGCACGCCCCCTCCTCCACCAGAAGGTCCACCGCCATCAAGTGCTGGACCACCTCGATCTCGGGGGAGGCGGCCACGGCGGCCAGGAGCGCTCGTTCGATCTCCCGGCCGGTTCGGTCGCCAGCCCGCACGATCCGCCGTCGCGAGTGCCCTCCCTCCCGGCCAAGCGAGAGCCGTCCCCCCTCCCGGTGGAAGCGCACCCCCCAGTCAATGAGCTCCCGGACCCGGTCCGGTCCCTCCCGGGCCACCATCTCCACCCGGTCGGGCCGCGAGAGGCCTCCACCGGTGGCGAGGGTGTCCTTCAGGTGGAGAGTCGGATCGTCATCGGGCCCCAGGCCCGCGGCAATCCCCCCCCGGGCCCAATTCGTACTGGAGTCGGCCCGGGACTTCTTGGTGATCACCAGCACCCGTCCCTCTCGGGCCGCCTTCAGGGCGAAGGACAGGCCGGCAATCCCCGAGCCGACGACCAGGAGGTCGGCACTCCGGGGCAGAGTCGGGCGCGAGATGTGTGGTGTGGACCGGGACACAGGATGCCGGAGTCGTTGTGGGGTGGGAAGGCCCCCAAAGATAGGGACCCGCCCCCGCCGCTGCCACGGGGTCTGGGACCCAGGACCCGAGAGCCCTCGAGCTTCGAGCGCGCCCCCTGGCCCCGAAGCTCGAGGGCCAGTACCGTGAGGGTACCACCCACCAACCCAACCCTGGAGACGGAATGCGGACGAAACCCTTCGCCCCCCTGGCGCTCATCCTTGCCCTCCTGCCCCTCCTGGCCGGGTGCGCCGACGACCCCTACGACACGCTCATCCAGAACGGAATGGTCCTCTCGGGGAGCGGCTCCGAAGCGGTGATGGCCGACGTGGGGATCCGGGGCGACCGGATCGCCGCGGTGGGCGACCTGGACGGAGCCCTGGCGGAGCGGGTCATCGACGCCGAGGGGCTCTACGTGGCGCCGGGCTTCATCGATCTGCACTCCCATGCCTCGGGCGGGCTCACCAGCGAAGAACGGAGTGTGGCCCACGCCCTACTGGCTCAGGGGATCACCACCGCGGTCATCAATCCCGACGGAGGCGGGCCCACCGACCTCGTGCGGCAGCGGGAGGACCTCTTCGAGCATGGCCTGGGGGTCAACGTGGTACAGCTCGTCCCCCACGCCTCGGTGCGGCGGGAGGCCATGGACGGAAGCCACGACCGGGCCCCCACCGATGAGGAGATGGACGAGATGCGCCGCCTCACCCGCCAGGGGATGGAGGCCGGTGCCTTCGGCCTCTCCACCGGGCTCTTCTACACCCCGGGCTTCTACGCCGAGACCG
>SLNQ01000307.1 GCA_007132965.1 Gemmatimonadota bacterium | reverse complement strand
CGGTCCTCTTCTGGGTTCGCGCCCACCTGGGGGTGCCGGGGGTGATCCTGGGCGATGTGCCGCTGCGTCTGACGGCGCGCCTGGGAGGATGGGCGTGGCCCGCCCTCCTTCTGGTGGTGCTATACCGGCGAGGTGGGGAAGGGCTCCGCGTGGCCGGCGCGCGGCGGGCGGGCCTGCTTCTGGCCATGGGGCTGGTGGCGGGGTCGGTGGGCTTCGTGGCGCACTACCCGGTTCTGGGCTTCGTGGAAGACCGCCCGGGCGTCGTGCGCTTCCTGGAACGGCCGCTGGCCTCATCGCCGGCCCTGGCGCTGGGCGGGGGTCCCCGGGAGATGACCGTCGACCCCGCCGGTGTGGTCTTCAACCTCGCCAGCCCCCGGGGACACCAGGTCCGGGAGGTCGTGGTGTCCGGAGGACTTCTTCCGGGCGTGGCAGGGGACGTCTCCCGGGCGTGGCAGGGGACCCGCCTCGAGTCCGGCGACGGGCGGGTGGTGGCGGTGGAGGTAGACGAGGAAGGCCGCTGGCGCATGAGTCCTCGGGATCCCGGCGGCGCGGTGGTCATCGTGCAAAACCGACGGGCCCGGGCGTGGATCGGGGTCTGGGTGGTGGAGGAAGGCCGCATTTCGCCGGGGCCGCCGGAAGACGTCACCGGGCAGGTCCAGGTGGAGGCCGGTCCGCTCCGGCCTCCCGAGGACGGCTTCGCCCACCGTCAGGCGCTGACGGTCCGAAACGATTCTCCGGAGCCCATCCTGGGGCCCCTTTACCTGGTGCTCCGCCTTCCCGCGTCCGGGCCCGCGTTCGTAGGAGGCGCTCGAACGGTCGATCCGACGGTCTTGGAAGCGTTCGACCCGCGGCAGGAGCACCTGTCCGCCATCCCGGATGGACTGCCGTGGGTGGAGGTGCTGCCCGGGCCTCGTTTCCCCCGAACCCCCGCTCCGGTGCTGGCTCCCGGCCAATCGGCTTCGGTGGACGTACTCGTCACGGGTGCCATCGACCTTGAGGATCCGGGGACGGTGGTGCGGGTCTTCCGCAGCCTCCACGGGTTGTAGCCGCGGGCCGTCGGATGGCCCCTGCCAGCGACGGTCGCGGCCCCCCCGGCGACGGCGCGGCCCCCCCCGGCGACGGCGCGGCCACCCCGGGCCGGCTCCGCGAGTGGAAGGCTCTGTTCGGAAAAAGGTGACGGGCACCCCAGGAGATTCCTGCCCGGTTCCGAGGGACCGCGGGAGGGCGGCTGGCCGGAAAACCCCACGTTCACTGGCGTCTGGGGATTGGAACGCATCCTGCCACTCCAGACGGGCGTCCGGGACGATCCCGGGCGCCTTCCCGACCGTCGGGAGGGGATGGCTGCAGGAACCCTATCGGCAGGATGCAAGGAGGAAATCATGGACACCAACAGCAGATCCGTACAGAACGGAGCCCCCCGGCACCGGACCCGGCCTCGCCCCCGGAAGGCCGGCACGCGTCTGTTCGCTCTGGGGGCGTTTGCACTGTTTGCGGCGGCCCTTCTCACGTCCACCGGTCCCGAGCTGCCCGCGTCCGCGGAGTGCGAACTCGCCTTCGACCCCCCGTCGGTGATGGTAGGAAGTGAGGAGGTGCAGGTTACGGCCACCCCCAGCCAGGAGACGGACCGGCCCAACGACGTGGTGGTGGATGACGCCAGCGGCCTCCACATCACGCTCTCCGAAGAGGATCCCTTCCAGCTCGCGGTGGATGCCATGGCCGCCGAGCCTGGGGAGTGGATGGTGACGCTCGTCCGCGACGAGATCGAGCTCTGCCGGGGGCCCCTGGACGTGATCGCTCCGAACCGTTGACTCAATCGGGTGCGCCCGGGAGGCCGATCCTCCCGGGCGGTCAGCGTCCCAGGACGTCTCTCACCCGGGCCTGGAGGCCCCCCACCGTGTAGGGCTTGGCCAGGAACGCGTGGTGATCCTCCAGTACGCCCCGGGCCAGGAGCGTCTCCCGGGCATGTCCCGAAGTGAAGAGCATCCGGACGCCAGGATGGCGCCGGCGGATCTTCGCTCCCAGCTCCGGGCCGGTGAGTTCGGGCATCATGACGTCGGCCACCAGCACGTCGATGCGCCCGCTGTGGCGCTCCAGGAGTTCCAGTGCGCGTCGGGGTGAGCCGGTGCTCAGGACGGTGTGGCCCGCGTCCTCGAGGATTCGCTCCGCCACTCGCCGGATGGCGTCGTCGTCTTCCACCAGCAGAACCCGCGCCGAAGCCATGGGGGTACGTTCGGGCTCTCCGCCTTCTTCCTGCGGGTTGTGCCCAGGCCCCAGTGACCCTCGCGCCGGCTCCGGTACGCCCTCTCCCTCCTCCGACGACGGGTGGGAGCGAGGGAGGCGGATTCGGAAGCTCGTGCCTTCCCCCGGCTCGCTTTCCAGCGCAATGCTGCCCCCAGCCTGGGCGACGATGCCGTAGACGGTGGCCAGCCCCAGCCCGGTGCCCTCGCCCTGGGGTTTGGTGGTGAAGAAGGGCTCGAAGGCCCGCTCCCGGACCTCCGCCGGCATCCCCTCCCCGGTGTCGGACACCTGGAGGACCACCATGCGGGAGGGGGTGGGATGGGGATTCTCAGGGGCCGCCTCGTTGGCCGGCCCACGCTCCTCGATCCACGTCTCGAGGGTGAGGCGCCCGCCATCGGGCATGGCGTCGCGGGCGTTGATGCTCAGGTTCATGAGGATCTGTTCGATCCGGCTGGCGTCGGCGTCGATGGGGGTGGGCTCGGGGGTGAGCTCCAGCGCCAACTCGATGTCGTCCCGGAGGAGGCGCCCAAGGAGCTGGGCTGTCTCCGTGATGAGATCGTTCAGCTCCAGGGTGGTCCGGATCACCATGCCCCGACGGCTGAAGGTGAGGAGCTGCCGGGTGAGGCTGGCGGCCCGTGCCCCCGCGTCCTGGATCTCCTGGAGGCGCTCGTGGATCGGACTGTCAGGGGCCGCGTCTGCCCGGGCCAGCTGCACCGACCCGCTGACTACGGTCAGGAGGTTGTTGAAGTCGTGGGCCACCCCCCCGGCGAGCTGGCCCACCGCCTCCATCTTTTGCGCCTGCATGAGCTGGGATTGGAGTTCGAGGTACTCCGTGAGGTCCTG
>SLNQ01000097.1 GCA_007132965.1 Gemmatimonadota bacterium | reverse complement strand
TCCCCGGAGGGTACGGCCAGCGTGCCCAGGCCGCCCCGCTTCTGGAGGGGGAATTCGGAGAGGGCCGTCCGCTTGCCCCAGCCCTCCTCGTTCACGGTGAGCACGAAGGCGTCACGGCGAATGGGGATCATCCCCACCACCTGGTCGTCGTCCCTGAGGTTGATCCCCTTTACGCCCTGGGCGGTCCGGCCCACCACGGAGACCTCCTTTTCGGGAAAGCGAATGGCCCGTCCGTGCCGGGTGAGGAGCATGAGCTCGGCCCTCCCGTCCGAGAGGACCACGTCCAGGATCTGGTCGTCGTCCTTCACCCCGGCGGCGATGATGCCCCCGCTCCGGGGATTCGAGAACTCCTCCAGGGGAGTCCGCTTCACCAGCCCACCCCGGGAGAGGAAGACGACCATCTGGTCCGGGTCCTCCAGCTCCTCTACTGGCAGGAGGCTCACGATGCGGTCGCTGCGGTCGGCCTCGGCCAGGGCGTAGACCGACTGGCCCCGGGAGGCTCGGGCCGATTCGGGCACGTCCAGCACCGACAGGAAGTGGCAGTGCCCGCCCTGGGTGAAGGCCAGGATCCAGCCACCGGTACGGGCGGTGAAGACCCGCTCGAGCCAGTCGTCTTCGTAGTTCTCCATGCCGGCCAGGGGCTTCCCCCTCCCGATGCGTCGCCGGTAGAGGTGCATGGGGATCCGCTTGACGAAGCCTTCGTGGCTCACGGTGATGACCACGTCCTCGTCGGCTACCGCGTCCTCCACCGGAGCCACCTTCTCCTCGGCGTCAGGCAGGATCTCGGTGCGCCGAGGGTCGCCGAAGGTCTCGGTGATCTCCTCGAGCTCCCGTAGTACCACCTGGAGTTGTTCGCTCTCGGAGGCCAGCAGGGTCCTGAGGTCGTCGATGGTCTCGGCCAGGTGATCCAGGCGCTTCTGTACTTCGATCTGCTCCAGCGAGGTGAGTCGCCCCAGCCGCATGTTCAGGATGGCGTCGGCCTGCACCTCTGAAAGCCCGAACTCGTCCTGGAGACGGGTCGATGCTTCGGGGCGGTCCCGGGAGCTCCGGATCAGCGCGATGATTCGGTCGATGCTCTCCAGTGCCAGGAGAAGCCCGTCCAGGACGTGACGCTCGGCCTCGGCTTCCTCCAGCTCGTGCCGGGACCGGCGCACCACCACCTCCAGCCGGTGGTCCCGGTAGCGCTCCAGGAGTTGCTTAAGGTTGAGCTCCTTGGGTTCTCCCCGGTCCAGCGCCAGGAGGATGGCGCCGAAGGTGCTCTGCAGGTAGGTGCCCCGGTAGAGGGCCGCCAGGGTGGTTCCGGCGTTGGCCCCGCGCTTGATCTGGATCACCAGGCGGAGGCCGTCGCGGTCCGACTCGTCCCGCACGTCGGTGACGTCATCCAGCTTTCCCTTGCGGGAGAGCGCCACGATCTGGTCGATGAGCTTGCCCTTGGCGATCCCGTAGGGGATCTCGGTGACCACCAGTTGCTCCCGGCCGCCCCGGAGCGCCTCCCTCACGATCCGGGCCCGCATGACGATGCGGCCCCGGCCGGTCTCGTACATGTCCCGGATCCCCTCGTCGCCCACGATGAAGCCGCCGGTGGGGAAGTCGGGCCCGGGCAGGTGCCGGACGAGCTCGTCGGTGGAGCAGTCGGGGTGGGCCACCAGGTGCCGGAAGGCCGCGGTGACTTCCCGGAGGTTGTGGGGCGGAATGTTGGTGGACATCCCCACCGCGATCCCCGAGGAACCGTTCACAAGGAGGTTGGGAAGGCGGGCCGTGAGCACCGAGGGTTCCTGGAGCCGACCGTCGAAGTTGTCGACCCAGTCCACCGTGTCCCGGTCCAGGTCGTCCATGAGCTCCAGGGCGATGGGGGCGAGGCGGGCCTCGGTGTACCGATACGCCGCTGCCGAATCGCCGTCGATGGAGCCGAAGTTCCCCTGACCGTCCACCAGCGGGTACCGGAGCGAGAAGTCCTGGACCATCCGGACCATGGTGTCGTAGACCGCCGAATCCCCGTGTGGGTGGTACTTTCCCAGGACCTCGCCTACCACCGAGGCGCTCTTCTTGTACGGGCGGTCGGGCTGCAATCCCAGCTCCCGCATGGCGTACAGGATCCGCCGATGCACCGGCTTGAGGCCGTCTCGGACGTCGGGCAGGGCGCGGGACACGATGACGCTCATGGAGTAGTCGATGAACGACTCCCGCATCTCGTCTTCGATGAGGCGGCTGACGATGCGTTCCCGCTTCTGAGCCATGGACATCCGGATCTGTCTCCCTATGGAAGCGTGTCGAGTAGAAGGCGGTTGTAGAAGTACAGGGCGCCACCGTGGGGATGCTGGGGCACCGCGTCAACACGCGGGGGGCCGGGGCGGGCCCGGTCCGTCGGTGCACCCGGGATCTCGGGGGGTGGGTCCCGCACGAAGATGGTGTGCCGGACCCGGGGAGGGAAGATGGAGCGCTTCGGGAGGTGTTCGGGCAGGGGGTGGGACGACCCGGTCGCTCAGTCCCAGGCGTCCAGGATCTCCTCGAACTCCTGGGCCATGGTGGGATGGCCGTGGCGGCGGGCCTGTTCAATGCCCTTCCGGTAGGCCTCCCGGGCCTCCTCGTCCCGGCCCATCTCCTGGAGCGCGGCGCCGAGCCGGCCCCAGGCGTTGCCTTCGTCTTCGGTGCCGTCCAGGTAGCGCCGAAGCTCCTTAACGCCTTCCTGCAGACGACCGGCGGTGAGGTACTCCAGGGCCAGCCCGAACCGGAGGCGGGGATCGTCGGGCCGGGATTCGAGCATCTTCAGGAGGGTGTCGACGCGGGATGAGGTCATGGCGGGCCGGGTCGGTTCGAATGACGGGCCGGATCGGTCCGGATCACAGACTGGATCGGTCCGAATCACGGACCGGCTCAGTCCGGAAAGCGGAAGGTGCGGGTGGTCTCGGCGTTGGGCGGCTCGCCGGTGATCACTTCCATGAGGGCCTGCATCTCTTCTCCCAGCTCCTGGACCCGGTTCAGGACGGCCAGGGCGTGGGCGAAGTCGAAGTAGGCGGCCACCGCGTCCTCGTGGGCCGGATGGGTGGCGCGGACGGTGGCCGACATCTCGTCACGGAGGTGGAGCACAATGATCCGGACGGCCCGTTCCACCTGCCGCTGCTCGCGGATGGTGTACACGGTGAGGTCGCCTGAGAGCTGCGGGAGGAGGGCCTCCACCGCACCCAGGCCTTCGGACGGGGCAGCTACCGCCGAGCCGCTTCCCCGTTGGCTTTCGAGGACGGCCTGCGCCCCGTGCGTCAGGGCGGTGACTTCCTCGTAATTGCACGCCAGAATCATCGGTCTCTCCGGTCAGCGGATCCGGGGCGAAGCCTCTTTCGGGGAGACGGTCTCCCCGACTCCAAAGGGGCCTCGCCAGCCCGTCCCTTCACGCTACTTGTACGTCCCACGGCCCCCAAAGGTTTCTGCTGGCCACACGGCGGAGCCAATCGTTCAGGCCTTTACGCCTCCCTCCGACCCCGGAGGCACCATGATGGGGGTGGGGCCGCCGCCGGGCCCGCCTTCTCTGGATCCGGGACCCCCCGGCGGACGCCTCGCCTTCTCCACCCGGAGGGGGACGACACCCACTTCCTTACCGCCGACCTCCACCACGAACCGGTACGTACCCGGTTCGGGAAAGACCACGCCGTCCAAGTTCAGGACCTGGGGGATCCGGATATGGTCCACGTTGGCGTCGGCTCGTCCCTCGACCTTGCCGTCCAGGCGAAGCACGGACTCATCGTCCGGCCCCATGAGCCGGATCTCGACCTCGAGCGTCCCGGAGTCGGAGGCCTCGGGAGCAAAGCGGAGGACCAGGGCCATTCGCCCATGCCGCAGGGGGAAATCCCGTCCCCTGAGGCGGTGGAAGGCGCCCAGAACGTTCAGCTTGCCGGAGGCGTCTACGGTGGCGGCATCAGCCACCAGTGCAATATCCAGTCTCATGTTTCAGCCTACGGCGCCGAGGGCGGAGGGACAAGGTCGGGGGGGTCGCTGGAAGAGAGGAGCCGGGGCCCCAGGAGAAGGCCCACCAGGAGATCGATGAGAGCGTGGGCGGCCATGGAGGGCAGCAGACTGCCGGTGAGGACCACCGGCACGGCCAGGACGAAGCCCATGGCCCCGGTCCGTACCACGCCCACGGGCCCCTGGTAGCTGTGCAGAAACCCGAAGGGAACGGACGAGAGGAGGGCTGCCCCCCACGGGCCCACCCCCAGGAGCTGGACGGCCTGGAAGGCGTAGCCCCGGTAGGCCAGCTCCTCGCCCACGCCGGCCGACAACGAGAGTCCCCCGAAAACGGTGCGCTCGCGGGGGGTCTCGGGCAGAAGCTGGCGGAGGAGTTCCGGCCGGCCGCCGCCCAGCCAGTCTTCCACGGGCCGAAAGGCCAGGATCACCAGGAGTCCGGTCAGGGTGAGTCCCACCGTCCAGCCCACCATGGCGCCGGCCGGCAGGAGCGTGAGCCCCGCCGGCGCCACGTCCTCGAGACGGAGAGCCAGGAGTCCGCTGATGAGCCCCAGCGTCAGGATTGCCACTATGGATCCCAGGTAGACCGGCATCCTCTCCCATTCCTCCCAGTCCAGGAGGGGGAGCTGGGCCACCGCCACCATCGGCAGGAAGAGATAGAGGAGGGGCAGCGCCAGGACGTCCAGGACCGGAAGGGAGGTGAAGACGACCCCCGCCACCACGCCTGCCGCCAGGAGCCATGCGGCGCCTCGAAGGCGTCGGCGGACCCGGGCCAGCGCCTCGGGAGGCGGCTGGGGCGGGGCTGCGGGTGTGGGTCCGGCGGCCGCGTCCTCGGATGGCTGGCTGGGCGGCTCCTGGGAGGGCTGGGCGGACCCCCCCTCGCGTCGCTGGCTGGGCGGTTCCTGGGCTGGTTCCGAGGACCGATCCTGGGAGGGACCGGAGAACCCGTCCGGAGGAGGGCCGTTCATGCGCTGCCCCCTGGGGTTTCGGGCATCGTGCGCCCCTGGATCACGATCTCCTCCAGGATCGACACCAGGTGGCGCCAGCGGGTTCGGGGATTCAAAATGCAGAAGCGGAGGGAGTAGCGACCGGCCAGGCGAGTGGACGAGACCATGGCGTGGCCGTCCTCCAGGAGGTGGTCCTGGATCCGGGCGTTCAGGGCCTCGAGGGCTTCCTCGCTCCACTCCCGGCCATCCGACGCCCGGGGCCGATAGCGGAAGCAGACGACGCTGAGGGCCGCCGGGTGGAGGAGTTCCAGCTCGGGGTGATCCCGGATCCAGACCTCGGTGCGGTCCGCCAGCTTCATGGCCCCGTCGATGGCCCGGGCCATGGCCTGCCGGCCCAGCGTGTGGACCGAAAGCCAGATCTTCAGCGCTCGGAAGGACCGGGTGAGCTGCAGGCTGCGGTCGCCGAAATTCACCTCGCCGTCACGAGTCTCGGTGTCCTGCAGGTACTCCGCCGACACCCGCATGGCCGTCTCCAGTTCTGCGGGATCCCGGACCATGAGACACCCGCACTCGTAGCTCTGGAAGAACCACTTGTGGGGGTCCAGGGTCACCGAGTCGGCCCGACCCAGTCCCGCCAGCGCCTCGGCGCCCCTGGAGGTGAGCGCGGCGAACCCACCGTAGGCGGCGTCCACGTGCAGGCGCACGCCCTCGGCCCGGCTCAGATCGGACAGCGCCTCCAAGGGGTCCACCGTGCCGGTGTTGGTGGCGCCGCCGTTGGCGCAGATGAGGATGGGGGTGCGGTCCGCCGCACGGTCGGCGGCCAGGGCGTCTCGCACACGATCCGGCCTCAGGAGTCGATCCGGCCCGGTGGAGATGATCCGGATCTGGTGCGTCCGGAGGCCGGCGATCCGACCTGCCTTCCGGAGAGAGTTGTGGCCCTGGTCCGATACGTACATGACCGGCTCCGTGGGCCACCCCGCCACCTCCCGGGCCGTCACCACCGCCAGGAGGTTGGCCGCCGATCCGCCGCTGGTGAGGACCCCGCTGGCTCCCTCGGGCATGTCCAGCCACCGGCGAAACCAGTCCAGCACCGTGAGCTCAATCTGGCTCGGACCCGCCGACTCCAGCCAGGTGCCCTGGAAGACGTTGTGGCCCGCCACGAGGATGTCGGCCAGGACCGAAGGCCACGAGGGAGCGGAGGGGACAAAGCCCAGAAATCGGGGATGGTCGATCCGGCCCGCCAGGGGAAAGATCTTCTGGACGGCCTCGTCCATGAGGGCCTCCACGCCATCGGACCCCGTGCCCTCTTCCGGCGGTGGGGTGTGGAGGAGCGCCCGGGTCTCAGCGGCTGTGGCGGTCTGCCAGGGTCGGTCCGCTTCCAGGCCGGCCCACCGGGCCACCAGGTGGTCCACCGCCCGATAGCCCAGGCGGCGCATGGTCTCGGGATCGGGGGCCATGCCCGGGGGAAGCCCCACATCGGCTTCTCCTGATGGATCGCCACCATCTCCTTCGGAGGCGGAGGGCCCTCCGGCGAGATTCGCGCTGGGGCGATTCGGGGTGGGTTTGGTGTCGCGGTGGGGACGGTCCATCCGTTGACTGGCCTCGTTTCATCGTCTAAGGTTGCCCATGCGGCGGCTCTCAGGCCGCCCGCCGGACCGTGCGTAGGATACAATGGAGACGATCATGGCTCAAAGACAGGCCAGCGGGCTCGAGATGAAGGTTCTGGACGCCCTTGACCATCCCCACCGCGGCCGCATCCTCAGGGTCCGGCTGAAGGGGGGAGACCTTCCCTCGCCGAAGGAGCTCCGGGGCATGACCCTGAATGCCACGGGTCCCCGGGGACAGGAGCAAAGGGTGTCGGTGCTGGGCTTTTCCCTTACCGGCGGGAAGGTGAACCGGGAGCGCCTGGAAGAGACGCGGCGCCTGGATCTGCACGTGGAGGAGGGTGATGGGCCACCGGTGGACCTCCAGTGGAGGCTCACGCCCATCTGAAGTGAAGCCGCTTGCGAGCATCGAGGCGGCTTCAGGGCTTGTGAGCCGTCAGTGGAGTCCGGCTGGCGGTGGATCGTCGTCCGGCCCCTCTTCCGTGTCGGCGTCCCGGTCGGGGAGATAGCCGGGGCCGTCACGATCGAAGGTGCGCTGGAAGAACTCCTGCAGCGTCTCTTCCCAATCGGGATGCTCCTGGCTGAAGCGCTCTCGCTCGTCCTCGAACCGGTCCGGCTGGGTGGCCAGGATGAACTCCCTCAGAAGCCCGCGCTCATTGGCGTAGAGTAGCTCGTCCAGCGGGCCATGGGCCTGGGTATCGAAGACTGAGCGGCCCAGGAGCCAGACATCTGAGACCCGCTCCAGGATCGCCTCCTCCAGGTCCAGGCCAGCCAGCGTCGGGTCCTCCTCGGCTGCGGGGAGCCAATCGGCCACCTGGTTGCGCTCGGCCTCGAGTCGGAGGTGAGCGTAGATGACGAAGGGGGGCTCGGCGTCCACCGCAGCTCGCTGGTACGCGGTGATGGCCGTGTCACCCACCAACTCGGTGGTGGTCCACGGGTAGGCGGCCTCCGACTGGCGGTTGACCCGGATCAGGAAGCCGGGATCCCGCTCGATGTGGTCCAGGTGCGGCTGGAGCCATCCTTGCACGTCTCGCATGCGTTCGCCGTCGACCTGGATTCGCTCGCCGGTGTAGACGATGACCGTCCGGGTCTGTGGAACAGGGGGTTCACCGGCGCCGCAGGCAGCCAGGACCATGAGTCCCAGAATGCCTCCCACCAGCAACAGTTTTCCTCGCAATTTCATCCCGGGTCGTTCTCCGGTCGGGGTGTGAGAGCTGGGGAGTCGTCCCGTTCGTCTCGGGGAGGATCTCCTCCGATCCTTCGTCGCTGGCGTCGGTTCGGCGCCCATAGTGCCGTGGCAGCGGCGGCTGAACGCACGGGGCACCGCTCCGACCCCGACAGTCTTTTAAGGTCCGGAGGCCCGTAAAGGGTTCCCCCGCGGCCGGGTGCCGGGGAGTGCGGGATGCCCGGAAAGGGGCCCGCGAAGACCTCCCGTCGCCGAGCCTTCCTCAGTCGTCCAGCTCGTCCAGGAGCTCCACGGCGCGACGGAGATGGGGGATCACGATGGATCCTCCCACCACCAGCCCCACCGAGAACGTCTCGAAGAGCTCGTCGCGGCTGACGCCTTCCTCCCGACACCGGACGAGGTGGTAGCTGACGCAGTCATCGCAGCGCAGCACCAGCGACGCCACCAGCCCCAGGAGCTCCTTGGTCCGGGTGGGAAGGGCTCCCTCCCGGTAGGTGCGGTCGTCCAATGCGAAGAAGCGGCGGATCTCCAGGTTCTCCTCGTCCAGGATCCGCTGGTTCATCCGCTCCCTGAACTCTCTGAACTCTTCGAGAGTCTTGCTCACGACGATCCCCTGGACCCGTCCGGGTCCGGTTCGGGTGAGGCGGAAGGTCGCCTGAAGCTTCGTCCCCAGCGCATCTGCTCGAAGGGGCTCCGGCAGCGTCGGCACCAGTAGGTGGTCACCGACGCATGGCCGCCGAAGAGGGAGTGCAGTTCCGTGTCCCGCTGGTCGCAGAAGGGGCACGGCGGATTTCGGGGGAGATCGCCGGGGAGCGCCCCGGAAGGTTCGGCGTCGGTCATGGAAGGCGTCCCGGCATCACTCGACGAAGAGCGCCCGATTCCGGTCGCCGCGAGCCCGCTCCACCGCTTCCTCTTCCGGGTGTCCGGTGCCCCGGCCCCGGCGGGGGTCCCAGCCGTTGTCCAGCCTGGCCTCGGTGGGGACACTGGCGCCCACCCGCTCGAGCAACGGATCGAGCCTCTTGGCCAGGCGATGCCGGAGGGTGGAGGAGGGAAGAATCAGACCCCGGTCCGCCAGGCGCTCGTGGGCGTCGTCGCCCGGGGCCATGCACCGGACCGTGGGACCCAGCATGGCTTCCACCGCCTCCTGCAGGTGCGCGTGTCCCTCCCCCTCGCCGGTGGCGAGGCGCTGGAACCAGGCCTTCCCCAGCGCCTGGTGAAACTCCTCCTCGCCCAGCATCTTGCCGATCCGGCCCCCCAGGGGTTCGTAGCCTCCCTCGAGGATGCCCTCCAGCGCCAGAGCCAGCGCGCCGTCTACGATGACCACGGCGGCGATGAGGTGGGCCCAGTCCGGAAGCGGGTGGTCAAGGGGGTCCCAGGATGCGTAGTCGGCGGCGTCGCGCTGGTGCTCCAGCGCCACGGGATCGTCTCCGAAATCCTTGAGCGCCGCGTAGAGGAGCCGGGCGTGGCCCCACTCGTCCTGCGCCATGGACGAGGTGGCGATCCCGCCTTCGATGGAGGGGGCCCCCAGGAGCCAGTCCGAGTAGCGGATCCCCAGGAGTCGCTTGGTGTCGGCAAGGCCCAGGACGAGGCGCCGGAACGCGGTCTGGACCTCGGTGGATTCGGCCTTGAGTCCCTCGGCGGTCTCGGTCACGAGCGACCCCCGGCCTTGGCCCGGCCCTTGGAGGTGGTTGCGCCGGCTCGGGCCTGGGCGAAGGGGCCGTCCGTGCGGTTTACCGGGATGATCTCGGAGCGGGGTACGATGCACATCTCGAACCAGTTCTCCTCGTCGTAGGTCTTCCACGCGTAGACGCGGGCCAGCTCGGCGTCCAGGGCCGAAAGGTAGCCAACGTGGCTCAGGGGGTCGCCTCGGTTTTTTCGAGCGAAGACGTCGAAGACGATCTCTTCCATGGATGGGTCGTCCGGTTGGAGTGTGTGGTTCGGCTTTGGGTCTGCGGTTGGAGATGCTATACGCCCACGCCCAGCTCCCGGAGCCGGCGGCGGCCCCGCTCCGATATCATGTCACGGGTCCAGGGCGGATCCCAGACCTCCTGGATCCGGACCGCGTCGATCCAGTGCTCGCGCGTCAGGCGATCCCGGATGTCTTCCCGGATGAACTCCATGCACGGGCACGCGGTGGCGGTGAAGGTCAGCCGGATGTGCGCCACGTCGTCCTCCACACGAGCCCCGTAGATCAACCCCAGGTCCACGAGGCTGATGGGTAGCTCCGGGTCCAGGACCTCGTGCAGGAGCTCAAGGAGGGCGGCGTCGGGATCGTCGGGCCGCTCCGGCAGCGGGTCGGTCCAGAGGTCCCGGCCGCCGCTGGCGTGGGAGCGTACGTGGGCCGGAAGCGCCTCCTGGGAGGAGGGCGCCTTCACTACCGGGAGCGGGCGGGAGGTGGTCAGTTCAGCCACGCCGAAACCTGGCCGCGGGACCGGCGGATGGACTCCACGTAGAACTCGTTCATGGGACCGCGGCCCTTCCACCGGTCGAAGACCTCGTCCCATTCGATCTGTCCCTCGTCGAAGAGCCAGCGCTTGGCCTCCGGGTCATACCTGCAGGGGAAGGGGTAGTCCAGCTGGTAGCTCTCCGAGGCCTCGTCGTAGTGGGCCGGCACGTCCAGCCCCAGCGATTCGCACAGGGGCACGGTGGCGGCCATCCAGGTCTGTCGGAGCCCGTCGTTGGTGAGGCCCTTGAGCCGGTATTCGAGCTGGCCCGAGTGGCGCTTCAGCTCATCGGGGAGTCCGAACCACTCCACCGTCATGGGGAACATCCAGTCCACGGCCCGCTGGAGCATGGCCCGGGCCTCGCCGCCGGCGTTGGCCAGCCGCCGCATCCAGACCTCACCGTGTCGCAGGTGGAAGGTCTCCTCCATGTCCACCTTCACCAGCGCCCGCTTGAGGGGCCCGTACGAGGTGTTCCGGTGCACGTCGGAGAGGATGGTGATGCCGGCCCGGTCGTAGAAGCCGTTGGCCACCACCAGCTCGGCCCAGTTCTCCAGCGGTTGGTCGAAGCCGTAGGGGTGCTTGAACTCGTGGGGCTCCCGGCCGTATACCAGCTCTTCCTGCGAGACGCCCAGATCCTCCAGGAGCCGATAGGCGATGTTGGCGTGGGCCAGTTCGTCCTGAATGATGGCGTGGGCGCTCACCTGGGTATTGGTGGAGGGGGCGTGGCGGGCGGCCATCCAATAGGCCGGGGCCGAGATCAGCTCAGTGTCGGCCTGTACGGTGAGCTGGACGATGAGGGACTTGCGGTAGCCCTCGGTCATCTCCTCGACCGTCTCGACGATGTAACCGTCGTGGACCTTCTCCTTCAATTCGGCGTCGGTGAAGGGCGGCATTCCCGCCTCCCGGAGCAGAGGGACGTGTGGAACGGGGCAGGTCCGACGGACCGCCCGTTCGAACAATTGTTCGAATCTGGCGAAAGTTACCCTGCGGCGGCGGTGAGTGTCAAACGTAGTGATGTGTGGCCGCGTCGACGCTCACAGCACTTCGGCGCCACATCGCCAGGGCCGGCGTCAGATACCCAGCGACGACCGGATCAGGGGGCTGATCCGTTCCGGAGTCCAGGGTGGGTCGAAGGTGAGCTGGACTTTGGCCGTCTCCACGCCCTCGACCCCCAGGATGGCGTCTTCCGCCATCTGGACGATCTGTTCCGCCACCGGGCACATGGGGCTGGTCAGGGAGATCCGGGCGTCGACGTGCGAGTCCTGGACATCGACATCGTAGACGAGCCCCAGAACCACCAGGTTGATGTTGAGTTCAGGGTCCTTCACCGTCTTCAGGGCGTCCATTACGGACTTTTCCGTCACCGCCATGGGGTCTCCTCGAGGTGTGCTGTTGTGGGCCTGCCGTGGTCCCGTGCCCTTCCGGCGGAATCGGCCGGGGCCGGACCGGAGGACCGGGCGTCATATGGTAACCGTGGGGCGGCACCCCGTTCCGCCCCGCGGAAGGATCGACGTGCGCCGGGGTCGGGTTTGGCCTGCGCCGGGGTCGGGTTTGGTGGACGGGTCCGGCTTTGCCCAGGAATCCCCCCTGGGCCTGGCCAACTGGTTGAGAGGCAGGGACTCGGGGATGTGAGCACGTGTAAACCTGTCCTATTCACGACCACGATAGCGGAGCGGCAGGCACGGGCAACCGCGAGGACCTCCCAGTTGGCCGCGAACAAGCGATCGGCTGGGACAAACGCTTCAAGGGTCGCTGATTTCCTGAGCGTTGAAGGGTTTGTCCC
>SLNQ01000299.1 GCA_007132965.1 Gemmatimonadota bacterium | reverse complement strand
CCTTCACCCAGGTCGCCTGGTCTACCGGCGCGGGCTGGGGGCTGATGATGGTCTACGCCGTCTACGCCAGGGAGAAGGAAGACATCGGGGTGAACTCCGGGATCATCGCCTTTTCCGACGTCCTGGTGGGCTTCCTGGCGGCGGCCATCATCCTGGGTACCCTCTACGCGGTGGCGCCCACGGTGGAGTTCGCCGAGGAGGCGCTGGCCGCTGGGAACGTGGGGCTTACCTTCATCTACATCGTGGACCTGCTGGTTACCATGCCCGGGGCCGCGATTCTAGGGCCCCTCTTCTTCCTGGCCCTGGCCCTGGCGGGGATCTCGTCATTCATTGCCATGTTTGAGCTGGGAACCACCAATCTGATGAACTTCGGAGTCCAGCGCCGGCGGGCCGCCATCATCGTAGGTGTGGCCGCCTTCGCCTTCGGGATCCCCTCTGCCCTGTCCATCAACTTCTTGGACAATCAGGACTGGGTCTGGGGCGTGGGGCTGCTCATCAGCGGCCTTCTCACCGCCCTGGCCATTACCAAGTACGGGGTGGAGAAGGCCCGGGCCGAGATCAACGAGACCACCGACATCCACATCGGCAGGTGGTGGAGCGTGTGCATCCGGGTCATCCCCTTCGTCTTCCTGGTCATCTTCGGGTGGTGGGTGTACCAGTCCATGACCGAGTTCTCCGAGACCTGGTGGAACCCCCTCGAGACCTTCAGCACCGGAACGATGGTGGTGCAGTGGGGCATCCTCTTCGTAGTGCTTTTTGCGCTGAATCGCTTTCTGGCCCAGCGCGTCGAAGCCGG
The DNA here is from genome assembly GCA_007132965.1 of Gemmatimonadota bacterium. Taxonomy (GTDB): domain Bacteria; phylum Gemmatimonadota; class Gemmatimonadetes; order Longimicrobiales; family Gaopeijiaceae; genus PWLA01. The sequence continues at coordinate 2,296 of SLNQ01000299.1, read as the reverse complement.
TCCCATGACCCAACCGGGTGTGGGCACCCGCCGCCGAACCGGCGACTGAACCCTTGAACCGGCCACTGAACCCTTCAACCGGAAGACGACCGACATGGATGCTGAACTTCTGACCTGGATCGTGGTCTTCGTGGGCGGCTATGTGGCCGTCCTGGGGTACCTTCTCTGGGTAGCCATGCGGAGTGGGAAGCGCTCGGAGCCTCCCGCGGGTTGAAGGGAAGTGAGGAAGAGGCCGGTCGCTCGGTCCAGGTCCGGCGGCGATGCGGCCCGTCCTTTCGGCGCCCCACCGCTCAGGAGCCCTGAACGTCCATGACCTTTGAGGAGTTCGAGGCCACCGCCCATCGGATGTGGGACGAGATCCCGGACGTATACAAGGAGGGGATCGACGGGGTGGTGGTGGATCCGGAGGCGGAGAGCCACCCGGACCACGAGGACTACTATACGCTGGGGATGTGCTACACCGAGCCGTATCCCTCCAGCTACATGGGTCCCGAGACCACCCGCTCCTTCCTGGCCCTCTACTACGGATCGTTCAAGGCGGTTGCCGAGCGTTCGCCGGGATTTTCGTGGGAAGAGGAGCTATGGGAGACCATCACCCACGAGCTTCGACACCACCTGGAGTTCCTGGCCGAGGACGACGCCCTGGAGGGGTTGGACTACGCCCTGGAGCAGACGTACCAGCGAGGGCAGGGCGAGGAGTTCGATCCGTGGTACTACCAGTCAGGCCTTCCGTTGGCGCCCGGGGTGTTTCGGGTGGAGTACGACGTCTACATCGAGCGCAGGTGGAGCGCCGGCGAGCTGGCCGACGCCGAGACCATCGAATTCGATTGGGACGGCCGTCGCTGGGCCATTCCCGCGCCTCCCCCCGAGGACCTGGGGGACCTCCACTACATCTGGATTCACGGGCTGGATGCCGGCGGGGGGTGGGTGCAAGTGGTGCTGGCCCGGGAGGTGTCCCTCCTGGAGCGCCTGAAGCGCTTTTTCCGGAAGGAATCCCTGGACCTGGTGGAGTCGGAGGCGGAGCCGGTGCCGGTGGGGGAAGCCCCTGACGCGCCGGGACCCGAAGACGGCCGGCCCGGACGGGCGGCAGGCGGACCTCCCATGCCGGACGAGGGTGATCTGTCAGGTGAAGCCTCCGGGGAGGGCCCGGACGCCGAGGGCCAAGCAGAGAGGGGAGACACCACCAAGTGAGTCGAGAGGATCCCGAGGCACCGGCCGGCACGCCAGAGGGGGACGCCGGCAGGCCCCGTGACGCCTGGGCTCGGATGACCCCCTATGAGGTGGGGATTCCGGGACGGGAGTTTGCCGATGAGAATTTTCGTCGGATCGCCGAGGAGGCGGAAACCCGGGAGGTGGACACCACCGACCCCGGAGCCTTCATCCTCCTGGGTGAGGCGGGACGGACCCTGAAGGAGATCCAGGGAGAAGGGGAGGATAGCCCCCAGCGCCCAGGCGGCGGCGAGGCCCTCCACCGTTTCGGAGCCTTTCTCTTCCAGGCCTTCCACTTCCACCAGGCAGGAGAGCTTCTGCTCCTGGTCGGGACCGAGGCGGTGCGCGGGGTGGTGGAGGGGCGGCTGGAGCTGGGTCGATGGGCGGGCGAGCTTCCGGCCGACGCGGGCTACCTGCAGCTTCCCCGGCACCTGGTCTGGTCGCACCCCGATCCCGAAGGCCCGGCGGAGGACCTGGACGGGGTCTTCTGGACCCGCAGCGCCGGCGATACCCTGTCTCTCATGGCGGCGCTGGGGATCCGCCCCGACCGACCCGGGCTCTCCGTGGTTCCGCTCCCGCCGGTGCCCCTGGCCGACGCGGCCCGCTGGCCCCAGGCCCGGGTTCGTGGCGAGGATCAGGGACCGGACTTTGCCACCACGCTCCCCGGAGGTGAGCTGGACGAGCTCTACTCGGTGGTGGCCATGGGGGAGCTCTTGAAGCTGGTGGGCCGGGTCTTTGCCTACATGAACGCGGTACCCGAGTCGCTGGGGGCGCTGGAGCGATCTCCGCGACCCGAGGACGTGAGCGAGGAGCGGATCGTCCCCAGCCTCCTGCCCTTCCGCCGGATCCAGGCGGTGGAGGCGGAGTCGCCCCGACCCTGACCAAACCCTACCTTCCCGACCATGCCGAGAGAATCCAGGAAGGCCCGACGAGAGCGAGCCAACCAGATCTACGAGATCTTGCAGGAGGAGTACCCGGACGCCCACTGCGCTCTGGTCCACCAGAACCCATATGAGCTCACCGTGGCCACCATCCTCTCGGCTCAGTGCACCGACGAGCGGGTAAACAAGGTCACTCCCGTGCTCTT
>SLNQ01000218.1 GCA_007132965.1 Gemmatimonadota bacterium | reverse complement strand
TCGGTGCTCCACTTCCTCCGCTTCTACACCTGGCAGGAGCTCTCTGTGGAGGCCGCGGCGGCCATGGCGGAGGGAACCGGACTGCTGGCAGAGGCCGAAGGGCTGCCGGCCCACGCCGTAGCCGCCCGGGCCCGCGGAATGCGGGAGGACGGCCCATGACGCCCTTCCCTCGGGACAGCTATCGTCCCCTGGAGCCCTACACTCCGGACCGACGTCCCATCGCGGTGGATCTGTCGGACAACACGAATCGGTGGGGAACCCACCCCGACGCCCTGAGCGTGGTGCGGACGGCCGCTCCGGAGGAGCTGCTGCGCTATCCGCCGGTGTACGCCGACCAACTGAAGGCTCAGGTCTCCCGGCGCTTCGGCGTGCCCCCGGAGGCCATCTCCACCGGGTGCGGCTCCGACGACCTCCTGGACTCGGCGTTCAGGGCCGCCTGCGAGCCTGGCGAGGGGGTGGCCTACATCCCGCCCACCTTCTCCATGATCGAGATCTTCGCCCACATGAACGCCGCACGGGCCCTCCCGGTGGAACGGGGTCGCCCCGGGCCCGAAACCCCCTTCGGCGCACTCCCGGACCCGGAGCGGTTACTCGAGCAGGAACCGGCGCTCATCTACGTGTGCCGCCCCAACAACCCCACCGGCGAGGTACACCCCGAGGCCTGGATCGAGGCGCTCGTGGAGAGAGCGGAACCGGCGGGACCGGTGGTGCTCCTGGATGAGGCCTACGTCGACTTCATGGGCGGGACCGATCCGACGGGGCCCGCCGGGGAGACCGGGTTGCTGCAGCGCGCCGCGGCCTCCCGCCGGACGGTGGTCCTTCGGACTCTCTCGAAGGCCTACGGATTGGCCGGACTGAGGGTGGGATTCGCCGTGGGCGCCCCCGAGGTGATTGCCGAGATCGAGAAGTCCCGGGGCCCGTACAAGGTGAACCGCCTGGCCGAAGCCGCTGCGGTGGCGGCGCTGGCCGACGAGCCCGCCTGGGTTCCGGAGATCTGCCGGGAGGTGGTGGTCCAGCGGTCTCGCATGATCCAGGAACTGACTCGGCTGGGGCTTCCGCCCCTTCCTTCCGGAGCGAACTTCCTCCTGGTTCCCCTCTCTCCCGGTGGCCTCACAGCCGGAGAGCTCACCGCCGCCCTCCGGGACCGGGACGTGGCCGTCCGGCCGTTCCCTGGGCTTCCCGGCCTGGGAGACGCGGTCCGGGTCACCGTCGGCCCTCGCCGTGAGATGGACCTCTTCCTCGACGCGCTTCAGCAGGTCCTGAGCCTGAGTCCGGACCCCACATCCAGCGAGGTGGACCCATGAACCCCGATGGCAACGGGCCCCGGGTGGCCCTCTTCGACTACGGAGCCGGAAACCTCCATTCGCTGGCCAAGGGACTGGAGGCCGGGGGAGCCCGGGTCACGGTGACAACCGACTGGTCGGAAGCGCTGGGGTACGAGGCGCTGGTGCTCCCGGGCGTGGGCTCCTTCGGGGCCGCCGTTCGGGCGCTCGAGGGCCACGAGGCGGAGGTCAGGGAGGCGCTCCTGGACGGCCTCCCGTGTCTGGGCATCTGCCTGGGCATGCAACTCTTCTTTCCCGACAGCGAAGAGGGGGAGGGCTCGGGCATCGGCCTCATGGACGGTCGGGTCCGGCGGCTCCGGGCCCGAACCGTTCCCCAGATGGGCTGGAACGACGTGGAGACGGGGGAGGATCCCCTTTTCAGGGGGATTGCCGGGCTCACCGCATACTACGCCAACTCCTTCGTGTGCGAGCCCGACGACCCGGAGGTGGTGGTGGCCCACTCGCAGTACGAGGACCAGCGTTTCGCCGCGGCGGTGCGTCGGGGGCGCAGCTGGGGGGTGCAGTTTCACCCGGAGAAGAGCTCCAGGGCGGGGCTGTCCCTCCTGCGAAACTTCCTGGCGGAGGTATCGTCATGAGCGGGCCTCCAACGCAGTCGCCCGCGCCCTCCTTCGCCGCCATCCCCGCGGTGGACCTGAAGGGGGGTCGCTGTGTCCAACTGGTAGGCGGGCGACCCGGGGACGAGCGGGTGTCGCTCCCGGATCCCATGGCAGTGGCCCGAAGCTGGCGGGAGAAGGGCTTCCGGATTCTCCACGTGGTGGACCTGGACGCGGCGCTGGACCGGGGAGACCACCTGGAGCTCATCCGGCAGATGGCCGCTGAGCTCCGGGGGGACCCCGGCGAGCTGCAGGTAGGCGGCGGGATCCGAACCGAGGAGCGAGCGGAGGCGCTCCTGGAGGCCGGAGCGAACCGGATCATCATCGGCACCCGGGCCGTGGACGACCCCGATTGGCTGGCGACGCTGGTCCGGCGCTGGCCAGAGCGGGTGGTGGTGGCCGCCGACATCCGCGACGGGATGGTCCTCCGCAAAGGTTGGACCGAAGCGGCGGAGCTCCAGGTCCTGGACTTCCTGGACCGGCTGGCCCCCCTCCCCCTGGCGGGGATCCTCTGCACCGACGTGGGCCGGGAGGGCCAGGTGAAAGGGATCGACCGGCCCGGCGTCCGGCGGGTCCTTCGGGGCTCGGCCCACCCGGTCTGGATCTCCGGCGGCGTGAGCACCATGGAAGAGCTCCACTTTCTCAGAAGCGAAGGTGCCGCCGGCGCCGTCCTGGGGATGGCCCTATATACCGGCGCCCTGGACGTGGCCCAGGTGGCCGCCGAGTTCGGCGGCGGCCCGCCCCAGGCACCACCCGACCGACCCAGCCCACGAACCATCAGCGACCGAAACACCGAGGAGACGTCATGAGCCGAATCAGACGAGAGACCGGCGAGACCCGGATCACCATGGAGGTGTCCCGAAGGGGTGGCGACATTCAGGTCGACACAGGCGACACCTTCCTTGACCACATGCTCACCACCCTGGTCCGCTACGCCGGCCTGGGCCTGCAGGTAGAGGCGGAGGGCGACCTTCGGCACCACCTGGTGGAGGACGTGGCCATTACCCTGGGGCTGGCCCTTCGGGGCGAGACCCCGGCACGGGCCGAGCGGTACGGGTGGGCGCTGGTCCCCATGGACGAGGCGCTGGTGCAGGCTGCGCTGGACGTGGGCGGCCGTCCCTACTACGTGGGCCGACTTCCGTCCAACCTCTACGAGCACTT
>SLNQ01000037.1 GCA_007132965.1 Gemmatimonadota bacterium | reverse complement strand
TCCTGGGCGGCGTGTACTACTCCACCACGGTGATTCCGGATGTGATCGAGCCCCTTTCGTACGTGATTCCCCTGACGTACGGCCTGCGAGCCCTTCGCCGGTCGCTTCTGGAGGGCCAGCCATTCAGCGTGGTGGCGCCCGACGTTGGGATTCTCGCGGTGCTCACCGCGGTGCTTGTCGTCGTGGGAATCGTCTCGTTCCGCCTGGGTCTGGGCCATGCCCGCAAGGCCGGGACTCTGGCCCAGTACTGAGAACTCATCGCGTTGGCACCAGAGTTGCGGGAGTGAACGGGGTGAAAGGGAGCAGACCCTGCACCGTCTTCCATTCGCGTCCCTCGAACCCCACCGTTCCCACACGATCCCGATGAGCGACCCTCAAGTGCATCGTAGCGTCTCGCGCCCCGACCACGTCCTGGTCCAGCACCTGCCCGACGATGAATCGGTGTTTCTGGACCTGGAATCGGAGCGGTACTTCGGGCTCGACGGTACGGGGACCGCCATGTGGAAAGCGCTCATGGAAACCAACTCGGTGGACGAGGCCGTTGACCGGCTCCTCCGTGAGTTCGAGGTGGACCCCGAAACACTCCGACATGACCTGACCCACCTCATCGGCGAACTTTCTCAGCGAGGTCTCCTGCGTGTCGACGAAAGGCAGGGAGCGACTCCGAGCGCTGACGGCGGCTGACCTGGCATCGGCCGTCACCGCCGTCGCGCTCTTTGCCGTCGCACCCTTCGCGCTCCGGCGGTGGGGTCTCGGTCGGGTACAGCGCCGGCTCGCAGCCGTGCGGCGAGGGAGCCTCGCTCTGACCGACGAGACCAGGGCAGGTGACGACGGGACCCGAACACGTGCGGTGGCACTACGGGTCAGCCGGCTCACCGAGGCGGTGGCCCGCCGCCTTCCGTGGACGCCGAACTGTCTGGAGCGCTCCCTGGTCCTGTGGTGGCTCCTCCGGCAGCAAAACGTGACCACCGACCTCCGGATCGGGGCACGGCGCGTGAAGACCGTCGACACCGACTCGCCCTCTGCCACCGACGCTCGCGGACGACGGCCCGCACTGAGTGGCACCATGGCTTTTCACGCCTGGATCGAGCTGGACGGGATGGTCCTGAACGACCGATCCGATGTCAGGGAGATCTACGCCACCTTTGATCAGGCCATCGTACCCGACGACCCGACCTGGACATGAACGGCCTACTCCCGGGCCAGGTCCCGCTCCACCGCCTGCACCAACGACGGGAGATGCTCGAACCCGTTGGGATACCGGAGGGCGGCAAATCGGACGCCTTTCAGGGCCTGGGCCAGTGTTTCGAAGCGTCTCTCGTCCAGACCCATGGGATGGAGGGCGTCGCGAAGGTACGAGTGCTGGAGCATGGCCAGGACGGCATCCCGGGGCCGGAGGGGCTCGATGGCAACGGGAGCCTCTGGATCCCGTTGCCGTACAGGCACATACACTCGCCGGAGCGGAGCCGACTCACCGTAGAACGCCCCGAACCCTTCGCCCACCCGCACCCTTCGCTTGGTGAAGTCGGGGTGCACGATGGGAAGGGATTGCCGGCCGCCGACGAAGTGTTGGACCTGGTCCGGCTCCAGCCGCAGCATGGGGTACCCGGGTCGCGCCATGAGGCGTTCACCTTCCAGCCCGACAGCCAGGAGGTCGTCGACCAACAGGGGGTGGCCCGCCGCGACCAGGGCGGTGACGGCGGTGGTCTTCCCCCCACCCTTGGCGCCCAGGAAGGCCACCGCCTCGTCCCCGACGACTGCGGCCGAGGCGTGGAGCGTGGCGGTACCTTGCCGTTCCAGCCAGAGCGCCAGGACGATCCCCAGGAACTGGATCTCCGCCAGAAAGGACCACTCGGGCCGGTAGAGGTGGCACACCACCCGATCGGAGAAGACGTAGTGATCGGCCGTGTCACGGATGCGGATCACGTCCAGCCCGTCGAGCCCGTGATAGGTGACGGCAGACTCGTTCTGCTCGCCGGTTTCGACCACCGGCGGGCCCGATACCCGGTGGATTGCCGGGGCTCCATCCCAGTCCACCTCGACCGGGGCAGTGTCCGTCAGCTCGAAACGGAGATCGGCTGGAGCCGAGCTCCGCGGTACGGGCCAGGTGAAGGGGAAATCGGTCTCGACCGTGACCCCGTAGACGGCGTAGTACGTCACGGTCCAGATCTCGGAAGGGATACGGAGGTGCTGGAAGACGATGTCATGGCAGAACTCCCTCTGCATGGCTCGTTCCACGACCGGCGATCGACGGCGGGCGTCCCATGAAGGAGCTCGCCGGGGTGTGCGGCGTCCTCTCCACAGACGAGGGACCCGTGGAGTCGCACCTCCTCGACACCATGGTGGCCCCTGTGCCGCACCGAGTCAGTGGTGGAATGGGGCGCTACGGCGAGCCCGGGGTGACGCTGGGCCAGCTCTATCGAGGCCCGAAGCCCGAGGCCGATCGCACCGCGCCCACCGGACCGTGGGTGGATCCCCACACGGGCACGGTGGTCGCCGCCGATGCCCGCATCGACAACGGCGACGAGCTCCGAGAGGCGTTGGGTGACGCCGCGCCGCCGCCCCATGCCGGCGACCTGGCCCTCATCGGAAGCGCCTACCGTCGGTGGGGCCTGGACTGTCTTGCCCGACTCATCGGCGACTTCGCGGTGGCGATCTGGGATCCGTCCCGGCGCCGGCTCGCCCTCGCCCGGGACGCCATGGCCATGCGGGCCCTCTATTACCGGGTGGAAGCAAACCGGATCCTGCTGGCCACCGAGGCGAAGCAGATCCTGGCGGTCCCGGGGGTGCCTGCCGAGCCCGATGAGCGGATGGTGGCCTGTTACCTGGCCGGATGCTTCGGTGACCTGGAGTGGACGTACTATCGGGGAATCGCCCAGGTGGCCCCTGCGCACGTGACCGTCTTCCAGGATCGATCGGTTCGAAGCGTCCGGTTCTGGGACGTGGATGCTGCAAAGGAGATCCGGTACCGGCGGGATGAGGATTATGCGGCGCACCTCCGGGAGCTGTTTGTCGAAGCCACCAGGGCGCGCCTTCCGCTGGACCGTCCGTCCGGTGTCTTCCTCTCAGGCGGGGTGGATTCGGGGGCCGTGGCCTCGGCGGCCG
>SLNQ01000176.1 GCA_007132965.1 Gemmatimonadota bacterium | reverse complement strand
GCCAGCGACGAGAGGATGGTGGTGTCGGAGATGGGCGAGCACTGGTCGCCGAAGACGGCGCCGCCCAGCACCGCGCCGAAGGCCAGCGACATGTAGAAGGGATCGGGGTTCAGGGCGTAGGCGAGGGGCATGGCCAGCGGGAAGACCACCGCGTAGGTGCCCCACGAGGAGCCGATGGAGAAGGCCACCATCATGCAGATGAACATGAAGGCCGCCGGGAGGAGCATGGCGTAGTCCTCGATGGGCTCCGCCGCCACCTCCACGATGAAGTTGGCGGTGCCCAGCTCGCCGGAGACGGTTCCCAGCGTCACGGCCAGCGCCAGGATGATGGCGCCGATGGTGACGCCCTTGCACCCGTCTACGAAGCCGTCCACCACCTCCTTCAGCTCCATCCCCTTGAAGAGGGCCAGCGCCATGGCCGACAGCACCGCCAGCCCGAAGGCCTCGGCGATGGGCACCGAGATGCCCGCCAGGAAGAGCTCCACGTCACCCTGCTGGATGGCCGGAATGAGGGGCCCGAAGACGCCGGTCATGGCCACGCCCACCAGGACCAGGAGGGGAACGGCGAAGTCCTCCAGCCCCGGTCGGTACCCCTTCGGCACCCGGAGCCGGGTCAGCTCGTCGGCGGAGAGGGGCTCGGCGCCGTCCCGGTCCAGCTCCCCTGTCTCCCGGGCCCGCTTCCGGGCCCGCCGCATCTTGCGGCCTTCCCACGGCAGGAGCTCCAGGGCAAAGAGCAGGGTGAGGGTAATGGCGAAGATTCCGTAGAAGTTCACCGGGATGGAACGGAAGAAGAAGGTGACCACGTCCTGCTCGGTCATGAACAGGGGGGTGGTGCCCACCAGGAGCCCGGCCACGTAGAGAGGCCAGGCATTCAGCGGAATCACCGTGGCGATGGGCGAGGCGGTGGAGTCCACCACGTACGTGAGCTCCTCGTGGCTCACGTTCTGCTCGTCGGTCACCGACTTCACCGTGGTGCCGGCCAGGATGGTGGAGATGGTGCCGCCCTGGTGAAACACGATTCCCATGAGCCAGGCAAAGAACTTGGCCGACCGGGGACCCCGGACGATCTTCAGCGCCGCCCACTCGGCAAAGTGCCGGGCGCCGCCGGTGCGGGTCCAGATCCCGATGAGTCCCCCCAGCGCCCACAGGTATACCAGGAGGATCACGGCAAACGATTCGGTCCCGATGGAGGGGATCAGGAAGCGGTCGATGATGTTGATGTCGGCGATCACGAACCCCGCCACCACGATCCCCAGAAAGAGAGAGCTCACCACGTCCCGGGTAAAGAAGACCAGGATGAGGGTGGTGAGGGCCGGCAGGAGCGAAGTGAAGCCGTAGTGGCCTCCCTCCTCTACCGGGACCACCAGCTCGGGGGTGAGCGTCCAGGCCAGGACGATGGCCACGGCGGTGAGGACGAAGGGAGCCGCCTTGCGCCAGAGGGGCGTGTCGGGCGGGCCGCTGGTGGGGTGCTCAGCTCGTTCGCTCAATGACGACTCTCCGTTCGGGGTCCAGGGGAAATTGCAGGCTCAGACGCACGCCATCCTCCACGGGGGTGGCCGACACCTCCGCCTCCTTGCCGCCGATGGTTACCCGAACCGGGGGCGCCAGGGGCACCGTCGGCCGGAAGACCACGTTCAGCGGGACGCGCCCACCCTCCTGAAAAACCCGAATACTACAGGACCCCCGGCCTTGACGACAGTCGAGGGCCACCTGGCTTCCGCCCACCCGCAGACCCCGCACCCCGATCTCCGAGGGAATCGCGGTGAGATCCGGAGCCAGGGTGAGGCGCCCGTAGGAGGCGTCGGGGTCGGCTCCCAGGAATCCCTCGACCCAGCTTCGGACCAGTCGGGCGGCGTGGAGGGTCCGGTGGTGCCGCACTCCGGGGGCCGACATCGGGGCGAAGGCGTGGGGCGGGGGAAGGGTGGCCTGAAGGTCCAGGTCGGGTGTGTCGGGCGCAGGATCGGAAGCGCCCAGGACCGGGAGGCGGCGCAAGGGCCCCGACGCCTCGGAGGCGCGCCCGCCACCGGATGCAAGGAGGCGGTTCCGGATCGTCTCCAGCTCATGGGCCCAGCCGTTGCCCAGCCGCTGGACTCCTTCGGCCAGCCGCGACAGGACCCGGGCCGGACCGGGGAAGGCGGCGGGCGGCTCCCATGCCGCTTCGGCGGCGGCCGTCTCCAGGGCGTCCAGGGGGCCCTCCAACGGGGCCCGGAGGCGTGCCAGGCGCTCCAGGTCGCCGGTCCAGCGGGCCAGCTCCGACGCCAGGTGGAGGGTGGGGAGAGGCGGGGGATCGGAGCCGGCCAGGAGGGCGTCCAGGGCGGCCCAGCCCACCCCGGGCCACCCGGCCTGGAGCCCGCCGATTCCCACCTCGGCAAGCTGGCCGGCCCGGGCGAACCGCGGTCGGGCGTCCTGTACGCCCAGGACAAAGGGCGCCAGGGGATGTCCCCGCGGATCGACGCCCAGGGGCGCGCTGGCGAGGTACGGGAGGGCCTTGGCCAGTCCGGGTGGGAAGGCCCGGAGCCGGCCTTCCACCGGGGCCAGGCCCGATCCCAGGCGCCTGTGCCGGGTCCGCTCCCGGGCGTGGGGTGGGGTGAAGCGGCGGCGGAGCTCCTCGATCCGGGCGCCAGGGAGGAGCACGGCCACGCCCCAGCTTCCGGATCCGCCTCCCGGCTCCACCGACACCGGGACTCGACCGGCGGGCGGCTGGAGCTCTACCCGGGGGGCGCGGGGCGGCCTTCCAGGAGGCCCCGACCCGTCGCCTTCGCCCTCCAGCGTCCACTGGATCAGGAGTGCCGGTGCCGCGTCTACCAGCACGCCCCGCTCCAGCAGCACCCCGGCACCGTGGCCTCCGGGAAGGGGGATCCGTCGCTCCCATCCGCCCTGGCCCAGCCGGAGCCCCGGCGCCGGGTGAAGGAGCCGGCGTCCCCACTGGAGCCTCATGGGGCCTGCCACCTGCACGGGCCCGTGCCAGAGGCTCCGGAGCCCCCGGGTGGGATCCAGGAGCGCCGCCAGGCCGCCGCCTGTGGCCAGGTCGATGCCGTCGTCGGCCCGCAGCAGCCGGACGTCGTCGCCGGGACCCGCCAGGGGACGGGGGAGCTCCAGGGGAACCAGGATGGGGTCGCCGGGGGGACTGGCGGCGGTCATGGGTGTGGGGGAAGGGGGAGGGGTGGGATCTCGGTGTCCTGAAACGAGACCGGGTCCTCCACCGGCTCCAGGTGGGTGAAGACGTAGGAGCCGGGAAGAGCGTCCTGGAGTTCCGCCTCGATGCGTTCGGCCAGGTCGTGGGCCTGCTGTACCGACCACTGGCCAGGGACCAGGACGTGCATCGAAACGAAGCTCCTGCGTCCGGCCCGCCGCGTTCGGAGGGCGTGAAACCGGATCCCGTCGTCTTCGTGCCGGGCCAGGACGGATTCGATCCGGGCCCGCTCTCCGGCAGGAAGGGCGGTGTCCAGGAGTCCCAGGGCCGAGCGGCGCACCAGCCGGATGCCGGTGAAGAGGATGTGGGCCGCCACCCCCAGGGCCAGGAGGGCGTCCAGGCGATTCCAGCCGGTGAGGGCCACCAGCCCCACGCCGGCGATCACGGCCAGCGAGGTCCAGACATCTGCCACCAGGTGGTGTCCTCCGGCCTCCAGGCTGATGGAGCCGTGGCGACGTCCCGCCCGCAGAAGGGTCCGGGCCACCCAGAGGTTCAGCACCGTGGCCACGCCGGCCACCAGGAGACCGAGCCCCACTTCCTCCACGGGCTGGGGGCTCACCAGGCGCGGGAGGGCCGTCCAGGTCACCCCCGCCCCTGCAATGAGGATCAACGCCCCCTCGAAGCCGCTGGAGAAATACTCGGCCTTGGTGTGTCCGTAGGCGTGCTCGTCATCCGGGGGTTGGGCCGCCCACCACAGCATGGCCCACGCCACCAGGGCGCCGGCCAGGTTGGCCACCGATTCCACGGCGTCGGAGAGGAGGCCCACCGAGCCAGTGATCTGCCACGCCACCAGCTTCAGGGCGATGACCACCACGGCCACCGCCGCCGCCAACCCGGCGAACCGGGTCAGGGATGGGCCCCCCTCCCCCCTCACGCGTCCACCTCCAGCGTCCGCAGGCGGTTCAGGGCCGCCGCCAGCTCGTGCCGCCGAAAGAGGGTGAGGTCGCCGTCGTGACCGTGCCCCAGCAGATCGAGCCCTTCCTCCTCCAGGGCGTCCATGACGGCGTCCAGGAGCCGGGGCACGGTGGGCCGGTCGGCCATGAAGCGGTTCCTGGCCAGCAGGAGGGCCTCGCTCACCGCCCGGGTCTGGGCCCACGAGACGAGCTGCTCCACCGCACCCAGGTCGATCTCGTCGGTGCCGAACTGGATGGCGTCCCGGCGCCGCACCTTGAGGCTCACGCTGCGGCGGCCCCGGGAGGGATCCAGCGAGTCCCGGCGAGGGCGGCGGTCCGGGAGTTCGGGGAGGGGACCGGGAACCTCGGACTCCCGGCCGGTGGGGTGGGTCCGGGCCACCTCCCGAGCCCGCTTGGTCACGTCGGCGGGGAGGTAGTCGGTCATGGCCACCACGGTGTCGGCCACGTCCAGGTAGTCGCCGCTTCCGCCCAGCACCAGCACCGACGAGACGCCCAGGGTGTCCTGAAGTTCTCTGACCCGGTCGATGAAGGGGGTGATGGGCTCCCGGTCCCGGGGCACGAGGGTCTGCATGCGGCGGTCCCGGATCATGAAGTTGGTGGCCGAGGTGTCCTCGTCCATGAGGAGCGTCCGGGCGCCAGCCTCCAGGGCCTCCATGATGGCCGCAGCCTGCGAGGTGGATCCCGAGGCGTTGGGGGTGCTGAACTGTCGGGTCCCCATCCCGCCGGGAAGGGTGCCGATGAAAGTGGAGATGTCCACCGAGCTCACGGACCGGCCGTCCTCGGCCCGTACCTTCACCGCGTGGGGATCGGCTACCACCTGCTCCCGCCCGTCGCCGGGACGGTGGTTGTAGACGCCCTGCTCCAGTGCCCGCAGGAGCGTGCTCTTTCCGTGATAGCCCCCGCCCACGACGAGGGTCACGCCTCGGGGCACACCCATCCCCGTCACCGGGCCGGCGTTGGGAGCATCGAGAGTCACTCGCAGCTCCTCGGGCGCCCGGAAGGGAACCACCGCTGGTCCCTCGAGGGGCCGGTCGTCAATACCCGAGCGCCGGGGGAGGACGGCGCCGTCGGCCACGAACCCCACCAGCCCCCGCTCCTCCAGCGCCTCCCTCAGCGCCTCTGCGTCTTCGTTGACCTCGGCGTGGCGCAGCAGCGTCTCGGATTCGTGAGCGGAAGCCAACAGCGACGCCTCGACGATCTCCGGGACGTCGTCCAGGAGGAGCTCGGCGGCCTGGCGGCCCAGCACCCGTCGGCCCCGGGCGGGGAGCCCCACCCGGAAACGGGCTTCCACCGCCCCATCGGGGGCCACCCGTACCGCCGTATTGGAGATCACCTTCTGACCCGGATCCTCGATCCGGAGCTCGCCGGATCGACCGCTTCCCCGGCTTTGTCCCCGGGAGCCGGCCTCCTGCTCGAAGCGCCTGGCCAGGAGGCATCCGGTACCCACCGCCCGGGCTCCGGGCCGACACGCCTCCGGCGGAAGCTCCGTGGCACTGCCCGGGACCCGGACCCGGACCCGGCTGGGGGCGGCGTACGGGTCTCCCTGCACGTAGTCCACCACCAGGGTAAAGCGGGGGAGCGCCCAGCTTCCCTTGATGTCGTGGTACGCCTTGTACCCCTTTCCGTCGATGCGGGAGAGGGTGCTCCGGAGGTCGTGGTGCGTGACGGCGCCGTTGAGCATGTCGGTGTGCCCTCCCATATTGGAACGGTTCCACTTCGTCTTTCTTTTGTGCCCGTCCACCTGGAGGCTCGCCCCCCTCATGTCAGAAGAGAACGCCACTCCGTCCGGGACCGATCTCACCGTCCTTCCGGTGATGATCGAGGTGCCCAAGGGGAGCCGGAACAAGTACGAGTACGACAAGGAGCGGGGCAAGATCCGATTTGACCGTCTCCTCTTCTCGCCGGTGCACTATCCCACCGACTACGGCTTTATCGAGGGGACCCTCGCCCTGGACGGCGACGCCCTGGACGCCCTGGTCCTGGTCTGGGAGCCGACCTTTCCCGGCTGCCTCATCGAGGCCCGGCCGGTGGGACTCTTTCGCATGGCCGACGAGAAGGGCCCCGACGAGAAGATCCTCTGTGTGCCCATCCACGATCCCCACTGGGCCGAGATCGGTTCCCTGGACGAGGTGCACCCCCACCTCCTCCGGGAGGTGGAGCACTTCTTCACCATCTACAAGGACCTGGAGATGAAGGAGGTCCGGGTGGAGGGCTGGGAGTCCCGGGCCGAGGCCGAGGTGGTGATCCGGGACGCCCGGGCCCGCTACCTGGACACCTTCCGGCGGGACGGCGAGGCGTGACCCGCAAGATTCCCGGCTCTCGTCGAGAGAGCCCGGCCGGAATTCCCCGGCGCATCGCCAGCCTCCTCCCCTCGGCCACCGAGATGGTCTGCGCCCTGGGACTGGGAGACCGGCTGGTGCTCCGGTCGCACGAGTGCGATCACCCGGAGTGGGTCGAGGCCCTCCCCTACGGCACCAGCCCCAAGTACGAACCCGACGGGACCAGCTACCAGATCGACGAGCGGGTTCGGGCGCTGGTGCAGGAGGGGCTCTCGGTGTACCGGGTCAATAGCATGGCGCTTCGACGGGCCATGCCGCAGGTCATCGTGACCCAGGAGCAGTGCGAGGTGTGCGCCGTGCCCGCCTCCGAGGTGGAGGCCGCGGTGGCCGAGCTGCTGGACCCGGCGCCCCGCATCGTCTCCCTCTCGCCGACCCGACTGGACGACATCTTCGAGGACATCCGTCGCCTGGCCGGGGAGCTGGGGGTGCCGGACCGGGGAGGGGTTCTGGCGCGGGAGCTGCGGGGCCGTATGGCGAAGCTGGCCGACGAGGCCCTGAAGCGGGCCGGTCCGCCCGCCTCCCGCCCCGGTGTGCTCACCATCGAGTGGCTGGATCCCCTCATGGTGGGGGGCAACTGGATGCCCGAGCTGGTGGAGATGGCCGGAGGCCGGAACCTGCTGGGCACCCCCGGCGAGCACTCTCCCTTCGTGGAGTGGAGCGCCCTCCGGGAGCTGGACCCCGAGGTCATCGTGGTCCTTCCGTGCGGGTTCGGCATCGAGCGGACCCGGGATGAGATCGAAGCCCTCACGAGCCGCCCGGGGTGGAACGAGCTCACCGCCGTGGAGCAGGATCGGGTTGCCCTCGTAGACGGGCACCACTACTTCAATCGGCCCGGTCCCCGGATCGTGGAGTCGCTGGAGATCCTGGTGGAGATTCTCCGGGGGGAGAGGCCGGCGGGGGAGCCGGCGCGCTGGGAGTGGCTCCACGTGGAGTAGGTCCGGTACCCCTGGAAGCAGGGGATCGCCCGTCATAGCTTTCTGTCCTCGCTTACCTCAACTTCCAGGAGCCGGCCCATGGGCGCCATTCGCCAGTTCATGGAGAAGCATTACCGCCACTTCAACGCCCGGGAGACGGTGGACGCGGCCCGGGCCTACGAGGAGCACCTGCAGGCCGGTGGCAAGATGATGGTGACTCTGGCCGGGGCCATGTCCACCGGGGAACTGGGGATCATCCTCTCACGGATGATCCGGGCCGACATGGTCCACGCCATCTCGTGCACGGGAGCCAACCTGGAGGAGGACGTCTTCAACCTCCTGGGCCACGACGAGTACGAGGTGATCCCCGACTGGCGGGCCCTCTCAGCGGCGGACGAGGTGGCTCTCTACCGCCGCGGAATGAACCGGGTCACCGACACGTGCATCCCGGAAGACATCATGCGGCACCTGGAGGCCCGCCTCCTGGAGCGGTGGCAGAAGGCGTGCGAGGAGGGGACTCGGAAGTTCCCCTTCGAATATCTATACGACGTGCTGGGCTCCGGCGAACTGGACGAGCACTTCCAGGTCGATCCCGAGGAGTCCTGGCTGCTGGCCGCCCGGGAGAAGGGCATTCCGGTCTACTCGCCCGGATGGGAGGATTCCACCACCGGGCAGATGTTTGCCGCCAACGTCCTCACCGGAACGATTCCCCATCACCAGTGCTGCCGGAGCGGCACCGAGCAGTTCTCCCACCTCATCGAGTGGTACCTGACCAACCACGGCGCCGAGGAAGGCGTGCCGTCGGTGGGATTCTTCCAGATCGGAGGGGGGATTGCCGGCGATTTCGCCATCTGCGCGGTGCCCAGCATCATCCAGGACATGCGACAGGAGGTTCCCTTCTGGGGGTACTTCTGCCAGATCACCGATGCCGAGGTCTCCTACGGGGGCTACTCCGGGGCCGTGCCCAACGAGAAGATCACCTGGGGGAAGCTGGATGCCGACACGCCCCGCTTCCACATCAAATCCGACGCCAGCATCGTGGCTCCCCTGATCTTCGGGTACGTGCTGGGAGACTGACGCCCCACGTCCCGATGGGACTTCTACCGCCCCGTCGCCTCCAGGATGGCGCCGAGCCGTTCGGCCTGGTGCGACGGGATCTCGGACCGGAGTCCGCTGCGCCCCACCATGCCCCGGCCCAGAAGGGTCCCCCGGTAGTACAGGGCCACCGGTCCCGCCGGAAGATCTCCGGGCTCCAGCGCGTCGCCCTCCAGGAGACGGGTAAGCTCCCGGCTGTCCAGCTCCCGACGCCGCTGTCCCTTCACCGCTTCCTGGAAGCGGTTCAGGAACTGGTTGGTGGGCGTCTCCTTGCCGCCTCCCGCCGCCCGGAAGGCCCGGAGCCCAAGGCAGACCACGCGCCAGTGTCCCCGTGGAGCCTCGTCCTGGGGGCCTCGCCACGTCTCCACCGGCCAGCGTTCGGCGGTCTGGGCCCAGACGTTCTTCCCTCGAACCATCCACCCCAGCGACTCGAGCCCCCGGGCGTCGAACCCGTACTCGTCCCGGAGAAGGGCTTCTACCCTCCCGATCCGCTCCCTGGCCTCGTCCGGATCCTGCCCCGGGAAGGCAGGGGGAATGGCAGACCAGCCGGAGTCGGGCCTGCCGTCGTCCAGGCGCCGAAGCCGGGCCATGAACATTCCCCCCGAGTCCAGGTGCTGCGGGTACACCCGCCAGGCTCGTTCCAGCTCGGCGGCGTAGCGCTCCCCGCCCCACCGGGTGAGTCCCGGTGCATGGGGAACCTCCAGGGCGATGGGCTCCAGCTCCACCGGCTCGTCGGCCAGCACCCGGTTCACCACTGCCTCGTTCTCCTCCGGTGCGTAGGTGCAGGTGGAGTACACCACCCTTCCTCCGGGGCGGGTCAGGCGAATGGCCCGACGAAGCAGGGCCTCCTGCAGGCCGGTGACGTAGTGCTGGAACTCGGCGGTACGAGCGGGAAGATGCCCTTTCTGCCGGCGGAAGTTCCCCTCCGCCGAGCAGGGGGCGTCCACGAGGACCCGGTCGAAGGAGGCTCCGCCGGGGAGCTCCCGGCCGTCGGCTGCCACCACCAGGACGTTGGTGTGCCCCAGGCGAAAGATGTTGCCCATGAGTCCCCGGAGCCGTTTCTCCTTTGGGTCCACGGCCACCAGGGGACCCCGGTCGTCCATGAGCTCGGCCAGGTGGGCGGTCTTGCCGCCGGGGGCGGCGCAGAGATCCAGGACCCGCTCTCCCGGCTCCGGCGTCAGCGCCAGGGAGGGAAGGGCCATCACCGCCTGTTGGACGTGGAAGAGGCCCAGCCAGTGCTCCAGTGTCTGGGCCACCGAGGTGGGCCCGCCCACCACCTGCAGGTAGTCTTCGAGCCCCGGAACCCCTGTGAGCTCGAAGCCCCGCTGCCGCAGGCGGGCCGCCAGCGGAGCCACTCCGGTGAGGCCGCGGCGCACCCGCAGCGTCACGGGCTCGGGCGAATGGTTCGCCTCGAGGAAGGCGGACCAGTCGCGAATCACCTCCCGGTACCGCTCCAGTGCCCCGGCCGGGCCCCGACTCCCGGCCTCGGACATCAACCGTCGTCAGACGATGTGCGCTCTTCGGGGGCCGCGGCGTCGGTGGGGATCAGGAGCACGCTGGCGCTGGCCCGCCGCACCACCTGTCGGCTCTCGCTTCCCATGACGATCTCCGGCAGAACGCCGCGCCCGTGGGTTCCCATGACCACCATGTTGTGAGACTCCCGTCCCCCCTCGCCGAGGATCTCCTCGTGGGGGACGCCCAGGCGCACCTGGGTCTTCACCTCGAGAGAGCCGTCGGGATTCAGCTCCTGGGCCAGGGCTTCGAGACGGGTCATGGCCTCCTGGCGGCCGTCCTGGGCGTCCACCGGCAGGACGTGGAGAAGGGTGAAGCTGGAGACGCCGTGGGCCGCCAGGGCCTTGAGCCACGGCATGGCCCGGCCAGCGGCATTGGAGAAGTCGGTGGGATGAATCACCCGTCTGGGGAGGGCCCCGGAGCGAAGTTCGAGGGCCGCCTCCGGATCGGGCCGGTTGGCCTCGATGCGCTGGAGCAGGACCGGACGGTTGGCCCGTCTCACCAGCTCCCAGGCCACGCTTCCCACGAAGGCCTCCCGGATCCGGGTGTGGCTCCGGGAGCCGGCCAGAATGATGTCGGGGTTCCGGTCATCCGCCAGGCGGGTCAGCTCGGTAGCCGGGCTACCGGAGGGAACCTCCACCCTCACCTCGAAGCCTTCTTCCCGAAGTCGATCGGCCAGCCCGTTCAGTCGTTCGCGCAGCGTCTCGATCTCTCTCAGCGACGCCGAGACCGGCTCCCGGATGGGTCGGGTCACGTGCGCCAGAATGATCTCTCGGGTGCCCAGTTCCCGGAGGCCCGGGATGGAGGAGACGAGGGCCTCGGTGGCGGGAGACAGGTCCATGGCCACCAGTACGCGTTCGAACATTTGAACTCCTCTCGAAGAAGGGGATGTCTTGTGGGTTGAAGTCGGTATTCGAGGTGTCGGGGTACTTGCCAGATCCCCAGCGGCATGGGATCATCAGGGACCATTACCTCGACACCCCGGCTCCCGATCCGGTGCCATGCGGCAGGACCACCGTGTGACACTGTTCGGGAACGTGCTGGAAACATTAGAGGTTATCGCCTCGGCAGGGTGGAATCCAGTCCTCCTGGCCAAAGTGATGATTTTTTCCACCTCCTGAGCGCGCCAATGACGAGTCTCCCGATGTTCCCATACAATAGCTTTGTTCGCCCCGCCACCCTCCTCGTTCTGGCCTGCCTGGCCCTCATGGCGGGCTGCGACGATGACACCACCCCCGAGTTGGACCAGTTCGCCGGCAGCTACGCCTATACCGCCTTCTCCACCGAAGGTCCCGCCGTGACCCTGAACGGCGACCTGGAGATCACCGACGTGGATTCGAGCCGCGGAACGGGCACGGTGTCGCTGGAGGCGGAAGGCCAGTGGGCCGGGGTGGCGATCCAGGTCTCCTTCGAGCCCGGCGCCCGGGTCTTCCTGGACTCCGAGGGAGGGGTCCTGATCCAGGAGGAGGGAACCGCCGGCGTGGGCGTGGGTGGAGGGGAGTCGGCTCCCTTCCAGATCACCCACTCGGGCGCCCTCTCCGATGACGGGGAGATCCAGGGGACCTTCAGCCTCGAGATCGAGGGTCGGGGCACCACGCAGGGCCAGTTCACCGCCACTCGGGACCCCTGAGCCGTCTACTCCGGCGGTCGCCGGTAGAACTGAACGCCGCCGCTGATCCCGCCGGCGAAGAGGTGGGGCACGCCGTCGCCGAAGATCTCGGCGAAGGTGGGGGTGGAATTACGGTGCAGACGTAGCTGAAAGGCCTCGTCCCGCTCCCAGCGCGGCTCCTCGGCGGAGCCCCGGTTCCGGAAGAGGAAGAGCTCCCCGTCCTCCGAGCCCACCACCAGGTCGAGGCGGCCGTTGCCGTCCAGGTCCACGAAGGTGGGGGCGCTCCGGCGGCCGACGTCGATGTCCTGAAAGGTGTCGGTCACCAGTTCAAAGTTGGGCGCCTCGGCGGTTCCCACGTTGCGGTAGTGGCTGAGTTGCCCGTTGGACTTTCCCACCAGCAGGTCCAGGAGCCCGT
>SLNQ01000306.1 GCA_007132965.1 Gemmatimonadota bacterium | reverse complement strand
TCCGATCGGTCTTCCAATACCAGTTCCCGCCGACGAGGGTCCTTCGGAGCTCCCGAGCCGGCACCCGCAGGACCACCCCTTCGAGTCCCCCGTCACGACACGGTTCCCTTCCCGCTCCAGCAGGGTGTGGCCAGGCCCGCCAAGAACCTATATTATGGCGGACTGTTGGAAACCAGCTCGTACGGGTGTTCGCCCTTTCGCTCCCATATACACGTGAGGCTACCCCGAACCCGGGAGACGCGCACCGCATGACCACCTTGCCTGGAAGTCGAACTCAAAACCCCTCTCCCACCATGGCTCGAGAGATGGCCGGATCGCCCCGCAGCCGCAACGTGGTCCTCCCCGCGGCTGCCCTGGCCCACCTGCGCCGAGCCCTGGCCCGGGAGCTGGAGGTATCCTCGGCCGTGCACGCCCTCCAGGACGCCGGTTTCGCCACGGGGGAGAGTCTCTACCGGGAGTTCGCACGGGAGCTGGCCGGCCACAATGGCCACCAGGAGACCCCGGATCCGTCAACGCTCCCGGAGAAGGGCTTCTGGGATCGCCTCGACAACTTCTTCGGAGCCCGGGGATGGGGGCACCTGGAGACCGAGCGCGTCCATTCGGGGCTGGGGATGGTCCGGGCACACCAGTGGGCCGAAGCCGACGAGCGTGGCCATGAGACCCAACCGGGTTGCTTCTTTACCTCCGGGCTGCTGGCTCACCTGCTGGGGCAGGCCGCCGGCGGGCCGGTGGCGGTACTGGAGGTGCGGTGCCGCAGCCGGGGCGACCAGGCGTGCGAGTTCCTCTATGGATCCGAGGCGGCGGTTCACGAAATCTACGGGCTCCTCCTCGACGAACGATCCGTCGAAGAGGCCCTGGCCGAGCTCTGAGCGGCTCCCCGGGAGTCAAGGAATCTCAATGAGAGCGCTCGGCATCGACTTCGGAGAGGTCCGGGTGGGTCTGGCTCTCTCCGACCCGACCGGAACGCTGGCCTCTCCCCTTCCCACCCTCCGCCGACGTCGAGGCAAACGCCCGCCGCTCAAGGCACTGGAGGAGCTGGGCCGCAAACATGACGTCGACGCCGTGGTCTTCGGCCTTCCCCTCGAGCTGGACGGATCGGAGTCGGAGTGGACCCGTCAGGTGCGCCAGGTGGGTGAAGCCCTGGGTCGGCGACTGGACGTTCCGGTGCACTTCGTAGATGAGCGGATGACGTCGGTGCAGGGCGAACGGTTGGTCCGCTCCAGCGGTCTCCCCCGGGGAGAGCGGGAGAAGAAGGAACGCATCGACGCCGCTGCCGCCGTCCTCATCCTCCAGCGCTGGCTCGACCGGGAGGAAGGATCTCCCGCCCCCCCCGAGGAGGACGGATCGCCGCAATGACCTTCCTGCTCGTACGCCTCGCCGCCCTGGGCCTGGTGCTCTCGGTCCTGACAGGGTGCCGGGGCCAGTCGGATCAGGCCCAGGTGGAGTTCACCGTGCCGCCGGGGGCCTCGCTGGGCCAGGTCACCGACACCCTGGTAGCCCGGGACCTCGTGGCCCACCCCCGCCTCTTCCGGGCCCTGGCCCGGGTCCGGGGTGATGACCGCCATGTCCAGGCGGGGCGCTACCAGGTGGCCGGAGACATTCGCTGGCAGTCCCTTCTGACCCACCTGGTGGAGGGGCGGGTCCAGACGATCCCCCTCACCATCCCCGAAGGGTTCACCGTCGCCCAGATGGCCCCCCGGCTGGCCGCGGTGGCCGAGCTGGATCCGGACGAGGCCGAGGCCCTTCTGAACGCGTACGCCGAGGAGGAGGAGCGCTGGAGCGTCCCCGGCCCCGGGCTCGAGGGATACCTCTTCCCGGACACCTATCACTTCGCGCCCGGCACCTCCTTGAGCACGGTGGTGGCCACCATGACCGAGCAGTATCGGTCTTTCTGGACCCCGGAGCGGATCGAACGGGCCCGAGAGCTGGAGATGTCCCGCAGGGAGGTCACCACCCTGGCCTCCATCATCCAGGCCGAGGCTCGGAAGGCGGAGGAGATGCCGCGCATCTCCGGGGTGTTTCACAACCGGCTTCGCATCGGCTACCTCCTGCAGGCGGACCCCACCGTGCAGTACGCCCTGGGGGAGCGACGCAGCCGGCTGCTCTACGCCGACATCGACGCCGTGGCCGACCACCCCTACAACACGTACACGCAGTCAGGCCTCCCGCCCGGACCCATCGGGGCCCCCGGCGAAGGGGCCCTTGAGGCCGCCCTTCATCCCGAGGACACCGACTACCTCTACTTCGTGGCCCGGCCCGACGGGAGCCACATCTTCACACGCACGTTGGCTGAGCACAATCGGGCCCGGATCGAAGCACGCAGGCTGTGGACCGAGCTGCAGCGAGAGTTGGACGGAGGCCACGACGACTGATGGACCCGAAACGGCTCCGCCTCATCGTGATCACTGACAGCCGCCTGGCAGGCGACCGGGGCGTGGTCCGACAGGTGGAACGGGCCCTGGAGGCCGGGGCGCCGGCGATTCAGATGCGAGAGAAGGAGATGGGCGCCGGGGCGGCATTGGAGCTGGGCCGGCGTCTCCGGGCCCTCACCCGGGAGCACGGGGCCCTCTTCTTCGTGAATGACCGACTGGACCTGGCCCTGGCCCTCGGGGCCGACGGGGTGCACCTGGGGCCCACCGACCTCCCGGTGGCCGAGGTTCGTGGTCAGAGCCCGTCCGGCTTTCTCATCGGCTACTCCACCGATGACCCGGAGACTGCCGTCCAGGCCCAGGCCGACGGCGCAGACTACCTGGGATGCGGCACCGTCTGGCCCACCTCCTCCAAGGAAGATCCCGGGGCGGTCATCGGGCCCGAGGGCCTGGCGCAGGTGGCCCGCGCCGTCTCCATCCCGGTGGTGGCCATCGGGGGGATCACGCCGGCCCGCGCCCGGGAGCTCTCCCGCTGCGGAGCCACCGGGGTCGCCGTCATCGGGGCCGTCATGGCCGCGCCGGATCCCGGGGGCACGGTTCGCGACCTTCTGGCGGCCACCGAGTCATTCTGAACGCAAAACGCCCCTGGCGGGCCGCGGGTTGCGGCTGCCAGGGGCGTTTGTAGTGCGAGGGAAGGTCGGCGGCGACGTACTCTCCCACCGGGTCTCCCCGGCAGTACCATCCGCGCTGTGG
>SLNQ01000337.1 GCA_007132965.1 Gemmatimonadota bacterium | reverse complement strand
GGCCGGTAGGGAGGGCTTGCGGGCGGAGATGGCCAGCTCGTAGCCCGCGATGCCGGGGATCACATGGTCCAGAATCGCCAGGGGCCGGAGCACGGATCCGGGCCCTGTACCGGCCCACTCGAGCAGCTCGGAGAAGAAGCGGGAGCACCCCCCTCGGGCCGTGGGGATGAGACCGGAACGGGTGGCCAGCGTCGCCATCTGACGGAAGCGGAGGCCGTGGACATCGTCCTCGGAGCCGAGGTGGGGGGCCCGGGCGGCGGGCCGGGGCCCGTTTCGGCGCACCGGAGCCGGCGCACCGTTTTTGCCAGTAGTTTCCCCGGACGAGTCGCCTTCGCCCCGGCCCAAAGTGCGCCGCAGCAGGTTCACCGGCAGGTGGGGGTTTCCGTTGGGTGCCGTCCACACCGTGATGCCGCCAGGCACCAGGATCCGGTGGATCTCCCGCCTGAATCCCTGTGAATGGGTCAGGTGGGTCTGCAGGTGGTGAACCACCACCCGGTCGAAGCTTTCGTCCACGAAGGGGAGGAGCTCCGGCCAGACCACGCTCACGGACTCCCCCAGGAGCGCCTGGACCTCGGGTGCGGCGCGAGGATCGGTGCTGGCCCAGCTCCAGTGGCCCCCGGCTGCCCTGAGATGAAAGTGGAGGGCGCCCCCGGCGCGGCCCTGCGAGATCAACAGGCAGCGATGTTCGCCGAGCTGACCCAGGAGGCGGACCAGGAGCGCCAACTGCTGGGGCTGCTTCAGGGATCGATCGAAGCGTTCCAGGGGAGTGGGGTCCGGTTCGGGCTCGGGTGTGTCGCCTACGGGCGGGGGGGACCCCGGCGAGCGGGGTGAGGGGCGATCCCGATGTTTGCGTGGCGATATCATGAAGTCTCAACCGGGCTCAGTTCCGGACCGACGCCGTCGGGCGACGGTCTCCACCGGTCTCGTGGCGATCCTGCATTCCGGCACCCCTTGACCGCGTGATGTACGTCGAGCCGCCCCCCAAAGCAGGAGCGTCGTGGGGCACTCTGTGCAAGAGGTGTACCTGAGCGGGTAGCGCGCCCCGTTGCTGCTGTCGTCGGAAGGGCCAGGAGCCGGGGGTGAGGGCGAGCCTTCGGGCGCCTGGATGGACGGGTCGTGGGTGTTGGGTTACCGAGGTCGGGTCTACCTGTTCTATGCCGGCAACGACCCGGATAGTTACCATGTAAACCCATGCAGTCTGGTGTCGTCTGCCAGGAGCCCACAGGGTCCCCTGCAGGGGGGGGGCCGGGTTGGATGAAACCCATCCTGGGGTCCTGATGCACCAGAGAAAATTGCTGTTCTGTACTCTGGGAAGACCGTGCCGCCGAGGGAGGAAAAAAGTTCCCGCAGGATGCTCGCCCCTGCCCCGAATCCGCCTCCCCGTGGCAGGGGGGCAAGAAGCTGGTCCGGCAGGCGGGGCGCGGTCTTGCCACCCTTTCGTTTCGACTCCCGGTGAGCCTGGTCTGCCTCTTGCCCTCTGCCGCCCGCGATTGCCGGAGCGGGTTTGGGTCCGGCGGCGAACTGCCCGTCGCCGACCCTCTCGCAGATCTCCAGAACCCTTTGCAGAACACCCTGCCGGAGGCGCACTCCGGCCATCCATGCACCCACCCCAAAATGCTCCAAACGTCGCACCACTACAGGATTCTCGTCCCCTCGGCAGGAGGGGGCACGGGGCCTGCAAGAACAGCACACGCGGGAAGCGGCCAACCGGGGCCCCCATGGGCACCGGGATCGGCCGGGACCCGCATCCCGAGCGTCGACGCAGACAGCTCGGGCTGAACGTCACTGTCTCAGAGCAGCTCCGCCGAAAGGTGGAGGTCGCAGAGCCACGGGGCTACCGCCTCCGCCATCTGGCGGGGCCATTGCCGGCCGGGCCGCCAGTGACTCGAAAGGAGCGATCCGATCGAGGCTGGCGGTCCGGCGTTTTTTTATGCAAACGCCATCCTCGGATAACGACCACACATAGATCCGGGCTCCCGAGGGTTCTGGAGTCCACGACCGGGGCAAACGGAATCATGGCGCAAATGACAAAGGTATCGATTGACAGACGGACAGACTCGACATCCACCCATCGGGCTGCTGGAGCGATCCTCCGGCGGGCCGGTTTTTTCATGCTTCCGCTCCTCCTTCTTCTCGTGGGCGCGTGCGATCACATCGTGTCGCCGGATGCCGATGATCCCACGGCCATTGCCCTACAGCCCAGCAAAGCGGTGCTGGGGGAGGGCGACCTCTTCGAGCTGAAGGCGCTGGACGTCTCCGGCGCGACCCAGCCGGAGGTGGACCGAACCCGACTGGAGTGGACGGTGGCGGATTCGGAGGTAGCTACGGTGAGCAACGGCACCGTGCGGGGGGTGAAGGTGGGGACCACCACCGTGACCGCCATATCGGGGACCGGGGCCACGGCCCAGGCCACCGTGCAGGTGGCCCGGGTCCCGTCGCGGGTGGAATTGCTGAGCGAGGGGGCCTACACCGGCGTGGTGGGCGAGGAGCTCGAGAAGGCGGTGGTGGGACAGGTGTTGAGCCGCTTTGATCGACCGGTGGCCGGTGCGGAGGTCCGCTTCGAGGTGACCAAGGGGGGCGGCAGCATGTCGCCTGCCGTGGCGGTGACCGACGACGAGGGTCTGGTGGAGAGCCGCTGGACCCTGGGTCTGGTGGCGGGCCAGCAGGAGGTGGAGATGCGGGTGGTCTCGGCAGACGACCTCCGCTCGCCCGTGATGGCGGTGGCCCAGCCGGGGCCGGTGGCCGGGGTAAGGGTCCTCCCGCAGGACGTCAGTCTCCTGCGCAACCAGCCCATGATGTTCCGCGCGTACCTGGAGGACGCCTACGGCAACATCATCGTGGAGGTGCCGGCGGAGTGGTCGTCCACGGCCCCGGTCGTGGCCCACGTGAACGACATCGGGTGGGTCACCGGGCTGAAGGCCGGCACTGCGGTCATCGAAGCCGTTCCGCTGGAGGGGCCGCAGGGAGCCTCGGCCGCGCACATGGCCGAGCTGGCCCAGTCACCGGGTCAAGGAAAGGGTCGGGCCCATCTCACGGTGGAAGACGAGGAGGGCGAGAGCACCGTCGTGGTCTCGGCGACCGGCGGTGACGGACAGACCGGCGCTGTGGGCGAAACGCTGGCCCAGGAGCTGG
>SLNQ01000081.1 GCA_007132965.1 Gemmatimonadota bacterium | reverse complement strand
TCTCCGGACCTGTCCTCCGGATCCGGTCCCCGTCGTCCCGGCGTATTCGCCCATTGCGCCCGCAGGCGCTGACGCCGCTTCTCCCGCAGAAGCACCTCCATGAAGGAGATGCGTCGGGGACCGACAGATGGTGCCGAGGACGATTCTCGAGGGGTGCCTTCACCATCAACCATTGAGTTCCTCCTGGGGCCGGGTTCACCGTCCGCACCTCCTGCAGGGAAGGATCGGCACCGGGGACGGCCTCGGGGATGGCGGAAGCGGACCGATGGCACCGCCGGCCGGGTGCCGTCAGCCCTTGTGGGCTTCGCTTAGCGCCCGTAGCCTATAAGGCCGTTGAAGAAGTACAAGATCCGGCGCGAAGGGATCTTGCGGTCCCGGGGGGGCCGTCCGTGCCTCTCCCGCGGCCCCGGCCCCGGTGGCTCAACGGCGCACCTCTCTTCACCCGAATCCACCCGTCCACTCCGGAGGACGCATGACCTGGGACCAGATCTTCGAGCTGGCCCTCGAGACCATCACCGTCGGACTGCAGTGGGTGCTCATCCCCCTCATCCTGGCGGGCCTGGTGCTGGTGGCCTGGTCCATGGTGAATCGAGCTCGAGACGAAGAGCAGCTTACGGCAGGCCGGGCCGGATGGTGGGCCGGCCTCATCCTCTTCTTCCTCTTCTTCGTCCACGAGCTCCCGGCCTTCCGCCCCCCCGCTCCGGGAGTGGAGGGCGGGGTGACCGTGGACGTATGGGGGGTGGTGGCGGGAACGGTCCTCGGGTTCGCCGTACTCTGGGGGATGTCCTTTCTCTCCGCGGCCCGGGTGGTGGGGTTTCTGGTTCTCTTTCTCACCTTCGCCGGCCTCTCCTCGCTTCACAGCTATCTCTTCCTGGAGACCCGAAACGAGTTCTTCATCGCCGGGACCCTGGGAATGGCCCTGGGTGGCCTGCTCCACCTCATCGTCTTCCCCGGCAGCCTCCTGACCACCATGCGCGACAAGGAGGAGCAGGACGGAGCCCGGCACCACGAGGCACCTCGACGGTACTGACCGCGGGAGAGGAGCTACCTGCGCTCCCAGGCCTCCCGACTCGGATAGACCTCCGGCTCGGGCACGTCGGCCCCGTTGGCGATCTCGAGCCGGGCCCTCTCATCTACGATGAGCCGTCCTCCCACGTAGGCCCCGGCCTCGATCCGGATCACCGGATCACTCCGGGTGGACCCCAGGAAGGGGAGCCATGACCAGATGCCTCGCTCCTCGGGCATGAGCACGATCAGGTCGCCCTCCACCCGGGTCGCCCCACCGAGGTGCACGTCACCGTTCATGACATCGATCTCGCCGGCGACTCGGGCATGCTCCAGGCGGACACTGCCGTTGCGGGTCTTCACTCCTCCCTCCACCGTCGCGCCGCGAGCCAGGTCGACGGCGCCGTTGCGCGTGTCCACGTCTCCGCCGATCCAGCCATCCTCGCCGAGGCGAATCCGACCGTTCCGACTCTCCACCGGCCCGTACACCTGAGCGCCCGCACCCAGGTCAATGGCCCCGTTGCGGGTAGAGACCCCGCCGTGAACATCAACGGCCTCACCCAATTCCACCCGACCGTTCCGGCTTTCCACCGCCCCACGCACGATGGTGTACTCCTCCACCTCGATTCGCCCGTTCCTGGTGGCGATGGCGCCCACATCTGCCCGGGCTCCAATGGAGATCCGGCCATTCCGCGCGCGGACCGGACCGTCCACCACCTCAGACGGCTGTACCCGGATGGGTTCGTTGCGGGTCTCAATGCCTTGTCCCCCGGCAGCGGCGGTGGCCTGGGCATGGGCGCCGGTCGCATCAGCGCCCAGCAGAACAGGAAGCGTGCCAAAGCAAATCAGCAGGGTCCTGGCACATGGGACGGGTCCAATTGCAATCCGGGGCATAAGCAACTCCTCACCACCAGGTTCAAGTTCGACCGGCAACCTGCACGTCTTCCGGCAACCTGCCGGGACGCCGATCAGGGCATCTCAAGGCACCCTACGGAACCCCGCCCTGGGAGGTTTCAAGTCCAACCGACCGCTGCCACTCCGACTGCCGCTGGACAAGATCCACCACGAGCTCCCGGGGGTCATCGACCCCCTCTTCGATGAGTTCGTCGCGCCAGAGGAGCCAGTTGCGCTCCAACTCCCGCATCAGGTTGATTCGTCTGGATGCACTTCGCTCCATGGCAATCTCGTCGTACTCCCACAGGTTGGGACGCAGCAATCGGTACTCGAGTTCGTCCGCTACCTCCAATCGCCACTCCGACACCCGGGGATCGTCGGGATCCGCGCCCGGACACGAGTCCATGCGTCGGCGAATGTAGTCGCGGTCTTCCAGGATCGGCCCGGCCCAGGGGAGCCGAAGGTCCTCCTCCCGTTCCAGGTATTGCAAGAAACGCTTCAGCGATACGGGCATACGGCGCGCAACGGTAAGCCCCTCGGCGAAGTGCCTTGGATGCCAGTCGTGCAGAAACTCTCTCAGGTCTCCTTCGCTGACCCCGCCCACCGGAATGCCTCGCACCTCCAGCAGAAACCTCAGAAACGCAGCCACGTTGAGGGCGTGGCTTCGCACCGTTTCGTGGCCGAGCCCGCTCTGGTCCAGCTCGGCCGCGAAATCCTGCACCAGGAGCCTGGCGTGGGCTGCGGCCGCCACGACAGCGTCGGATGCAGACCCGAGGCCGGTCCAGTCCGAAGTCGCCGCTCCTGACACGGAACCGGTGTGACGGTCGTCCGGCCCAGAATCCTCTTCCGGGAGGGCCAGAAAGGCACCGGGCCGGGCCCCCGATCCCCGGGGTCCCGCCGGGCGGAGCGTCGGCGGGAAGGTGGCGGTATCCGGCGCAAGGTGCAGGCTCACCTCGGCGGCACCGTCCGGAGGCTCGATTCCCGCCAGCCACCGGGGAACCGCCTTCAGGGCCTGGGTGAGGCGTTCTAGATCGATCTGGCTCACACCACCCCCCGGGGTGTTGATGACGTTCAGCACCGGGTAGGCCACCGGGTCGGCCACCTCCCAACCCTTTCGTCCCAACTCCCGGCGCATGGGCCGGGGCAGCTCGTCGGCGGCTTCGAAGGTGACGCCAAGCAGCCGTCCCTTCATCCTGTCAAAAGCCATGGCGGGATCCACGTACCCCGAGACCTCCAGAATCTCGTCAGGACTCTGGTACAGGCTCAATCCGAAGACCGCACCGGCGTGTCCCAGCACCGACCCGCCCCTCACCACCCCATCCGAGTAGCGGACCTCCAGGACGTCAGCATCGAGAATGCTCCGCCAGGGACGAGCCCGGTAGTAGGCCGCCGCCGCACTGAACAGCTCCCGGAGCGTCTCGTCCGGGAGACCCCACGCCCCCCAGGTAACAGGCGTCGACATGGGAGGCCACAGCTCGGCACCCACCAGGTCGGCAATGATCCCCCGGGCCGGCAGGTAGGTGCGGTCCATGGTTTCGATGGAGCGCACTTGCGGCCCCGAGTCCGCCAGCAGTGCCTCCAGCGCCGTGGCCACCTCCGGGTGGTGCAAGGTCACCGTCCTGGGCCGGGTCCGGCCCTGCTCCATCGCTTGGTGGAGCACCCCCAGAAGCGCCTCGGCCACCGCCTCCGGCTCCCCGGAGAGCCGGTCCGCCAGCTCCACCGCGAGAACCACGTCGCGAGTAGCCACCATGAGGGCCACCGGACGCGCTGCAGGGTCGTCGTCCACAAGGAGGGGAAGGGGCACCGCCGTCAGCTCCCACGTCCGGTCCCGGCGGGCCGACTCGCGAAGTCGGATCAGTTGGTCAGCGGACTCATACCGGGGCTCCGAAACGTCGCGTCGGCGGCCGAAGCCCGCGCGTCCACTCCGGTGCGTCACGCCACAGCAGCGACCGTACGGCACCCCGGATCCGCAAGGACAGGGCACGTCTCTGGGCGGCGTCAAGGTATCTTCTCCAGACCTGAAGGCTCGCCGGTTCCGGCTCGATCTGCGCAGGTCCCCTCAACATAGGTGCCGCCTTCATATCCGTCGAGGTTGCGCCCTTAAAAGGCCGTTGAAGATCAACTGTGGATCGGGGAGCGACCATGGTTCAAGGGGCCATCTGGGCCCGACCGTCCACCAGATCCTCCAGCGTCGTAGCGGAAAAGAAGGCGCGAACGGCGCGGGACACTCCCTTCCAGTGGTCGTGGGCGGGGCAGGGGTCGTCGTCCGAACACACGGACTGGCCCAGGAGACACCGCTGCTCATCGGCCAGAAGGTGCGGCTCGAACACCTGCACGATCCGGCTCAGGGGTAGCTCGGCGGCGGGGGCCGCCAGCCGAAATCCCCCCCGGGGCCCCCGGGTCGAGTTCAGGATGCCTTCCCGGGAGAGCGTATGCAGGATCTTTGAAAGATAGTTGCGCGGTACGTCCAGCGCCTCCGCAATCTCTTCGGCTTGGAGCGTCACCGAAGGGACGGCGTCGGATGGAGGATCCGAAGATCGCGCCTCAGGCGGAGTCGCGACCCCTGCGCCGGCCAGGTGCACCAGAGCGCGAAGGGCATATTCGGTGGTCTGGGATAGCATGGGCCGGCGAGGATTCGGAAGAAGGTGACGGCGGCCGGGGCCTTCCGCAGGCAACGCCGCACGCATACGATCGCATCGGAACGCCGATGCTGATCCATCGTACGCCCCGGGGCCCTTCAGGGTCCCGCCATCAGAGTCTCTCCAGGATCTCTTCCACCGCCTCTACCCCGCTTCCGAGGAGCCACTCCCGGGGCTCCACCAGCCCCCATCCCTGGGCGACCTCCGGCAGCCTCGGCGGGCTCGGCGGGCCCGGGTTCATTCTGGCGGTCCATGGCTTCTCAGGGATTGGGTTTCGTCCTGGAAACGCACCGCGGCAGACGGGAACGGGGTTGAGGCGATCCAGTTAATGGTTTTATCATGTGTAGATGAGAAACATTCCGCGCACGAAGATGGCGCGGCTCCAGGACCGGATCCGGGCGCTGGACGGTCGGGCCATGGGGATGCTCCGCAGGGGCGGAGGACTTGGAACAGGATGACCGTCGCCTCCTTACTTCGCACCGCCGCCGACCGATGACCCATCAACTCAGGAACCACGCTCCCATGATGCCCACGACGACGACCAAAACCACGTCTCTCCCCGCATCCCCACCCCGGATGCCTCAGATGGACTTCGACCAGTCGCCCTTTCTGGTCATCTGGGAGACCACGCAGGCCTGTGACCTGGCCTGCGTGCACTGCCGGGCCGAGGCTCGGCCCCGTCGGGACCTGGGCGAGCTCTCCACCCTGGACGCCATGCGGCTCATGAACGACGTGCGACGCTTCGGCCGGCCGCTCTTCGTCCTCACCGGGGGCGACCCGTTCAAACGACCCGACCTGTTGGAGCTGGTGCAGCACGGCGCTCGCATCGGACTGCGAATGGGTCTCACTCCCTCGGCCACGCCCCTGGTCACCGCCCGGCGACTGAAGGAACTGAGAGACGTTGGGCTGGCGCGCCTGGCCATCAGCATGGACGGCCCCGACCCGGCGACCCACGACACCTTCAGGGGTATGCCGGGCTCCTTCCACCAGAGCCTGGACATCCTGGAGGCGGCCCGCGACCTGGGCCTCTCCACCCAGGTGAACAGCACGGTCACCCGCACCACCCTGAAGGATTTCGGGGCCATGGCCGACCTGGTGATGGAGCTGGGCATCAGCCTCTGGTCGGTCTTCTTCCTGGTGCCCACCGGCCGGGCCAAAGCGGCCGACGTAGCCGGCGCCGAGGAGCTGGAAGACGTGTTCCACCGCATGTACGACCTGGCGCAGGAGGCGCCCTTCGACATCAAGAGCACGGCAGCGCCCCACTACCGGCGCGTGATCATGCAGCGGCAGGTGGAGGAGCGGAGAAGGGGAGAGCGGGAGGCACCTCCGGAGCCTCTCACCGGAGGCGTGGGCTTCCACCTGGGAGGACGCCCCGGGAAGGCGGCCGGTGTCGATTCCGTGGCCTCACCGGCAACCGCCCGGGCGAAGGGCGTCAACGACGGCAACGGGTTTGTCTTTGTGAACCACCTTGGGGATATCTACCCCTCGGGCTTTCTGCCCCTCAGCGTGGGCAACGTCCGCAGCGACGATCTGGTGGAGGTCTACCGGAACAACCCCCTCTTGAAGGCGCTTCGGGACCCGGACCAGCTCAAGGGGAAGTGCGGGGTTTGCGAATACCGGACTGTGTGCGGTGGCTCCAGGGCCCGGGCCTACGCCCTCACCGGCGATCCGCTCGAGGCCGAGCCGTACTGCACCCACATCCCTGCCCGTTGGAAGCGGATGCAGGAGCAGGGCACGGCCCCGGGTCCGGCCCGCAGGCGCCGGGGGAAGGTGAGGCGTCTCCCCATGGCGGGGGGGTGAGCAACTCTCCGGCAAGGGCAGGCAACTTCCTCTGAACCCCTCGGGTACGGAGGATCAGGACGCTGCATGCACGGGCAATCGGATCGATGCTCCGTACCGCTCACCTTCCACCCCCCCCGGTTCATGATCACATCCCGCGCACGACGACGGTCCATCGCCCTCACCGCGACGGGAGCATGCCTCCTGGCCCTGGGCTTCCACACCGGCGCCGGCTCAGCTTCCGGCCAGGGCGCGCCGAATGACGCCCACGATGGTGACGCCCTCGGACAACAGGACGTGATCCTCGTCACCGGCTCCACGTCGGGGCTGGGCAACGAGGTAGCCCGACGACTGGCTGCCACCGGCGCCCACGTTATCGTCCACGGCCGAAACCAGGAGCGGGGGATGGCGCTGGTCCGGGAGATCGAGGAGTCGGGGGTGGGCAGCGCCTCCTTCTACGCCGCCGACCTGGCCTCCCTGGCTGAGGTCCGTTCCCTGGCTCGCACGGTCCTGGAGAACTACGACCGCTTGGACGTGCTGGTGAACAACGCCGGGATCGGCTCGGCCCGGGACGGCCGGCAGGAGAGCCGGGACGGCCACGAGCTGGTCTTCCAGGTGAACTACCTCTCCCACTTCCTGCTCACCGAACTCCTCCTGCCCCGGATCGTGGAGAGTGCTCCGGCCCGCATCGTGAACGTGGCTTCGGCGGCCCAGTCCCCCATCGACTTCGACGACGTCATGCTGGAGGAGGAAGGCGCCATCGGCCGGGCCTACGGGCAGAGCAAGCTGGCCCAGATTCTCCACGCATTCGATCTGGCCGAGGCGCTGGCCGGCACGGGTGTGGTGGTGAACGCCTTGCATCCGGCCACCTTCATGGACACCGGGATGGTCCGGCAGGCCGGCGTCGAGCCACGGGCCACGGTGGACGAGGGAGCCGACGCCGTCATGCAGCTCATCGTCGAGCCGGTGGAGAGCGGACAGTATTTCAACGGGCTTGAGCCGGCTCGGGCCAACACGCAGGCCTACGACGAGGACGCCCGGGAAAAGCTTCGCAGCCTGAGCCGTAAACTGGTGGGGCTGGGACCCCCGGAAGGCTGAGCTGGCCCCGGGGCGGAGCCCGTGTCCGCCCCGGAACCGTCAGCCTGCATCTCCCGAGGACACCTCAGAGGTCCACCGTCTCCGAGAAGGAGATGTCGTTGCCGCACACGGTGCCGGACACCGTGCCCGTGAGCGTGCTCTCGGTCCCGCTGAAGTCGTAGGAGACGTTGATGGAGCAGGTACCGCTCCGCCCCCCGCTCTCCCAGGCGATGCCGCCCTCCTCACTCCCCTGCATGCTGAACTGGGTCTCAGAGAAGACCATGCCGAAGCTCGACACCACTGAAGGCGAGCCATCGAACACCCAGCCCGAGCCATCGGCGGGGGCGCTCACCTGGCAGCTCTGGTGGCTCTGCGTGAAGGTCCACTCCATCGTCTCCTGATCCTCGTCGAACGAAACCGACCCGTCCATGGCAATGGAGCCGCCCTCGGGACAGGAGACCGTCTCGGAAATGTCGAACTGGGTCGAGGCGGCAATGGCCGCCGGCGGCGACCCCATCATCCCCACGGCCCCGAGGCCGAAGCCACCGGCCTCCACCAGCGCCTCGAGCATCACCTCCGTCTCCTCGGGGCTGAGCTGATCACCCGAGGCCGTCGGTCCGTCGTCACTGCAAGCCAGGAGTCCAAAGAAGAGGACGAGTAAGAGAGCAAGAAACCTGAAACGTAGCAATTGCATGGATTGTCCTTGTGCGTGCAGATGGTTCGATTCGGGC
Organism: Gemmatimonadota bacterium; assembly: GCA_007132965.1. GTDB lineage: Bacteria > Gemmatimonadota > Gemmatimonadetes > Longimicrobiales > Gaopeijiaceae > PWLA01. The sequence continues at coordinate 25,725 of SLNQ01000081.1, read as the reverse complement.
CTGTAGCGGCCAGGCGAACGGGGCATGGAGGAGCCGAGGCGCAGCGAACCCGCTTCGACCCCTCCACCTGGCTCATGCGTGATTCCGCGACGATGCCCGCCAAACCCGTGGGGACAGAGGGCGGATTCACCCAAGTAGATCACTGGCGTCGGGGCCCCGCCAGACGTTTCCCAGGTCCGGCTTGTCAAGCCACTCGTCGGGAAGGTCGTCTGCCAGGGGGATCCGCCGTCCGCTGATCGATTCGCCCCGGATGCGAGCGATGTACGCCTTGGGGCCGCCGGCGAAGGGCTCGATGAGGCGCTGGGCCAGACGTCGCCGCTCCGCTTCGTCCACCACCTGGGTGAGCCGGCCCCGGACCAACACGCTCCATCCGAATCGGCGCTTCTCGTCCACCGCGTCCATCTCGAAACAGGCCTGCCCTCCCTCGACGGCGGCCAACAGCTTGGCGCCGGGATCGGTCCGGAACACCACGGCTCGGCCGTCCAGCACATAGTTGACCGGAAGGATCAGGGGCCCGCGGTCATCGACGATGCCCACCCGCCCGAAGTGGTGCCGCTCCAGGAGCCGAAGGCAGGTCTCCGTGTCGATCTCCTCGATTCTGTGCTCAGAACTCATCTTGGCTCTCTCCGTCCTTCTTCCTGTTGTCATGGCCCCGGAACCGTCATCCTCCCCAGGGTGGAAGGTGCAAAAGGCGGTCCAGGCCCGGCGATGGCCCCGGTGCGCCGTCAGGGCACGGAACCCAGGAGCTGCACGGGCCACTTTCACCCACCATAGGGGACAGATCGTCTCAGCCGGGGAAGGTCCACCCTCTCGAGGCTCAGTACCGGAAGCGATAGACCAGGGCCAGATTTCGCGCCGGCATGGGAAAGCCCCGCTCCTCGACCCTGGAGAGGTGATCCCGGTACAGGCGATTCGTGGCGTTGTCCACTCGCAGGACGACGGTGTGATGGCCTTCCCCGTCGAGGCGGGCCCCCACATCGGCATCCAGCAGCAGGTAGCCCCCCGTGGGCGACTCGCCGGGAGCCACCCGGCGCTGGGACCGAACCGCACGAACCGTGGATCCCACCCACCAACGTCCCGGTTCGTAGCGGAGTTCCATGCGACCCCGGAGCGGCGGCATGCTGGGCAGCGGAATCCGGGTGTTCCCGGCACGCTGTCGGCCCGGATCACTGTCCGCGTCCGGGACGGCGTTGGAGGGGAGTCCCATCCCCTCGATCCGATCGCCGCGTACGTAGTCCACCCCTCCGGCCAGGTGGAGGGCCGATCCGACTCGGCCGGCGACGGTCACTTCCCCGCCCAGCATCCGGGCGTCGGTGGGCTCGTACCGAAAGATGGGAAGCCCCGAAGCCGGGTCCTCCTCTCCCAGCGGCTGGAAGGCCACGAAGTCCCGTATCCAGTTGCCGAATGCGGCCACCTCCACCGAGGCCCGCTCCCAGGAATGACGTAGAAAGAGGTCCGCCCCGTGGCCCACCTCGTCTCCCAGTTCCGCATCGCCGAGCTCGTAGACCCCGGCCGCGAGGTGAGGCCCATCGGCGAAGAGCTCTTCCACGGTGGGATTCCGGTGGGCCCGGGCCAGTTGGGCACCCACCTCCCATCCCTCTCCGGGCTGCCAGTTGAACCCGACGGACCCCGACGCCGCCCAGGTGCTCCTGTCCTCTTCCGCCTCCGGAAAGGCGGCGTTGGGAAGGGTCCGACCCCGCTCGCCTTCCACCCGGGCCCCGAACTGCAGCCGGAGGCTGGGTGAAACAGGCAGCTCCTGGAAGGCGAAGAGCCCCAACGACACTTCCCGCGCACCCGGGGTGAAGGCCTCGTCCCCACCGACCCGGACCTTTCGGCTGCGCAGCGAGGCCCCCACCGCGCCCGGATCCAGTGGGCCTAGAGCCCGGTGTCGGGCGATTGCGGTGCCGAAGAGGGCGTGCTGCAGAAACTCCAGCTCCACATCTTCCTGCAGGTCCACCAGGTCCCGCTCCAGTTCCTGCTGGAAGAACCGCACGGCTCGGTATCGCACCTCCAGCCCCTCCATCCAGCCCGCACGGTTCGGAGTCCACTCCAGCCGGCCCTGCACCGCCTGCCGCTCCGTGGTGATCCGAACGTCCTCGTCCGGGTCATCGATGGCCTCGGGAATCCCGTAGCTTCGGCCCTGCGCCGAAAAGGAAGCTCCCGTCTCGACCCCTCGCCAGCGGCCAACGGCGCCAAGCTGGGCATCCAGACCCGAAACCGAGGTGCCGGGCAGGCGGGCCTCCGGCGTCCGGATGTCCCCAGCCTCCCGTACCGACGCCCGTCCCGTTACGGCCCAGCCGGCGCCCCCGTACACGACGTCGGCCAAGGCAGAACCAGAACGGTTCACCGTAGCACCGTGAGAGACCACGCTCCCGGACCACCCGGCGCTCCAGGTGCGGGGCAAGTCCCGGGTGTGAAGGTTCACCACCCCACCCAGGGCCGACGGGCCGTAGAGCAGACTGGCAGGGCCGCGGACCACCTCGGCTCGCTCTACGGCCATGGGGTCAAGGGAGATGGCGTGATCAGCGGCGGTCTCCGAGAGGTCGCCCATGCGCTCGCCGTCCTCCAGGACCAGGAGGCGATCTCCGTCGAATCCCCGGATCCCCGGCCGGGCCGGCGCCGGTCCCATGGACCGCATGGCCACTCCCGGCTGTCCATCCAGCATGACCCCCACCGAGGTGTCCATGCGACGAGTGAGAGCGTCCCGGTCGAGGGCTCGGGCCGGCTGATAGCCGACCTGGCTGCCCAGGGGCGACACCGTGGCCACCACCTCACCGAGTTCGAAGAGGGGAACGTCCAACACCACCCTCAACTCCATCCGACCGGCCGCTTCCCGGGTGACGTGCAACTCCACGGATCGGGGTGCCAGGCCCGGAGCCCGGGCACGCACGGTCCACCGGCCCGGAGGTACGTCCTCGAACGAGAAGCGTCCCCTGGCATCGGTTCGGACCTGCCGCTCCAGCTCACGGAGCTCCACTACAGCACCCACCACCGGAGCCCCGTCCTGCTCCGAGTCCACCACCTGCCCCCGCACCTGCATTGAATCCTCCGCCACCACCCGGTGGCCCTCCAGCGGCGAGGGGCCCACCGAAACGTCTCCCCACCCCGCCGGATTCCAGGCCATCAAGAAGGCACAGGCCACGGTGATAATGTGCATTGGAGCGCTCTCCACGGATATTTAGCCTTCCCTAACTCAAGGTTTAGTCTAGACTAAGTCCTTGATTTGTCAAGCCGCCCCGCCCAGGACGTCCCCCGGAACACTCGCCAGCGGGCGTCGCGGGTTCTCCGCCCCGGGGTTGGCCCGGAGACCGCGGTGGAGTAAACTCACTTTCGGCCGACAGGGCTGCGCCATCGCTCGAAAACCGGCTGTCCTGGCCCCGCCGGTTCCGTCCCGTCCTCCGAGTCCACGCCGCAAACTGAGAGTCGAAGGGAGAAAAGTGCATCATTCGATATCAGTGACAGGCTCTCGCCTCTCCGCGTCGGGCTCGTCCCGAATATGCGAGCCGTGGGGGGGACTCCCTTCGAGGAGCGGATCATGAGCGAAACCCAGACCCTTCCCGGCTCAGGAAAGGAAGCAGGGGACAGCGGCCGGGAGCTCAGCCGCGAGTTGGGGTTCTTCGCCGTCTTCGCCACCGCCACCGGAACGATGATCGGAGCCGGGATCTTCGTGCTGCCCGGTGTGGCGGCGGCAGGCGCCGGACCCGGCGCGGCCCTCTCCTTCCTCTTTGCCGGGCTCATCACCTGCATTGCGGCCATGAGCGTCTCGGAGCTGGCCACGGCCATGCCCAAGGCAGGGGGCGACTACTACTTCGTCAGTCGGGCCACCGGCCCCCTGGTGGGGTCGATGGTGGGGATGGGGGCGTGGCTCGCACTCGTTCTGAAGGGCTCGTTCGCACTGGTGGGACTGGGGCAGTACGTCTATCACTTCTCTCCCGTGCCGATCCTCCTCTCGGCCGCGGCAGCCGGCGTCCTGCTCACCGTCGTCAACGTCATCGGGGCGAAGGCCAGCGGGACTCTGCAGAACCTCATCGTGGTGCTGCTGCTCATCATCATGGTCACCTTCGCGGTGGTGGGCCTCACCGCGGTGGAGCGGGAGACGCTGGAGCCGGTGCTACCCTTCGGCTGGGGCGGCGTCTTTGCCACCACGGGAGTGGTCTTCATCTCGTACCTGGGTGTCATGAAGGCGGCGGCCATCTCCGAAGAGGTAAAGAATCCCGGCCGGAATCTCCCTCTGGGGATCCTGAGTTCGGTCCTGGTGGTCACGGTCCTCTACGTCCTCACCATGGTGATCGTCACCGGCGTGCTCCCCCTGGACGTGGTGACGGAGGTGCCCGCCCCGCTGGCCGACGCTGGAGGGATCTTCCTGGGTGCCATCGGCGGCGCCGTGGTGGCGGTGGCCGGCCTTCTGGCCACCCTCTCCACCGGGAACGCGGCGCTCCTTTCCTCATCGCGCTACCCCTTCGCCATGGCCCGAGACGGCCTCATGACGGAGTGGATCAGCTCCATACACAAGCAGTTCCGTACGCCTGCCCGGTCCATTCTCTGTACCGGCGGCGTCATGACGGGCCTGGCCCTGCTGCTGGACGTGGAAGGGCTGGCCAAGTTGGGCGGGGCCTTCGGCCTCATCGTCTTTGCCCTGGTGAACCTGTCCGTCGTAATCCTCCGCCGGGCCCAGCCGGTGTGGTACCGTCCCAGCTTCCACATTCCCTTCTATCCGGTGCTCCCCCTGGTGGGAGCCGTGGCCGCCCTGGCGCTCCTGCCGGGCATGGGGCTCCTCTCGCATGTATCGGCTGTGGGCCTGGCGCTCCTTGCCACCGCCTGGTACTTCTGGCGTCGCAGGGCGGTGCAGGCAGAAGGGAACGAACTGCAGCCGGAGTACGGCCTCGCCGATCGCTTGCAGGAGCTGCAGCAGGTTCAATCGCTGGAAGAGAAGCGGATTGCCCTCGAGGGCACCCCTGACGTCACCCCCAGGGCTCCGGAAGACGAGGAGGAGCCCATCCGCGTTCTGGTGGAGGTGGAAGAGGGCAGGCCCTACAAGCAGCTCCTGGCGCTGGCCGCCGCCTTCGGACATCGCTACGGCTTTCCGGTCGACGTGGTCATGGTGACGGAGGTACCCTACCAGAGACCGCTGGACACCGAGGTCTCCTCGCCATCACCCCAGTGGATGGAGAAGCTCCGTCGTCGCATGGAGGAGCACGGCGTTCCCTTCCGCTTTCATCATCTCATCGCCCGTGACCGGGCTCGAGCCATCCTGGGACTCGTGGAGCCCGACGTCCGCATCGTCCTCATCGACTGGCACCGGGCCTTCCGGATCACCCACCTCCTCGGCAGCTACGTAGACACGATCCTTCGGAAGAGCCCGGCGCGGGTGGCCATTCTCAAGTACCGGGGACACAAGAAGTACGACCGGATCCTGGTGGCCACCGCCGGAAGTCCGTACGCCACGGTCGAGGTGGAGTTGGCCGACGCGGTAGCCACCTTCACCGGCGCCACCCTGACCTTCATGATGGTCCTTCCGTCCGACGCATCGGAGACCCGGGAGGAACAGGCCAGGGAATACCTGGAGCGGCTGAACGAACTCACCGACAACGACGCGGAGCTCATTCTGGGGCGTGGCGGGGACGTGATCCGGGAAATCCTGGTGGCGGGAGAGGAGCACGATCTGGTGGTCCTGGGCTCGAGCCGGGAGGTGAGCTTCCGCACCCTCTTCGGGCGTTACATGGTGGGACGCACTGCCGACGAGATCGGCGAACGGGCCGAGGGCTCGGTTCTGGTGGCGAAGGATCCACGGGTGGCCCGACGCCTCTCGGGGCGCCTCTCCCGGTGGCTGGGAAAGATCTACCGGCGACTCACCGGCCGACCTGGCCGCTTCCCCACCCATCTGCCCGACTCCGTAGACGCCGAAAAGCAGGTGGAGCCCTTCCCCCGCAAGCCCGAGAGGCGCAAGTAGGACTCCCGCCGGGAGGAACCCTCGTCCCCGGCTGGGGGTTCGCCTCGGACACGGCGGCAGTCCACGCGGCTACTCGAGGCATCAACTCCCAATGGAGCCAGAAGAAACGTCGGACGGCCTCATGGCCATCATCGGGGGCACCGGCTTCCACCTCAGGGAGGCGCGCCGTCAGCTCGGCGACCTCCGCGAGGAGACGATTTCCACACGCTGGGGCTCGGCCCGCGTCACCCTGGGCCGCCTGGCCGGGCGAGGCATCGTCTTCCTGGACCGGCATGGTCCCCCTGATGCGGCAGAGGAGCGGCGCGTCCCCCCTCACCGGATCAACTACCACGCCAACATCGCCGCCCTCAAGGCGCTGGGGGTCACCGGAGTCCTGGCCTCGACGGCCGTGGGCTCTCTGCGGCCGGAGTGGGCTCCCGGCACCCTGATCCTGCCGGACCAGCTCCTGGATCGCACCAGCACCCGCCGCCAGACCTTCTTCGACGAGGAGGCGGTCCACGTGGACTTCAGCGAGCCGTACTGCCGGCAGCTTCGGGACCACCTGCTCCGACGCGCCGAATCCCTCGACATCGCCCTGGCCGACGGTGGCACCTACATCTGCACCGAGGGCCCCCGCTTCGAGACCCCGGCTGAGATCCGGGTCTACCGGAGCTGGGGCGCCGACGTGGTGGGCATGACCGCTGTTCCTGAAGTGGTCCTGGCCCGGGAGGCCCAGCTGTCCTACGCCGGGGTGTCGGTTGTGACCAACCCGGCCGCGGGAATGGGCGATGGGCAGCTCACCGAGGCGGAGGTCCTGGAGGCCATGGAGCAAGCCATGCCGCGAGTGGCCCGCCTCTTCATGGCCGCCGCCGAGACGTACCGGGACGATCCCCGTGCCCCGGCCCGACGCGCCACCGAGGAGTTTGGCTCCCCGGACGTCACCTGATGGTTGCCCGCACCGCCGGGCCGCCGTGCCCGCGCCGGAACCCAGACCCGATCCAAACCACGACCCGAATGACGACGTCGACTCCCGCCCAGATCGTTCCATGACCCGAATCGCCCTCTCGCCCGTCACCGCCGTTACCCTCTCCAAGGACGCCCCAGTCGTGGAGGATGCGGCCATCCACGTGGAGAACGGAGCCATCACCTACGTCGGCCCCGCCGCCGACGCTCCTCCCTTCCAGGCCGACGAGATCCGGGGAGGGGAGCACCTGGTGGCCATGCCCGGCCTGATCAACACCCACTGCCACGCGGCCATGACCCTCCTGCGGGGGTACGCCGACGACATGGCGCTGGAGCCATGGCTTCAGGAGAAGATCTGGCCCTTCGAATCCGGCCTCGAGGAAGAGGACGTCTACTGGGGAACGCAGCTGGCCATCGCCGAGATGATCCGGAACGGGGTGACCTGCTTCGCCGACATGTACTTCTTCCACCGCCGAGCCACCGAGGCTATGCTCGAGAGCGGCATCCGGGCCTGTCCCTCGGCCAGCATCATCGGCGTCTTCCCCGACGTCCCGGGCCAGATCGCCGAGGCCCGGTCCTACGTATCGGACGCAGCCGGGGCCGGCGACGGCCGGATCCTCCCCTGCATCGCACCCCACTCCCTCTACACCTGTGAGCGGGAGCACTGGACGGCGGTGGTGGACGCCGCCGGCGAGCTGGGGGCGCCCATCCAGACCCATGCCTCGGAGACCCGGACCGAGGTGGAGGAGGTTCGCAAGCGGTGGGGCGCCACCCCGATCCAGACCCTGGAGTCCCTGGGCGCCCTCGATGTGCCGCTCATCGCGGCCCACTGCGTACACCTGGACGAGGCCGACCTGGAGATCATGGCCCACCGTCGGGACGGCCGGAGCGCTGTCCGAGTGGCCCACAACCCCACCTCCAACTGCAAGCTGGCCTCCGGGGTGGCGCCGGTGTCCGAGCTGCGACGGCGGGGGATCGACGTGGGGCTGGCTACGGACGGCACCGCCTCCAACAACCGCCTGGATATCTGGAGCGAGATGCGACTCACGGCGCTCCTCCACAAGGCCGTGGAGCTGGATCCCACCAGCCTGGCGGCCGCCGAGGTCCTGGAGATAGGCACGTTGGGAGGTGCCCGGGTGCTGGGTCTCGAGGAGAAGGTGGGAAGCCTGGAGACCGGGAAGCGGGCCGATGTGGTGCTGGTGGACTTCCACCAACCCCACCTCCACCCGCCCCATGACGTGGTGTCGCACCTGATCTACTCCGCCCAGGCCGCCGACGTGACCAGCGTGATAGTAGACGGCCGGTTCCTCTACGACGGCGGCGAACACCTTACCGTCGACGTGGAACGGGCCATGGCCGAGGTGGACGCCCGGGCCAGGCGTCTGGCCGCCGCCGCGGAAGAATAGTCCGGCGGCAAGCCCATCGGGCCCATCCGACCACTCAGGCCGTAGGTGCGCCCTCGCCGCCTCCTGGATCCCCCGCCGAAGCCGCCGCCATCTCACCGTCCAGGGTTCGCCGGACCGCGGCGGCCAGCTCGTCCACGGTCCAGGGCTTCTGCAGGAAGGGCAGGCTTGAGTCCAGAGCCGTCCTGGCCCGCACGGTTCGAGCCGGATACCCGCTCATGAAGAGCACGGGGGGATCCCCCGGGATCCGCCGGACCGCCTCGTAGAACTCGGGACCGCTGCGTTTGGGGAGGATCACGTCGCAGAGGACGAGGTCTACCTCACTCTGGTGCTCCCGGTACATCTCCACGGCCTCGTCACCGTCGACGGCCACGATGACCGTATAGCCGAACCGCTCCAGGATGCGTCTGGCCGCCCTCCGGATGGCTTCGTCGTCCTCCACCAGGAGGATGGTCTCCGAGCCGCCCTCCGGCTTCCGGCGAGGCGCCACCCGGGCCTGCACCGCTCGCTCCTTCGCCACCGGAAAGTAGGCCCGCACCGTGGTCCCGGCGCCCGGCGCGCTGTCCACGTCCACGAAACCGCGGTGCTGTTTCATGAGACCGTAGACCATGGCCATCCCCAGGCCCACTCCCTCTCCGGGCTCCTTCCCGGTAAAGAACGGTTCGAAGATTTTCGCCAGCGTCTCCTCGTCCATTCCCACGCCGGAATCCCGAACCGTCAGGCAGACGTACTCTCCAGGGTCTCCCCACCCCTTGCGACGGTGGTGGTCCCGGTCCAGGCGCTCCCGCTCCACCTGAATGGCCAGCTCTCCTCCGTACGGCATGGCGTCCCTGGCATTGGTCACCAGGTTCACCAGGATCCGCTCCACCGCATCCTGATCGGCCAGGATGGCCGGAAGCTCCTCCTCGGCGTGGTACTCGACCTCGATATGATCGCCCACCAGGCGATTGATCAGCTGGACCTGGCGGTGCGCCAGCTCCACCAGGTCCAGAGGCCTCAGAGCGAGCATGCCCTTTCGGCTGAACCCCAGCATGTTGCGCACCATGCCGGCCCCGCGCCGGGCGGCTTCCTTGAGGTGGGCCATTTCCTGGCCGCCGTTCTCCCCTTCCTCATCAGCGCCGCTGGCGATGAGCTCGGCATTGGCCACCATGGTCGTGAGGATGTTGTTGAAGTCGTGAGCGATCCCCGCCGCCATGGTCCCCAGGGCCTCGGTCTTCTGCGCGGCCTGCAGATCCAGGGCATACTCGTAGTGTTCGTGGAGCTGCTGCGAGAGCCACCCTACGCTTATGGCCAGCGCACCGTAGGCAATGTAGATGGGCACCGTGATGCGCGGGTCCCCCGGCGTCCGGGTGAAGATCATGGAGAACTCCACCCCCAGCATGAGGGCCGTACCCAGGAGGAGGGCGGCAAAGGCACCACGGAGTCCGTAGTGGAGCGAAAGCAGGAAGGCCGGCACCAGGATGACGAGCCAGACCAACTCGTCCAGAGATGACCCCTCCGGAGGCAGGGCCAGGTGGACCACCACCGGGATCAGGTACGCGCTCACCGAGTAGATCCAGAAGCGCGAGGTCAGGGTGGGTCGGTGGGACACCGGGCGGAGGCCCATGGACCGAAGGAGCCGGCTCCCGAAAGACTCACCTGTGTGATCCATGTGGCCTCCTTCTGACTGTGGCATTCACCCCGAACGGCGACCGCACCAGCCCCCAGATGTCACCCGCACTCCCGACAAGTAGGTCCCGAACGCGAAAAGGGCCCCCAGCTCTCGACCGGGTCTCCCCGATCGGGTCGCTGGCGGCCCGGCGGGCATGGCACCGTGTTCGAACCGTAGCCCCGTAGCTCTGCGTCGTCGCCTTTCGGCGGCTTTGCTCTTGTCAGCAACCGGACGATCCATTGCCCAGCCGGGTCTCATGGAACGTGGTCGATGCTCGTGTGCAACTGATTCTGTCCGACAGTGTTGAGGGTGTCAAGAGGCCGGAGGCCGCCTCGGCGGGGCTCAGCCCACTTCTCCCCGGGCCACCACGAACTCGCCGGGAACCCGGTACCCGTCGCCGCCCCGGTACTCCTCGACGGACTCCAGGTATTCCCGGTGCACCTCACCGCGGGTGGTCTCGTCGAAGCGGCTGTAGGCCATGGCCACCGGCCCTCCGGCGAAGGCCGCCTCCAGGATCCGGGCCTCGCTGGGAAAGTGCGAGATGGTCTCGAGCCGCCTCACCACGATCTCCCGGAAGCCGGCCTCGTCCATGGCGTACCGGAGCGCGTCACCGGTGCCCAGTTGAAAGAAGAGGGGACACACTTCCGTGTTCACCCGGGCATCCACGATGGGGAAAAGGTCGGCCCAGCCGCAGCGTTTACGCTCGCCCCAGACCGCCAGCACGGCCCGCCCCCCCGGGCGCAGCACCCGAGCCATCTCCCGGAGGGCGACTCCAGGGTCCGGAACGTACATCAACCCCAGGGCCGAGATGGCCACGTCGAACTCGTCATCCGAAAGCTCCAGGGCGCCGGCGTCCCGCCGAAGGAGGGTGACCTGCTCCAGCTCGGCGTCATCCACCGCCCGTCGGGCACGCTCGAGCATACCGTCGGAGAGATCGGTGGCCACCACCCGGCCGCCCGGCCCCACTGCATCAGCCGCCCTCAGGGTGACCAGGCCCGATCCGCACGCCACCTCCACCACCCCCTCCCCGGGTTTGAGATCGGCCATCTCCAGCAGGGTGGACTGCGCGGGCTCCAGGGGCCCGCTCCAGGCTCGATCGTAGACCTCCGCCGCCCGATCCCATCCGTAGCGCTGCACCCGAATCTGAAGTCTGGGGTCCATGATGTCCTTTTCGCTGTGTGACTTGTTCAGGGGGTCGTCTCGCCATCTCCGGCCGAGGGACGGGCGATGCTGATCTCCCGGCGCAGGCTCTGGGGGTCTCGAAACAGGGCCAGATACGGGCTGCGGGCCTCCGCCGTCTCCAGGACCTCCCGGACCTCGTCCTCCGGCGCCGGGCTCTCCACGTGGACGATCCAGCGGATCTCCCGGTACGCGGGAGACCCCTCTCCCAATCCGTACTGCGGACGCACGTCGTAGTCCGCCTGCACCTCCACCTCCAGGGCCGTGAGAGGCACTCCTGCATGGGCGGCCCAGAGGGAGTAGCCGATGGCGAGACAACTCGCCAGGGAGGCCCGCCCGAACACCCCGGGATCGGGGCCCTGGCCGTCCCCGCCCGCCTTCTCCGGCATATCGGCGGTGAAGCTCCACGAGCCGTCCTCCACCCGACACGTGAGCCCCTGCTCGATGCGGGCCCTGGTGCGGGCCGTTCCCCGCCCCACCGTGTCCCTCAGCTTCACGGCTCGGCGTGCCCGCTCCACCGCGGTGCGAATCATCTCCTGGGCGTCGTCTGAGTCCGTCATCCTATCGGGCAATGGTGGTCCCCAGCAGGTGGACCACGTCGAAGAAGTCCTGAGCACGACACTCCTCGCAGAGAACCTGGCGGCCGCTCACCGCCTCGCCGGTCTCCACGTGCAGGAGTCGAGCGCTCAACGTGTGGCTCGTGCCGAAGGCGCCGATGCTGCCCAGAAGAACGTAGTCGGCGTTAAGCATCTGGCCCATCTCCAGGCCGTGGGGCTCGGTGATGCCCCGGGCGCTGAGCTCCAGCTCGTCCAGGAGGTCGTCGATTCGGATCCGCTCCACCAGGCGAACGTGCTCCACGTTGGCCAGCTGGGTGGTCAACAGCTCGGCCACCATCCGGGCCATCTGCTCGTCCTGCCCCAACTCGGAGTCGCTGTCCCGGTCGTCGAAGGGGAGGATGGCCATGGTCACCGGCGAATCGGGGGTAATGGCGGGTGAGTCCTCACCCAGGACCCGCAGTCGGCCCGACAGCCCCGGCAGTTCGTCGGCCAGCTCGTCAGCGGCCACCGGCTGTCGGTAGGCCATCTCCCAGATGGCCACGTCGCCGTCATCGGAGCCCACCGCCAGGCGGTCGTCCTCCGGGCCGATGGCCAGCCGGTTCACCTCCGCCGGCGCGGTGACCCGAGCCCCCGGCTCACCCGCCCGGAGGTCCATGAGGGTCACCGTGGTGCCCTCGGCCACCACCACGTGGTCGTTGCCGGGGCCCACCGCCAGCTCCTCGATGATACCGTCGGCGAAGGCCAGCCCCTTGATCTCGGCCCCCGAGTGCCAGTCGAAGACCAGGATCCGGTCCCGTCGCTCCAGGTCACCAGGCCGCGCCGGCCCCCGGAGTCCGCCCCGGGGGAGCGCCACCTCCTCCAGCGCCACCACCAGGATGTTGGCGCTGCGGTCGGCGCCCACGCTGTGCACCACGGTGCGGGACCCGTGGAGCTCGTCGCTCTGCAGCGTAATCCGCCTGATGGACTCCAGGGTGGCGGGATTCCAGGCCGTCACCTGGCCCCGGCGGGTGACGGCAATGAGCTGCCGCCCCCGCCGGTCGAAGCCCAGGTGAAGGAGTTCGTCCAGGTCGCCGCGGGCGTCGATGACCCCGATCCTCTGCCGGGTGGGCAGGTCGAGGATCTCCACGGTGGCGCCCCGGGTCGCCACCGCCAGGTACCGTCGTCCGGCGTCCAGCGCGAGAGCCTCCGGACGGTCAGCCACCGCCAGCTCCGCCGTGGGCGCGTCCGAGAGAGCCCCCTCCCGGAACCCGTGGATCTTCACCGCGCCCCGGGCATCTACCGCCACCACCGCGCTGTCGCCCACCAGGAACCCGGCGAAGCGGATGGCGTCGTTCGATGAGCGAACCTGGCCGGCGGGCTCGTCCGCGCCGGCCTCCCCCGCCGTCGCCTCCTTCACGGTGAGTCGGCCATCGGCGTCGCCCACCAGGAGCCACCGGCCATCGAAGGAGAAGTCCAGCGCCGTCACCGATGCGTCGACCTGGAAGGTGCCGAAGGGTGTGACGCTGACGTCCTGGGCTTCGAGGGGAGGGGGAAGGCAGACCACGACCGCTGCCAGGAGCGCGCCGGAGATGCGAACGAGAGATGTCATGATTGCCTCTGGGTCAGAACAGGAAGCTGATGCCCGCCTGCATGAGGAGGAGGGCCCCTCCCCTCTCACCCAGCCCCATCAAGAGGTTACCCCCCAGGTCGAAGGCGGTGGTCCGACTGATGTAGAACTTGAAGCCCCCGTTCACGCCGGCCCATCCCGTCTCGTCGTCGTCCGTCAGATCGATCCGGTAGAGCTGCGCACCGACATACGGGACGGTGGTGGCGTCTTCCATGAGAAAGGAATAGGTGCCGAACACCCCCATCCCGAACCGGGTGTCCGACACCGTCTGGGAGAGATCGCCCTGCTCTACCGTGACCCGGGCGAAGAGGAGGCTGGGGAAGGCTCCCAGCTCCACGTGATCCGTCACGAAGTACCCCACCTTCGTCTTGAACACCCCGCTGGTGAAGGAGCCTCCATCCTGCCCCACCGTGGAGAGGACCGACCCGGTGAACTGGAGCTCCAGGTCGCCGGCCTCCTGCTGGGCCTGAAGCGACGCGGTCATTGCCCAGAGGTGGACTCCAACAAGCAGGACCAGGGCAGCAGCCGTCCGTACCTTCATCCGTGGCCTCCCAGGGGCGCGGGTCACGCGATCGCGGGGTGCGCGATGCAGAGTATGAGGAGCCCCTGCCCGGATTGGCGCCCCGGGTGGCGAAAGAGCGGCGCGCCACCGAACACACCACCGGACAGAGGCCGGCGGCCTTCAACGGGCCGCCACCGGCTAACATGCGCCCCAGACCGGCAACGTGCAAGTCGTTGAAGGCTATGACGGAGAGGTTTCCGGAAGCCAGGCTGGACCATCCCCTCACCGCCTCCGAACGCCCCCCTCGCGCAGGGACGCCAGGGATGACATTTTCCCCACCGGCCCGACGGCCCCAGAACGTCCGAACTCATGGTTCGATCCACCTTCAGACCGGAGCCAGAATGACACGCACCGTCTTCACCCTCGGCGCTCTCCTCGCCTTCGCCCTCTCGGCCTGCGGGCCTGACGACGCCGGGGAGGTCGATGCCCCCGCATACTCGGAATCGGCCGCGACCCAGAGCCCCCAGGACGCTTTCTGGACCAACCTCCAGGGGCTGTGCGAGTCCGCCGCCGAGGGCGAGCTGCTCCAGGCCCCCGATGACCAGATCTCGCCCGACGCCCGCCTGGTGGTCCACTTCTGGGAATGCGGCGACGAGGAGATCCGCTTCCCCCTTCACGTAGATGACAACCGCTCCCGGACGTGGGTCTTCATCCGACACGACGACCACCTGGAGCTCCGGCACGACCACCGGCACGAGGACGGCACCGAGGAGGACAACACCTGGTACGGCGCCACCACCATCTCCGAGGGCACGGCCAATCGGCAGGAGTTCGCCACCCAGCGGGGCGAGTCCATCGGGGGCTGGGCCGTGGAGATCGAACCCGGTGTGCACTTCACCTACGGAACCATGCGGGACCACGAGTGGCGGCATCACCTCCGCTTCGACCTCACCGAAGAGGTGGACCTTCCGCCCATGCACTGGGGCCACGACGTGCGCCCGTCCCAGCGCCCCGACCCCTCGGGGAGCTAGCCTTCAACCCCAACCCAGAAGCCAGCCCAGGGCAAAGTAGGCGGTGAGGGTCACCAGGGTAATGGAGAGGAGGTTCAGCCAGACCCCCGCCCGGGTCATCTGCTGGATGGTGATCCGGCCCGAACCGAAGACGATGGCATTCGGCGGGGTGGCCACCGGGAGCATGAAGGCCATGGAGCTGGCCATGGCTGCCGCCGCCATGAGGACCAACGGGTCCACGCCCAGGCCCAGGGCCACACCCACCATGACCGGCATCCCCATGGTTGCGGTGGCGGTGTTGGAGGTGAGCTCGGTGAGGAGCACGAAGAGCCCAGCCACCGCAGCCAGAACCAGAATGAAGGGCACTCCTTCCAGGAACAGGACCTGCGACCCGATCCACTCGGCCAGGCCCGAGACCTCGAAGCCCGCCGCCAGCGAGAGGCCGCCCCCGAAGAGGATGAGCACACCCCAGGGCACCTTCGCAGCCCACTCCCAGTTCAGGGCGAAGGTCCGTTCGCTGACGGAGACCGGGATGAGGAAGAGGAGAATGGCTCCCGCCATGGCGATGACGGAATCGGAGATCATGGGGAAATAGCTCTGGAGCCCCGGAATCTCCACCGCGCCGAAGCGCTTGGGCTCCCGCACCAGCCACCCCAGGGCGGTGAGCGCGAAGACCGTCCCCACCACCTTCTCCCCGCGTGACAGCGGCCCCAGACCCGCTCGTTCCGCCTGGATCGCCTTCCCCGCACCGGGACCCTGGGCGGTGGCGGGGAGTGGGTGCAGGACCCGCACCAGGAGGAACCAGGTGAGGGCCAGCATCACCACCGCCAGGGGTACGCCCACCGTCATCCACTCGGTGAAGCCCACGGTACGGTCCAGCATCTGCCCGGCGGCGGCGGCGAAGATGGCGTTCGGGGGCGTCCCGATGATGGTGGCCACCCCGCCGATGGAAGCCGCGTAGGCGATCCCCAGCATGAGCGCCGTCCCCAGGGGACCGTCCTCTGGATCCACCAGCGCCAGGATGGCGATGCCGATGGGCAGCATCATGACGGCGGTGGCGGTGTTGGAGATCCACATGGAGAGGAAGGCCGTGGCCAGCATGAATCCCAGCACCAGGCGGCGGGGCTCGAATCCCACCGCCCCTACCAGGCCCAGGGCAATGCGTCGATGAAGGTCCCAGCGCTGCATGGCCAGGGCAATGAGAAATCCGCCCAGAAAGAGGAAGATGAGCTCGTGGGCATAGGGGGCCGTGGTGTCGCCCACCGGCATCACGCCCAGGAGGGGGAACAGGGGCACGGGGAGAAGCGCCGTGGCCGCCAGGGGAAGGGCCTCCGTCATCCACCACACCGCCATGAGGGCTGCCACCGCCGCGACCCGTTGCCCCTCCACCGACAATCCTTCGGCCGTGGGGAGCACCAGCACCACCCCGAAGGCCACCAGGCCACCCACCAGGCCCAGGTAGTCGGAAAACCCGACCGCTCTGGCCGTTACCATCCACCCGTCCCGGCAGCTGGATCCGCCATGATCAGCCGGAGAGGACCCGGTCCATCAGCTCCTGGGTGAAGGCGATCTCGTCGTCGTTGACCAGGTGACCCATTTCCGGGTAGATCCGCTCCGTCACCCGGGCGCCCATCGCTTCGAAGATCCGAGCCGTGTCGTGAACCCGGTCCTCGGGAATGTGGGGATCCCGGTCGCTGCACCCCAGAAACACCGGCGTCCCCTCCACTGAGCCCAGGATCTCCCACCGGGTCTCCGGCGGACCAATGAGCCCGCCGCTGTAGGCGATGACCCCGCCGTAGCGAGCGGGATGCCGGTAGGCGAATTCCGAGGTGAGGCAGGCGCCCTGCGAGAATCCCAGCAGCATGATGCGCTCCCGGGGCACTCCGGCCTGCACCACGTCGTCCACCAGGGCGCTGATCATGGAGAGCCCGGATGAGATCCCGGGCTGGTTGGACTCCCGCTCGGCCATGAACGAGTTGGGGTACCAGGCGTTGTTCCGGGCCGCCGGCGCCAGGTAGGTGAAGCCCTGGCGATCCAGCGCCCGGTACAGGCCCAGGATGTCGTGGGGGCCGGCGTTACGCCCGTGGATCATGATCATGGCGGCCTGGCCCTCGCCCAGGGGGGCTCCGGCCTGCGCCACCGGCTGGTCCGAGTGGGGTCCGGTCCCTCCGGTGGTCAGGTCGGGTGCTGTGGATCCGGCGTCTGAGTTCACGATTTGCTACCCGCTGTCAAAGAGGATGGGCGGAAGAGCCGCCTCGATGGCATCCCGATTCTTCTCCTCCCAGGCCGGGAGCTTCAGCTCCTCCCCCAACTCGGAGAGGTCCTCGTCCAGGGTAAAGCCGGGACCCTCGGTGGCGATCTCGTAGAGGATTCCCCCGGGCTCCCGAAAGTAGATGGAGCGAAAGTACTGCCGGTCCCGGACGTCGGTAACCTGGTACCCCATGGTCTGGAGTCGCTCCCGGAAGGCCGACTGCTCCTCGTCTCCGGCCACCGCCAGGGCCACGTGGTGCACCGTACCGATCCCGTTCACGGCGTCCGGAGCTCGGTCCGACTCCAGCACTTCCAGGTAGCTGCCCGGCCGCCGGTTCCGGCCACTGAGGCGGGTACGGCGCCCTGCCTGCTCCACCACCTCCAGCCCCAGGACCTCGGTGGCGAAGCGGACCGATTCCCGGGCCCTGCGAACCACGAGGGTCACGCCGTGGACCCCCCGGATCGCGGCGTCGGACTCGATGTCCGGAGCGATCCAGGGCGCACGGGGATCGGCGGCGCCCTCCAGGAGCTCGATATTGAGGCCGGAGGGGTCCTCCAGCATGAGGGAAGGCTCGCCGAACCGGTCCGTCTCCTCGGTGAAGGGCATCTCCCGTGCCGCCAGGCGACGTCTCCAGAACTCCAGGGATCCCGGGGGCACGGAGAAGGAGGTCACGGTGATCTGACCGGCACCCTTCGTCCCTTCCCGCACACCCTTTCCCGCGTAGGGAAAGGTGGTCATGAGGGTCGAGGGGCGACCCCGCTCGTCACCGTAGTAGAGGTGATAGGCCCCCGGGTCGTCGAAGTTGACCGTCCTCTTCACCAGCCTGAGCCCCAGGAGCCGTGTGTAGAACTGTGCGTCCGGATCAGCCTCGGCCACGGTGGCCGTGACGTGGTGGAGGCCTGAAATGGAGGGCGCCATGGTGGGAGCTGACCGGAAGGAGTGAAGGGGCTTCACGGGACCTTCCGGCCCAACCCGGGAGGCACCGGCGAGTTCCGGCCTCGCCGTCGGTCCGACTCCAGTTGCGACTCCACCGTCACTGGGAATATTACGCCCGCCGAGGCGGAAGATTGTGCCGGGTGAGGGAGGCCGGAGCGGTCACGGCACACACGGCCCGGTCCGGACGTGGAAGCCGAATCGAGCCGGGCATGAGCGCTCGAAGGGCTCTTGAAGAAGTGCGAGCCGCGACCTTCCGACCCATTGGGCACGGACGTTGCGCTTGATGAATGGTCTGATCTTCGCACGCAGGCGGGCCCGGAGCATATCTGATGGGCGCCTGCCTCCGATGCGGAGGGTCTCGAGACTCGCCACACTCAACCAGGGAGTAACCAGATGTGGAAGAAGGACGACACGTCGGACGAGCCCACACCCCCCCGACGGGACGCCCAGGAGAGCGCCGCCTCACGTGAGCGGACCCGGAAGCCCGTGGAGCAGGCCACCATCGGCCGATCCATCCGGATCCGCGGAGAGGTCTCCGGTGACGAGGACCTCCTGATCCAGGGCCATGTGGACGGCACGGTGAACCTGAAACAGCATGCCCTCACCGTGGGCTCCGAGGGTGAGGTCAAGGCCGACGTGACGGCTCGCCTCATCACCGTCGAAGGCCGAGTGGAGGGCGATCTCACCGCCGAGGAGCAGTTGATCCTCCGGGGCTCCGCCGAGGTGGACGGAGACCTCACCGCCCCCCGTGTCGTCCTGGAAGACGGTGCACGCTTCCGTGGCGGGATCGACATGGGTGATCCCACCGAACGGGACCGCGGCCGGCCCAAGGCCGCCGCCTCGCCCTCGCCCGGGCAGGCGTCGGGCTCCGGGCAGGCGTCGGACTCGGGGAAGACCGAACCCTCTAAAGCAGGGGCCTCCTCCGAGACGTCATCGTCCAAGGGGAGTGCGAAAGGCGGCGGCTCCACCTCCGGGTCGTCGGCAGACAAGGGACGGGCAAGAGCGGGCAAGGGCGGCGACTGAGCGCGGGCGGGGGTGCGGGCAGGAAGGTACGAGGTGCCGGCGCGGCGAGCCGTGGACGCCAGCAAGTTCCGCAAGAGAGACACTAAACGAAACTTGTGCAACCGTTTACGGTACGACCTGAGCCGCAGCCGCCGGCTGGGTCGGCAGCGCTGCCGCGTTCCATCGCTACCCTCAATCCGCTCAGGGAGGTCGTCATGAAGCACGCAGCCGACACGTTGCCATCGCGGATCCTCCGCACCCCTCTCTCATTGCCAGGGGCACTCGTCATCGTCCTGGCCGGATTCGTTCTGGCTACGGGCTGTGAGGTGGAGGACGTTCCCGAAGAGGCCGTGGGCGAGTGGACCGCCATGGCCCCGGTTCCCGAGGCCCGAACCGAAGTGAGCGTGAGCCAGGTCGATGACCGCATCTACATGATGGGCGGGTTCGTGGAGCCCGACGATCCGGATGCCGTCGAGCGGGCTCCCGCCGCCCGAACGCTCTGGGTCTACCACACCGACGACGACCGCTGGGAGTCGCTGGGCGAC
The DNA here is from genome assembly GCA_007132965.1 of Gemmatimonadota bacterium. Classification (GTDB taxonomy): domain Bacteria; phylum Gemmatimonadota; class Gemmatimonadetes; order Longimicrobiales; family Gaopeijiaceae; genus PWLA01. Next base: position 6,191 of record SLNQ01000081.1, on the reverse strand, counting down.
GTCCCCCGTGGAACCCACCACGCGGCTCTGGTGGAGGTGGGAGGCCGCCTCTACCTCATTGGCGGCTACATCGAGAACACCTTCGATCCCTCGCCTCGGGTGGACATCTACGATCCGGCCATGGACACCTGGATGGAAGGCGCGCCCATGCCCACGGCCCGCGGCGCCCTGGCCTACGCCGTGGTGGACGGCCGGATCCACACCGTGGGGGGAACCGTAGATGACAAGGAGGGCCTGGACCCCGACGTCCACAACACCGACTCGCCGGACCAGTCGGTGGGTACCCATGAGGTCTACGACCCGGTGGCCAACTCCTGGGAGCGCCTCGAACCCATGCCCACCGCCCGCAATCACCACGCCGCCGAGGTGGTGGACGGACGCCTGGTGGTGACCGCGGGCCGGGCCGGTGACGACTTCACCATGACCGCCACCGAGATCTACGATCCCGAAGAAGACGCCTGGACGCGCGGCGCCGACCTCCGGACGGGTCGGAGCGGTGTGGCCGCCGCCTCCCTCGACGGCTGGCTCTACATCTTTGGGGGCGAAACCTTCGATCCCGGTGAAGCACGGACCTTCGACGAAGCCGAGCGCTACAGCCTGTTGGAGGACCGGTGGGAGGCCCTCGATCCCATGCCCACCGCCCGCCACGGGCTCGGTGCCGCGGTGGTGGACGGCGCCATCTACGTCATCTCCGGAGGCCCGGGTCCCGGCTTCACATTCGGCACCGCCAACGAGCGCTACATCCCGGAGGAGCGCTTCCGGCCCTGAGCAGCCTCAATGGCAGATGGCCTCGGGCGTCCTCGAACCGCCAACCCTGGTAAGGAACGAAAGACCGGCCCACGTTTACGGTTCTTGGTCTGGGCATTCATCGGCGACGGTGGTGCCAGAACATGAGCCCTACACGGATGGACGTTTTGATGAAGAGCAAGACACTCGCCGCACTGGCCCTTATCGCCGCCTTCGGCGTTGCGGCCTGCAACGGGGACGCCGACCCGGACATGCCGCCCCCGGAGCCGGGTGCGGAGCAGCCGGCGCCCGAGCAACAGCAGATGCAGATGGATCCCGAGGCCATGGAGCTGATGACGGAAGCCCAGGAGCTGCAGCAGCGCCTCGCACCCGTCGAGCAGGAAGCCATGGAGGACGAGGAGCTCGCCGCCCAGCTGGCTCAGATCCAGGACCAGGTGGAGACGGCCATGAGGGACGAGGGCCCCGAACTCTTCGAGCAGATGGAACAGCTCGAGGCCGAGTTCATGGCCGCTCAGGAGGCCGGTGACGAGCAGCGGGCCCAGGAGATCGGCATGGAGGCCCAGGGCATCGAGGCCGAGCTGCGGGCACTGCAGCAAGATGTCCTGGAGCGCCCCGAGATTCGCGGTCCCATCGACGAGTTCGAGGAGGCCCGCCGCACCAAGATGATCGAGATCGACTCGGAGGCCGGTGAGATCATGGACCGACTCGAGGAGATCTTCGCCGAAATGCAGGAGCAGCAGCCGCAGCCGCGGTAGGAGCAACAGCAGCGGCGGCGCGGGGCTCCGGGGAACCATCCCCGGGGCCCCGTTTTTTTTCGTCTATTACAGGTCCGGCGGGTGCCGGCCGCAGCGCGGACGCCGATGCCCGTCACAATTCGCCCCTGTGGCTCGTTACTCGGGTGACGCCACCAACTCCAACCCGTCCCCGGAGCTGCCGCCATGTTCGCCTCCCCGTCCCGAGCCGCCCGGGTCGCCGTTGCCCTCCTCGTTAGCATACTGCTCCTGGCCGCCGCCCTCCTCCTGCCGGAGAGCCAGGCATCGGATAACCCGGAGGCCACAGATGGAATTCGGGCCGACACCCCCGTGAGCTCTCCCGACCAGCCCCACGGACTGGACGACGGGCGACAGGCCCCGGAGCTGGTCGCCGCCGAGCGGGCCCGCATCCGGGCGCACCTGGAGAGGGTAGAAGCGGAACTCCGGACCGCCCCGACCGACCACCTTCCCGAAGAGGTACAGGTGGCCCGAGAGCAGCAGGTTGAGGTGCTCCGGGAGTACCGGAAGAGAGGTGTCTTCCCCCGCAACCTGGCGTATCCGCACGCCAAGGTGCCGGTCTTCGTGGACGACCGGGGCGTGCACTGCGCCGTGGGCTACCTGCTCCACCGCTCCGGAGCCGACTCCGTCGTCACGCAGATCGCCGAACGGCGAAACTTCGCCCGGGTGCCGGAGCTGGCCGACGAACCGGGCCTGGCGGAGTGGCTGGCCTCGGTGGGGCTGTCCCTGGAGGAAGCCGCCCGGATCCAGCCGGCCTACTGCGGCGACGGGGGAATGACGGGCTGGCCGTGTGATGCACCCGAGCCCGAACCCGCCGACTATCCCTTCTCCGACTACTCACTGGCAAGTGTGGGCGCCGCCGGCCTGAACGGTCTCATGATCGGGGTCAACGTGGTGGGCGCCCGCAACCAGAGCTCTACGACCTTCCGTGGGTGGCTGGGGCTGGCCTCCGGCATGGCTGGCGCGGGTCTCGGCGCCTGGGGCCTCCGGCACGGGGAGTCGGCTACCGGAGCCGGCTGGCTGAATGTGGCGGCCGGTGCCGCCGGCGCCCTCTCCGGCTATGCGGCCCTCCGGCGAGCGGGATCCCCATCTGCCGAACGCTACCGCGAGCAGGACGCCGCCACCGAGCAAGTCCCCTCCTCCCTGTCGGTCTCGCTTTCACCGACCCTGGCACCCAACTCCCAAGGGGGCGCGGGGCTCTCGGTGAGAGTGGCCTGGTAGCGGACATTCGCCTCCCCGACACGGGACCGGTGGCGGATTCTCCCCTGAAAAGACGCATTAGCAGGTGAAGGGCTTCCGGGCCACCTCCGCCTCCCGTCCCGGGCGGCGTCCCGGAGATCCAGCCGTGCGCTTCGTCAGGGGAGGATCACCGTGAAAATCTTCGCAACCAGCCTTCAGAACCCTAAGTCGAACCGTGGGCGGACGGCGGCCGCCCAGGAGCTTCTGAACCTCCTCCGCCAGGACGTCCAGTCCCGGAGCCGCGCCTGCCGGCTGGAGTTTTCCGATGTGGAGGACTTCGTGGCCTCCGTCCGGAGTTCAGTGAAGTCCCGGGGCATTGACCTCCTGCTGGTGCACGCTGCGAGCCACGGTATCCGCCTCTCACGCGCCGCGGGGTCCGGCACCATCGACTCCCATGCGGACTCCAGCGAGACCAACGCCTCCGACGACTGGGCCCTCCTGGTCCTCGAGTTCGGGCGATCCCGGGTGAGCCTCAGAACCTTTGATACGTTCAGGCCGCGGTTGGAGGAGTTGGCTCCTCTCATGAACCCCGGCGCCCGGGCCGTCTTCCTCGACGCCCCGGTTGGACGAGATCCGGTCCTTCTCTACCGGTTCGCCGAGGTCTGGGGAATTCCCTGCACCGGATCCGTCACGGCCCCGTGGGGAGTCGGAGCCCTGGACATCGGCAGTATCGGTGACGGCCCCTGGATGACCGCCACTCCCGATGCCCGGTTCCACCAGCGTGAACGGTGCCCTCCACTGGACCCGTACCGGATCGGTCAATCGGCCGAAGGAGACACGGGTGACGCGCTCGTGAGGGGCAGGGTCTCCTGAAGAGAAGCCGACCTCTCCGCGCCGGTGCGGAAGGCCGGCACCTCCCATCGAGCAGAAGGCACCGCAATCTACGGCTTGCCTGTTGACCGCCCCCAGCGGATTTTGCCCGGATGGCCACACCCACCGAAGCACCCGGTTCACGCCTCCCTCGCCTCTGGACCCGCCTGTCGGGGCTTCCAGGCGGCCGCGCGCTCTTCTCCTGGATTCTGGCCCGACAGGTTCCCTACTCGGGCACGCTGGGAGCCCGGATCCATCTGCTGGAGCCGGGACGAGCTCGGGTCACGACGATACCGGGGAAACCTGGGTGGAATCGACAATCCGGGACCAGGAAGGCCGGGAGGTCGCCCGCGTACGAGCCCTCTGGCGTCCGGGGCGCATCCAATGAACCCGCCTGACGCATCCCGGCGCGAGGGCACCCGCCTGACCAGGGACGCCGGGATTCGGATTCCCCTCATCTGCGGCGCCATGTACCCCTGCTCGAACCCCGAGCTGGTGGGGGCCGCCTCCCAGGCCGGCGGAATTGGAATCGTCCAGCCCATCTCCCTCACCTACGTGCACGACTACGACTTCCGAAAGGGGATTCGCCGAACCATGGAGCTGGCCGGGCGCCGACCCATCGGGATGAACGCCCTCATCGAATCGTCATCCCGGACCTACCGGAGGCGAATGGAAGAGTGGATCGACGTGGCACTGGAGGAAGGGATACGGTTCTTCGTCACCTCCCTTGGAAAACCCGCCTGGGTGGTGGAACGGGTCCACGCCGTAGGCGGGAAGGTATACCACGACGTGACCGAACGGAGGTGGGCCGAGAAGGGAGTCGAGTCGGGAGTGGATGGTCTCATCGCCGTGAACCGTCGGGCCGGCGGCCACCCCGGAGAGCTGGGCCCGGAAGAGCTTCTGGACCAGGTGGCGGACCTGGGCCTCCCCGTGGTCTGCGCCGGTGGGGTTGGAGAGGAGTCCGACTTTCTCCGAGCCATGGAGATGGGCTATGACGGCGTCCAGATGGGGACGCGGTTCATCGCCACCCCCGAGTGTCGGGCCTCCGTGCCCTACAAGGAAGCGATTCTCGAGGCAGACGAGGACGACATCGTCTGGACCGAGCGGATCACCGGCGTGCCGGTGGCCGTGATTCGTACCCCGTACGTGGAGGCAGCTGGTACCAAGGTGGGCCCCATCAGCCGCCGTCTCCTCAAGTGGCGAAAGACCAAGCACCTCGCTCGGACCTGGTTCGGTCTGAGGTCACTCTGGACCCTCAGGAAGACCTCGCTGGACGAATCGGCCAGGCGGGAGTATTGGCAGGCGGGAAAGAGCGTCGCGGGAATCTCGTCCATCGAGCCCACCGGAGAGGTGATCCGCCGTTTCGAGACGGCCTGGCTGGAGGCCCCGCCCTCCTGAGCCACCGAGACGGCACCGGGCCGCAAGAGTGCTCAGATCCTCGATCAGCCGTCCCACTCGACCTTGAGGAAGCCTCCTTCGATCTCGACTTCCAGCTCTGCCAGCTCCTCTCCGGGGATGTGGTTCCAGTCGGAAAGGTCAAGCACCGTACCGTCCCCCCGGGCGAACCAGAGGCCCGGCGCCAGGCTCACCACCAGGACCTCCTCGTCGCGGTCTTCGACCACGAGCGGCGGGGAGAGCTGCAGTTCCACCTCGACTTCGGCGTCCAGGTACACGATGAAATCTCGAACCTCCCCATCCACGGATTCGAAGAAACCGGCCAGCCGAACGCTGGCATCTTCCGGCCACGCGGAGTATACGACTCGCATCTCAGCCATGAGGTCGTCGTCATCCACGGCCTCGATATCAAATTCCAGCTCGTCGTAGCGGCCGGGAGGGACTTCCCGGGAGGAGACGGCGACCACGGGCCCATCCAGAAGCGCGTCCAGAAAGAGGGGTCCTCGTTCGAAGTCCTCCGTTCCTCGGATCCCCTCGAGCTCGATCTCCTCCACTACGAACGACAGCTCCGTGATCGTCAGCGAGCCATTGGTCCCCTCGACGACCAGCTCGCCTTGAGCTGGATTGCCATCATTGGCGGTCACGGCGAACTGAACTCCCACGGAGGGGTCCGGGTCGTCGCCGGTGGGTAGATCGCCACCGTCGCAGGCGGCCAGGACCAGGAATGAAGACCCGGCGAGGGCGGTCAGCCAGCGTCGCCCGGCCCCCCGGGCGGAGTCAGGGCAAGATCGGTTCATCGTGAAGGCCTCCAGCGCAGCCCATGGCGCCAGGACCTGCGGTGGTCCCTTCGCTCCGGCTGCCAGAAGTAACAGGTTCGCACCCTCTCGAAGGTCATGCGGATTCAGGGCGCACAAGACCCGACAACCGCAAGGTTCGATCCAGGGTCGGGACCGTTGGCCTGCGCCGTGCGGAGTGTGGTTGCAGCCGGAATCCCGGAAGAATTTTCCCTCGTCGCGTGCCACTTCTTCCGGAATCGTCCACCGTCCCCCCGACACGGGAGCCCCCCAGCTCCTGGCGTGGGGTCCGCCTCAACCTTGGGAGGCGGGCGCTGCGCCCGCCCGGGAAGGCGGCCGGACCCTCCCTTCCGATCAGACGGCTACAGCTCGGGAAAGCTCAGGCCGAAGCGCTGGCAGAGGCCGGGGACGCTCTCCAGGTCCATCTCCAGCGAGT
>SLNQ01000103.1 GCA_007132965.1 Gemmatimonadota bacterium | reverse complement strand
GTACTGCTCCCGGGTGGGGTCGCCCATCTCGATCTTGTAGCGGATCCGGCGGAGGAAGGCCTCCTCCACCAGGTCGGCCGGGTTCAGGTTGGTGGAGAAGACCACCAGGCAGTCGAAGGGCAGCTCCAGCTTCTGGCCCGTGTTGAGGGCCAGGTAGTCGATGCCCTTGTCCAGGGGGATCATCCAGCGGTTCAGCAGGTCGCGGGGCCGCACCCGCTGGCGGCCGAAGTCGTCGATGACGAACACCCCACCGTTGGCCTTCATCTGCGGGGGCGCCACATAGAGCCCGGCGCTGGAGTCGTACTGGAGCTCCAGCTCGTCCAGCGTCAGCTCGCCACCCACGATGACCGCGGGTCGGCGGATCTGCACGAAGCGGGGGTCGTACTGGGGCCCGCTGGAGATGAGGGGCGCGTTCTCTCCCTCTTCCGCCCGGCGCCCCGGATCGTCCACCACCTCGTGGAGGTAGGGGTCGAAGAGCGAGATGGGCTGCCCCGCCACCTCCACCGTGACGGGGATGTAGATGGAGCTGCCCAGGATCTGGCTGATGGCGTAGGCCACCTCCGTCTTCCCGTTGCCGGGAGGGCCGTAGAGGAAGATGGAGCGGCCGGCGTTGATGCCCGGCCCGATGCGCTCTACGAAGGCCTGGTCAAGCACCAGGTGACGGAAGCCCCGTTCGATCTGCTCTGCGGAGATCTGCTCGCTGCGGAGGCTCTGGTGGCGCACCCACTGCCGGTACACCGGCCCGGGCACAGGCGCCGGGCCCACGTACCCGCTCACGCTCATGGCCTCGCGGGCACGGTTCCGGCCCTCTTCGGTGAGCTCGAAGCGGTAGCCACGGCGCCCGTGGCCCTCCACGCCGCTGACGCTCAGGAAGTGCCGCTGCTGCAGTTCCAGGAGAAGCTCGTCCAGGATGGCGAACGGAAGCCGGATGAGCTCCACCAACTGGGTGCCCGAGAGGGAGCCCCGGTTGTAGAGCACCTTCCCGATGAGATCCAGCACGAAGGGACGGGTCAGGCCCGCGTCGTCCAGCGACTGGGGCACGGCCGGCGCAGCGCGATCCTCCGGCGCCGCATCGGCGGTCCGAAGCTCGGGTTCGACAACCTGCGTCCCAAACCCCCGGGTCAGCTCTTGTTCGTCCATTCCAACCTGTCTCCCTCTTGAGTACCAGACGCCTCGATGGTGCCCACCGGCACCTCGAGGGCGTAGCGGGCGCTGCGATGGACCGACGACCTGCTCCCGGGCGCAAGCCCGGGATAGAGCGCCTCCACCCGACCGTCCTCGTCCAGAAAGATCACGTCCAGCGCGTACCGCATGCCGTACATGTGCACCGCCCGCGACGGATGAATCAGCAGTCCCTCGCCCTCTTCCGGCTCGGGCCGCCCCAGCATTCCCCGGAGGCGCAGCCACCGGGTGTCGGCCAGGCCGATGCGATCTCCCAAAACGACTCGCCGGGTGGTGTTTCGTACTCTGACGCGGCGCACGCCATCCTACTCCAGGAAGCCCTGGAAGTGGAACACCACCGGCCCCAGAATCACCACGAAGATGGCCGGGAACACGAACATCACCAGGGGAATGATCATCTTGACCGTGACCTTGGCTGCCTCCTCCTCGGCGGCCTGCTGTCGTTTGTCCCGGAGTTCTTCGGCGTGGATCCGGAGCGAGTCGGCAATGGAGGTTCCGAACCGGTCCGTCTGGATGAGCATGCTAACCAGGGCCCGGATGTCGCTGACCCCGGTGCGTTCGCCCAGGTTGCGCAGCGCCGTCTCCCGGGGGGTCCCCGCCCGGATCTCCAGACTCACCAGGGTGAGCTCGTCGGAGAGGTCCTCGCTGATCCGTTGCATCTCTTCGCCCACCCGAACCAGCGCCTGGTTCAGTCCCAATCCGGCCTCAACGCAGACCACCATGAGGTCCAGGGCATCGGGCAGGGTACGACGCAGTTCGTCCTGGCGCTTGCGAACCTTGAACCGGAGGACGAGGAGTGGGAGCATCCAGCCCAGCAGGACTCCCATGCAGACCACAAGGACTCGCATCATGAAGTCGGGACCAGCAATGGTTACGCCAACGAAGGCGAGGAAGCCCAATCCGGCGGCTCCCACCGCCCGCAGTCCCACGTAGATGGCCGGAGCGGCCCCCGAACGGTAGCCGGCCTGGATCAGGAGCTGGCGAAGGCCGCCTCGCTTCACCTGTTCCTTACCGACCTGTTCCCCCACCGTCTGGAGGAACCCTTCCAATGCCTCCCTCCGGGCCTGTCGCTCCCGCCGCTCCCGGATCTCCCGCGTCTGGCTCTGTGCCGGGGAGACCGTCGCCAGCCGCTTCTGCAGGGTCCGGGACTCTCCGGAGGCCACCATCTGGCCCACACCCATCACCACCAGACCAACCGAGAGGGCGATGAGGACGACAACGATATAGATCATGGATCGCCTCCGGTCAGTACTGGATGTCGGTGATGCGTCGGATAACGAAGAACCCGATGAGCATCATGATAAATGCCGCGAAAAGCATGAGGCGACCCGCGGGCTCAAACAGGAGTGGCTCCATGTAGTCGGGGTTGACCAAAAAGAGCAGGATCCCGGCCGCGACCGGGGCCAGGGCGATGACCGTCCCGGTCATACGCCCATGAGCCGTGTGGATTTTCACCTGTCGGCGAAATTTGAACCGAGCTCGGATGATACGTGAAAGGCTGCCCAACTTTTCAGCCAGGTTCCCGCCGGCCTCCCGCTGAATGAGAATGGAGGTGACGAAGAGCCGGACGTCCACCAGGTCGATCCGGTCGGCCAGCCCCATGAGTGACTCGTCCAGGGGAAGCCCGAAGCGGGTCTCCTCGTGTACCTGCTTGAACTCGGCCCGCACCGGCTCCTCGGCCTCCTCGGCCACCACCTGCACCCCGGTAGCGAAGGCGTGGCCCGCCCGGATGGAGCGGGTCATGAGGTCCAGAGCTTCGGGGAAAACCTCCTCGAAGGCGGCAATCCGCTGGGCCCGCTTCCGGGCCAGGTAGAGCCACGGGAGGATGAGCCCGATGGCCCCCGCCACCGCCGCCGCGAGGGGCTGCACAACGATGGCTGCCGCCAGGCCCAGCGCGGCTGCGCACCCCAGGCTGATGAGGAGGAAGGTGCCTGCGCTCCACCGCACCCCGGACTGCTCCAGCCGCTGCTGCAG
>SLNQ01000342.1 GCA_007132965.1 Gemmatimonadota bacterium | reverse complement strand
GTGGCCTCCCACGGCTGGGACCACGCCAGGGTGGGCTCGCTCGCCCCGGACGAGTTTCGGGACCAGGTGCGGCGGACCCGGGCGCTCCTGCGGGAGTTGAGCGGCCAGCCCGTGGACGGGTATCGGGCCCCCAGCTTCTCTATTACCCGGGGACGGGAGTGGACGCTGGAGATCCTGGCCGAGGAAGGCCACAGCTACGACTCGAGCCTCTATCCCGTTCGCCGGCCGGGATACGGATATGCCGGCGGGCAGCGCGACATCCACACCCTGACGCTCGTGTCGGGGCCGCTGGTGGAGGTGCCTCCCATGGTCCTCCGGGCCGCCGGGATGAACCTGCCTGCCGGGGGAGGCGGGTCGTTCCGGCACCTGCCGTACTCGCTGGTCCGGACCGCCCTCCGGCAGGCTGAACGGCGCGGACAGCCCGGAACGTTCTACCTTCACCCCTGGGAGCTGGATCCGGACCAGCCCCGGCTGCCAGGGCTGGGGTGGCTGACCCGGCTTCGACACTACGGCGGCCTGGAGCGGACCGAAGCCCGCCTGTGCCGTCTCTTCGACGAGTTCCACTTCCAGCCCATCAGGGCAACGTTGACGAAGGGTGTTCGCAACCGATGAGTGATGACCGACAGACAGGATCCGTGTCGCCGGCCACGTTGACCGTCTCCCTGGAGGCCTCGCCTGGCCAGGAGTGGGACGCCTTCGTGGAGGCGGCACCCCACGGGTCGTTCTGCCACCTGAGCGGGTGGCACGACGTCATGGCCGACGTCATGGGTCGCCGGCCCCACTTCCTGGCGGCCCGGGACACCGAGGGGGCCCTGGCAGGGGTTCTGCCCCTGGTGGAGGTGAAGAGCCTGCTCTTCGGCCACTACCTCGTCTCGATGCCCTACCTGAACTACGGGGGCCCGCTGGGGGAGACGGGAGCCCGGCAGGTGCTGGGCCGGGCCGCGGTGGAAACCGCCCGGGAGCGGGGGGTCGATCTCCTGGAGCTGCGCTCCCGTTCGTTGGCGGGAGACGACGCACCGGCGGAGGGCCTGACCCTGAACCGGCGCAAGGTCACCGTCGTCCTTGCCCTTCCCAGCGAGTCCGAGACGCTCTGGGAGGACGGGCTGCGCTCCAAGGTCCGCAGTCAGGTGCGGCGGCCCATGAAGGCCGGCCTCGAGGTGCGGTTCGGCCCCGGCGAGGTGGATGCCTTCTACCGGGTGTTCGAGTGCCACATGCGGGACCTGGGCACCCCGGTGCTCCCCCGTCGGCTGTTTCAGGTGCTGCCCGACGTCTTCGGCGACCGGGTCCGGTTCGCGGTGGTGTACCGCGACGGCGCTCCCGTGGCCGGGGGATGCGGCTTCCGCTTCGGCGGCGAATTCGAGATGACCTGGGCCTCGTCGCTTCGGGAGCACAGCCGGGTGGCGCCCAACATGCTCCTCTACTGGGGGATGATGGAGCGGGCCATCGAGGAGGGGGCCGAGGCGTTCAACTTCGGCCGCTGCACCCCGGGCGAGGGGACCCATCGATTCAAGCTGCAGTGGGGCGGGGAGGACGAGCCGCTGGACTGGACCGTCTGGTCGCCGGGCGGTGCCCTGGCCACCCCGAACCCGGATCAGGCCCGCTACGGGCTGGCCGTCCGGTTGTGGCAGCGGATCCCGGTGCCGGCGGCCCGGGTGCTGGGCCCCCCCCTGGCCCGGCGCATTCCGTGACGGGGTCCGCCTGCAGGGTAGCCACCGGATCCGCCTGCAGGGTAGCTACCGGGTCCGCCTGTAGGGATCGCAGCGGGAGCGTCGCCGACTGATGTCGGGATTCGCCAATCCCTTTCGGCGCCAGCTTCCGGCCTATTCTCCCGTTCACCTGGGCGCCCTCGCCGTCGGGGCCTGGCGAGGCTCGGTGTCGGTCGTCCCCTTCGGGCCGGATCCCCGCCGGCGCCTGGCCCGGCAGCTCGAGGCCGCGTACGAGGCGGAGGCGGTGGCGCTCCTGGGGTCGGGCACTCAGGCGCTGACGCTGGCGCTGGAGCTGGGCAGGAGGTTGGTGGAGGATCCCCGCGCCGCCGTGGCGCTTCCGGCGTACTCCTGCTTCGACCTGGCCACGGCCGCGGTGGCCGCCGGCACCCCGGTGCGCTTCTACGACCTGGATCCGGCCACCCTCGGGCCCGAGCCCACTTCCCTGGCTCGAGCGATGGAGGACGGTGCCCGGGTGGTGGTGATCGCACCTCTGTTCGGGATCCCGGTGGACTGGGACCGAATCGACCCGGTGCTGTCGCGCTGGCGGCCGGTGGTGGTGGAGGATGCGGCCCAGGGCCACGGTGCCCGGTGGAACGGCGCTCCGTTGGGATCCCGGGGCGAGTTCAGCGTGCTGAGCTTCGGACGGGGGAAGGGGTGGACGGGCGGGAGTGGGGGCGCCCTGTTGGCGAGGGGGGAGCGGGCAGGTGGCGGGCTGCTCGATCTGCTGGAGGACGGCAACGCCCTCCCATCGGCGGGCGTGGGCGGTTCGGTGAGGACGTGGGCGGGAGCCGGCGCCCTGTGGGCGGTGGCCCGTCCCGACCTCTACCGCATTCCGCGGGCCGTCCCGGGGCTGGGCCTGGGCGAGACCCGCTACCGGGAACCCGGGCCGATGCGGACCATGGCGGCGGCCGCCGCCGGGATCGTCCTGGCGACCGGGGGGCGGGCCGAAGACGAGGCCGAAGCCAGGCGCCGGAACGCCAGGGAGCTCCAGGAACACCTGGCCCGACGGGGGGTGGCGGCCGGCGTTACCCCGCCCGAAGGAGGCACGGCAGGGTACCTTCGCTTTCCCGTGCGGGTGCCCGGGGCCGTGGAAGGGATGACGGAGCCGCGCCGGGCCCGGTTCCTGGGAGCGGAAGGCGGCTATCCGCGGATCCTGCCCACCCTCGATGCGCTCCGTTCGCTGGCTCCGGTGGGAGAGGAAGACGGTACCGGAAACGGCCCGAGACGCTGGCCGGGGGCCGAGGCGCTGGTCCGGGAGCTGGTCACCCTTCCCACCCACTCCCGCACCCGCAGTACCGAACGGGCGGAGCTCGCATCACTGGTGCCTGGAGGCCGGTAGGGAGGGCTTGCGGGCGGAGATGGCCAGCTCGTAGCCCGCGATGCCGGGGATCACATGGTCCAGAATCGCCAGGGGCCGGAGCACGGATCCGGGCCCTGTACCGGCCCACTCG
>SLNQ01000084.1 GCA_007132965.1 Gemmatimonadota bacterium | reverse complement strand
TACTGGAACGTCCTGGTGGAGGAGGCCGGGCGTGGGTAGGCGGCGAGGGGGCGGCAAGCGGGCGCGCGGCGGCCTCAGGTCCGGGGTCTGGCTCGTGGCCGGAGCGTGCCTCCTGGTGGGCGGATTGGTGGTGGGAGCCCACCTCTTCGACCAGGAGATGGACGCCGGCTCGGCCCCTGCCCTGGAGGGGGGGGACCCTGCCGAGCCCCCAGCCACGTGGGACCGGATCCGGGTGGAGGTCCTGAACGGGGCCGGCGTGCCCGGCTTGGCGGCCCGGGCGCGAGATCGTCTCCGAGAGGAGGGCTTCGACGTGGTGTATTACGGAAACGCGCCAAGCTTCGACCAGGAGACAACGGTGGTCCTGGCCAGGACCGAGCCGGCCGGTGCGGCCCGGGCGGTGGCAGGTCGGCTGGGAGTCACCCGGGTGGAGCTGGCGCCGGACTCCGCACGGTTCGTGGATGTCACCGTCCTCCTGGGCCCCGACTGGCCCGGCGAACCCCCGGACGAGGCGGATCCGTCGGATGCAGGTGGGGTGGAGAACGGGGAGACTCCGTGGTGGGATCTCCGAGGACTCCTGATGCCCAGGGACCGTGACGGGACCTGACGAACAACGTCGAATCCCCGGAGGGGAGCGAAGTGTCCAGAAGAAAGCGAAAGGATCGACCGCGGAGCCGGAGGGAGCCAGGCGACAGCCGACGACGCCGGTCGGGTCGGGAGCGGCAGGAGCCCGACCGCAGCGGGGCCATGGAGTGGGTCAAGTCCATTGCCATCACCCTGGTCCTCCTGGTGATCATCCGGACCTTTCTGGTCCAGACCTTTGTCATTACCTCCGGATCCATGGAAGACACCCTCCTGGTGGGCGACTTTCTCATGGTGGACCGGGTGGCCATGGGCACCCGGATTCCCGGGACCGAGGCCCGCACACCCGGATACTCGGAGCCGCGGCGCTGGGATGTGCTGGTCTTCGACCCGGCCCACGAAGACCGGATGAAGCTGGTGAAGCGGGTGGTGGGGATGCCCGGAGACACCCTGGAGATGCGTGACAAGCAGCTCTACGTGAACGGCGAGCCCCAGGACGAGCCCTGGGTCCGCTGGGACGATCCGGAGGGAGACGACGAACATCCCTGGATGACCTGGCAGCGGGACTACCTGGTGGGGGACGCCAATGCCAATGCGTACAGCCCCACCCGGGACAACTGGGGACCCCTCCGGGTGCCGGAGGACAAGTACTTCATGCTGGGCGACAACCGGGACTTCTCCCTGGACTCGCGCTATTGGGGGCTCATCGAGCGGTGGCGGATCGAGGGTCGGGCCCTCTTCTTCTACTATTCGTACGATCGCCAGTCGCCCACGCCCTTCCGCTTCGTCAGGGAGGCACGATGGGATCGGATCGGGAACCGCATCCGGTGAGTCAGCTCCCGGTTCCCGCTCCCGCTCGGGCCCGGGGTCCCTTCAGCTCCACCAGCGCATTCGCCCTCAGCTGCCCGCATGCGGCGTCGATGTCCCGTCCCCGGGGCTCCCGCACCGCCACGGAGACCCCCGCCTCGTCCAGCACGCGGCGAAAGTGCTCCACCCGCTCGGGCCGGGACGGAAGCCAGTCCTGGTAGGGAATGGGGTTGAAGGGGATGAGATTCACGAAGGCCTGAACGTCCCGGGCCAGCTCGGCCAGTCTGGGCGCCAGTCTCTCGAAGTCGTTCACGTCCCGGATCATGGTGTACTCGAAGGTGACCCGGCGGCCTCCCTCCCGGCGGAACGCCTGAATGGCATCCATGAGCTCGGGGAGGGGGTGGCGCTTCTCCAGCGGGATGAGCTCGGCCCGGAGTTCCTCTTCGGGTGAGTGGAGCGAGAGGGCAAGTCCGAACTGCTCCGGTCGGGCCGCCAGCTCCCGGATACCCGGGACCACGCCGACGGTGGAGACCGTGATTCGCCGTGCGCCCAGTTCGAACCCCTGGTTCAGGATCGTGAGGGCGGGGTGGACGGCCTTTCGATTGGCCAGGGGCTCGCCCATTCCCATGAAGACCACGTTGGTGATGGGGCCGTAGTCGTTTTCCCGAGCCCAGCGGAGCGAGGACCGGTACTGGGCCACGATCTCGCCGGCGGTGAGCTGCCGTGAGAATCCGCCCCAGCCGGTGGCGCAGAAGGTGCACGCCATGGGGCACCCGGCCTGCGAGGAGAGGCACAGGGTGAGTCGATCGCTGGTGGGAATCAGGACCGACTCGATGAGCTCCCCGTCGTCCATCCGCCAGAGGTGCTTGACGGTGCCGTCGGAGGAACGGGAGACGGTGGCGGCCTCGGGCTCGCTGAGCCGGAAGCGCTCGGCAAGGGCCCGGCGCTCGTCCACGGGCAGGTTCGTCATCTCGTGGAACGAGGCGGCCAGGTGCTCGTAGATCCAGCGACGCACCTGGCTCACCCGGTAGCCGGGCTCGCCCCGGGCCGCCATGTGCTCCGAGAGACGTGTGTCCAGCTCTCCGGGAGTCATTCCCAGGAGATCGGGTCGGGGGTCGGGTTCGCTCATCTATCGGTGCCGGTGCGGGTCGCTGAGGTGGGGGCATGCAGGGGCCGCCTGCCCGGACGGGGTCCGTCTTCGGTTGAGCGGCCCCCGCAGTACCATTAACTTAGCGCCGTTTCCGGGTTCCATGGAGGCTGGCGTCGCCAAACTCCGTCTCCGCCACGACCCTCACGTTTCTCGTCCCATGCCCCAGACGTCCAATCTGATACGCAGGACCCTTCGGAGCAGGGGTTGAGACGGGAGTTTCTGGCCTGGGGTCCGGTGGTGATCTGGGCCCTCGTCCTGGCCGGGCTCAGCCGGCTCACGGCGGTACCGGCACCCCTGGAGCCCCTGACCGTCCTCTCGGACAAGGTGATCCACTTCGGCCTCTACACCGTCATGGGCGCGGCCCTGGCCTGGGCCCGGGCGGTGGGGCGCCGAGATCCACCCCACCTGGCCATGATGGCCCTGGGTAGCCTGTACGGCGCCCTGGACGAGTTCCACCAGAGCTTTGTGCCCGGTCGCACGCCGGAGGTGGGCGACTGGGTGGCCAACACCCTGGGCGTGGTGGCAGGATACGTGCTCTTGACCCTTCTCCTCGACTCCAGACCGAACCCCTTCACCCGACGCGGCGGAAGCGAATGACCAAGACATCCCCCACGCCCGATGACCAGACCCCCACCCGGAAGGCCCCGGAGGAGACCCGACTCCGGAGCCGGATGACCGGCGCCCTCCGGGGTGAGGATGCGGGCACAACCCATACCCTCACGGGATGGGTGCACCGGAGGCGGGACCTGGGAGGGCTGCTCTTCGTGGATCTTCGGGACGGGAGTGGGCTGGTCCAGGTGTCCTTCGGCCCGGACTGGACCGATTCCGAGACGCTGGAGCGGGCCCACCGGCTGGGCGCCGAGGACGTGATCCGGATCACCGGCGAGGTGATCCTGCGCCCCCAGGATGCCCGTAATCCGGAGCTGGCCACCGGCGACATCGAGGTGCAGGCCCGGAGCCTGGAACGCCTGAATCGGGCCAGGACTCCGGCCATCCCGGTGTACCGCGGACCCGACGATGAGCTCCCGGCCGAGGAGCTTCGCCTTCGGCACCGCCACCTGGACCTGCGTCGGACTCCCCTGCAGGAGAACCTGGCTCTGAGGCACCGACTGGTGCTTGCCACCAGGAACTACTTCGACGCCCTGGGCTTCCTGGAGGTGGAGACTCCGGTTCTCACCAAGCCGACGCCGGAGGGGGCCCGGGACTACCTGGTGCCCAGTCGGGTACACCCGGGGGAGTTCTACGCCCTCCCGCAGAGCCCGCAGATCTACAAGCAGATCCTCATGACCGCCGGCTTCGACCGCTACATGCAGATCGCCCGCTGCTTCCGGGACGAGGACCTGCGGGCGGACCGACAGCCCGAGTTCACCCAGATCGACGTGGAGGCGGCCTTCGTGGGGGCCGACGACGTCCTGGAGTGGATCGAGGGACTCATGGAGACGCTGGGCCAGGTGGCCGGCGTGGAGGCCGACGCCCCGTTCCAGCGCATGAGCTGGGCCCGGGCCATGGACCGCTACGGATCGGACCGGCCGGACCTGCGCTGGGACCTCCATCTCCACGACTGGACCGAGTCGCTGGGCACGGCCGACTCCAATATCCTGAGAGGTGCGGTGGAGAAGGGCGGTCGGATCCGGGGACTTCGCCTGGAGGGGGGCGCAGAGCTTTCCCGTCGCCAGGTGGAGGCCATCGAGGACCAGGCAAAGGCCGCCGGAGCGCCGGGCCTTCTCTGGGCGAAGCGCACGGCGGACGGAGGCAGCGGTCCCCTCTCGCGCTGGCTCGAGGAAGAGCACTGGGGTGCGCTGGAGGCCCGAGAAGGCGATCTTGTCCTGGTGGCGGCGGGAGCCGACCGCATCACGTCGCCGGCGCTGGCTGCCGCCCGGCGGGGGGCCATCGAGGCGCTGGAGCTTCCTCGGGCCCGGGACCACGCCTGGCTCTGGGTGCTGGACTTCCCCCTCTTCGAGGAGGAGGACGGGGTGATCTTCCCGAACCACCATCCCTTCGTCCTTCCGCACCCCGACGACGCGGATCGACTGGCTGAGGACCCCCTCTCGGTGCGAGGGGTTGCCTACGATCTGGTGTACAACGGGTCGGAGCTGGGGTCGGGCAGTCTCCGGATCCATGACCCGAAACTGCAGCGTGGGGTATTGGAACTCCTGGGGCTCGATGCTGACGAGATCGATCGGAAGTTCGGGTTCCTGTTGGAGGCGCTGGCGTCCGGGGCTCCGCCCCACGGAGGAATCGCCCTGGGAATGGATCGGATCGTGAAGGACTTTCTGGGGGCTCCGAGCCTCCGGGACGTCATTGCCTTCCCCAAGACCACGGCGGCCCGGGCGCTCTTCGAAGGCGCGCCGTCGGAGGTGACGGAAGGGGAGTTGGCCGATCTCCACCTGAATATTCGGTCGCGGGACACACGAGGAGAAGAGCCGGCATAGGAGTGGCGGGCTCGGAGGCGTTCCGGTCTCCAGCCCCCGACGTCGGACGAGCACGGGAGGAGCATGGCGGAAACTGGAACCACCATCGTCGAACACAGGCTGGACGCGGAGGGGGCGGATCACCTCCTGCTGGCCGGCGTCAACGACGCCAACATCCAGGAGCTGGCCCAGCGATACGGGATCAGGGTCGTGCTCCGGGGTGACCACCTGATTCTGTCGGGAGAGGTGGAGCGGCTGGAACAGGCCGTACCCCTCATTCAACACCTCATCGAACTGGCCCGGCTTCGGGCCCCCTTCGATTCCTCTGACGTGGCCCGGCTGGCCGACCAGTTCGAGCGGCAGGGCGGCGAGGTTCCGGTGCCCGGACAGGCGGAGCTCCGGATCGCCCTGCCGGGAACCCGCAAGGTGGTCACGCCCAAGTCCGCCGGGCAGTCCACCTACCTGAAAGCTATCCGGGATCACGACATCGTCATTGGAATCGGACCTGCCGGAACCGGAAAGACCTACCTGGCGGTGGCCGCCGCCGTGGACGCCCTCTACCGGAAGCGGGTGCGCAGGATCATCCTGGCGCGCCCGGCGGTGGAGGCAGGCGAGAACCTGGGATTCCTGCCCGGTGACCTGCAGGAAAAGGTGGATCCATACCTGCGACCGCTGTATGATGCGCTGGAGGACATGATGCCTTCGGACCGGATACAGCGGGCCCTGGAAGAGCGGACCATCGAGATCGCGCCCCTGGCCTACATGAGGGGCCGGACGCTGTCCGACGCCTTCGTGATCCTGGACGAAGCGCAGAACGCCACCACGGCACAGATGAAGATGTTCCTGACCCGGCTGGGCGTGAACTCGCAGGTGGTGATCACCGGCGACAAGACGCAGATCGACCTGCCGGCCCCCCAGGGATCGGGCCTCTTGCAGGTGGAGCGGATCCTCAGCGGGATCGACGGTATCGCCCTGGTCTACCTGGACGGGACCGACGTGATTCGCCACCGGCTGGTCAAGGACATCATTCGGGCCTACGCCCAGGCTGACACCATCGAGGAGGACGAGGCTTGAACAGCCCCCCGCCCCCAGGGGCACGCGAAGCCGACGACGCTCCCCTGGCCCGACTCTCCCGTCCGCCGGAGCGGCGCTGGCCCGACGGCGTGATCCACCACGGCTCCCGAGTGGGCCTGCTCCTGGTCCTGGCAGTCCTGGTCACCCTGCTGTTTCCACCCGATCCGGGGCCGGAGATGGGACGCTACCAGGCGGGCATGGTGGCCGACGAGGACGTCATCGCATCCCTGACCTTCGGGGTGCCCAAGAACGTCGATGAGTTGGAGCGGGAGAGGAATGTCGCCGCGGCGTCGGTGCCGCCCACCTATCGGTACCAGTCCCAGGCCGTCTCGGCCATGGAGTCGGCGCTGGAGTCTTTCTTCAGGCGGGTGGCCGACGTGGCCGAGTCCGACGATCCCCATGCCGCGCTGGGCCGGACCCTTTCTGATCTGGGCATTCAGGCGTCCCGGAGCCAGCGGGAGCTCCTCCTGGAGCCCCAGTCCCGGCGGATCCTCCTCGAGACGGGGCTCAGGGGCGTTCGGGAGATCCTCCCCACCGGCGTGCTGGACGAAGCCACCCGACAGGAGCCGCTGGCCGGAGGCAGGATCCTGGTGGTGGATCCCGACGGAGAGGAGCGCTACGTCCCTCGGGAGTCGGTGCTGAGCGCCGGTGACTTCTTCCGACAGGTGGCGGCCATGCTCCCGCCGGACGTGGGTTCCGACATGGACGAGCTCCTTCGGCTGGCCCTCATCCGCTTCATGTCGCCCAGCCTCCGCTACGATGCCGAGGCCACCGAGCGGGACCGGGACGCGGCTCGGCGCGCCGTGCCGACCATCCGCGGCACCGTGCTCCAGGGGGAGGCCGTGGTTCGGGCCAACCAGCAGGTGGGCGAAACGGAGGTGGAGCGACTCCGGGCCTACGAGGAGGCCCTGCTGGAGGCCGGCCGCCTGGAGGGCCAGGGCTTCCAGCCGCTGGCGTTCGTGGGAAGCGTGGGCCTGAACACCCTGATCCTGGGCGTCTTCGGGTTCCTCCTCTTCCTCTTCAGGCCCGACGTCTACCACAACTTTCGCTGGGTGCTTCTGCAGGCCGTCCTGATCATGGCCTTCGCCACCACGGCCGGGGTTGTGGCGGCCAACGACGCCCTGCCGCCGGAAGCCCTTCCCATTGCCTTCGTCTCCCTGGCGGTGGCGGTGCTCTGGGATGGACGCCTGGCTCTGATCCTGGCCGCTGTCCTGGCGGTGCTCATCGGCGCGCAGATCCCCTTCCAGGGCGTGCACGCATGGGTTCCGGTCTTCGTGGCCGGCTCGGCGGCGGCGCTCTCGGTACGGGCGGTGAGGCGCCGGGCCCAGACCTGGATCTTCGTGGCCGTCATCGCCGGCGCCTACCTGGTCTCCATCGGGGCGCTGGGGCTCATGACGGACCGGGAGGCCGCCGGCGTGGTGAGGGCCATGGTATGGGGCGGAGGCAACGCGGTGGTGAGCGCCATCCTGGCCATGGGCTTCCTGCCGGTCTTCGAGTGGTTCACCCGGATCACCACCGACCAGACGCTGCTGGAGTGGGCCGATCCGAACCGGCCACTCCTGAAACGGCTCTCCATGGAGGCGCCCGGGACGTATGCCCACACCATCAACGTGGCCAACCTCTCGGAGGCGGCGGCCAACGCCATCGGAGCCAATGGTCTGCTCTGCCGGGTGGGGGTGTACTACCACGATGTGGGCAAGATGCTGAAGCCCCAGTACTTCATCGAGAACCAGCCCGCCGGTCGGAATCCCCACGACAAGCTGAAGCCCGGCACGTCGGCCGAGATCGTGCGGGAGCACGTCACCGAGGGACTCCGGCTGGCCCGGGAGGCCAAGCTGCCCGACGTGCTCCTCTCCTTCATTCCCGAGCATCATGGGACCCAGGAGATCGCGTACTTTCTGGATCGGGCCCGGAGCGAGGAGGGGGAGGAGGCGCCGGACCCCGAACGCTACCGCTACCCGGGGCCCCGACCCCAGTCGCGGGAGACGGCCATCGTCATGCTGGCCGATTCGGTGGAATCGGCCACCCGCTCCCTCCAGGACCCGACGCCCGAGCGGGTTCGGGATCTCATCGAGAACCTGGTGGACCAGAAGATCCAGGACGGCCAGCTGGACGAAGCCCCGCTGACCCTGCGGGAGATCGGGGTCATCAAGGAACAGTTCGCAAAGGTGCTGGGGGGGCTGTACCATCACCGGATCGACTACCCGGCCACCCGTCATCTCACCGAGTCGAAGCCGGGGGCGTCGGCCGCGCCCGACACCGAAGAGGCTGACGGGTCCGAGGATGATCAGAGCGCCGAGAGCCCCAGGGAGCCGTCGTCGGCAGCCGGACCCGCCAGGGACGGAGACTGATGGCCCCCGACGATGGTGGGGGGGTGCGGATCGCCCTGAATGTGCCCGGAGACCACGCGGTGCCCCGGGCACTCGTGCGCCGCGGCGTGGAGCGAGTCATGGAGCACGAGGGGGTGGACGAGGGGGAGGTTTCGGTGACCTGCCTGGGCGACGATCCCATGAGGAAGCTGAACCGGACCTACCTGGGACACGACCGGGTCACCGACGTGCTGGCCTTCCCCCTGCACGGCCAGGGAGAGCCTCCCCTGGGCGACGTATACATCGGCGTGGAGCAGGCTCGGCGGCAGGCCGGGGAGCTGGACATCGCCCTTGATGAGGAGCTGGTCCGGCTGGCCATCCACGGAGTTCTCCACGTCCTGGGATACGACCACCCCGAGGGCCCCCGGGAGGTCAGGGAAAAGAGCGCGCACTACAGGCTCCAGGAGCGGCTCACCCGCCAGGTCATGGGGGAGGAGCGGTGAGGCGCATTGCCCGGGGAGCCCTCATCGTCCTCCGACTGCTTCCCTTTGTCTGGGCGTTTCTTCGTGACCGGAAGCGCTTCATCGTGGTGGGCTCGCCCAAGCTGAGAGCGAAGGAGCACCATCAGCGCCGAGCGGGTCGCCTGGTGGCGGTCATCGCTGCGCTCGGCCCCACCTTCATCAAGCTCGCGCAGCTCTTCAGCGCCCGGGCCGACCTGGTTCCCGAGCCGTACCTGACGGCCATGGGGAGCCTGCAGGATCAGGTCCCTCCCATTCCGGTGGACGACGTGCGGGCGGTGGTGGAGAAGGAGCTGGAACGGCCGGTCCCCGAGGTCTTCGAGGAGTTCCACGACGAGCCCATGGCGGCGGCGTCGCTGGGCCAGGTGCACCGGGCGCGCTACCAGGGCCAGGACGTGGCGGTGAAGGTCCTGCGTCCCGGCGTAGAGGAGATGGTGGCGCTGGACCTGGATCTCTCCTTCCGGATCCTCTTCTGGCTCAACATCCTCTTCCCCAACCACCACGTGAGGGGAATCACCAACGTGGTCCGGGAATTCTCGGTGCGGGTCCGCGAGGAGATGGACTTCCGCAAGGAATCGGAGAACATCGAGCGCTTCCGGAAGACCTTCCAGAAGGACCCCAGGGTGAGGGCCCCCCTTGTCCTGGAGCCGGTGTCCACGCGGCGGGTGCTGGTCATGGAGTACCTGCGGGGGACCAAGCTGAATGCCCTGGAGGACCGCTTTGCCAGCGGCGAGCTGGACTTCGAGGAGATCATGGAGCGACTCATCGGCCTCTACCTCCGGATGATGATGCTGGACGGCTTCCTCCACGCCGATCCCCATCCGGGCAATCTTCTGGTGGCCGAGGACGGAAGCATCGTGGTCCTGGACTGGGGGATGGCGCTGGAGGTACCTCGCTGGACCCGCGACAGCATTCTCTCTGTGGCCCTGTCGGTGGAGCGGGAGGACCTGGATGGGGTCATCAACGGGATGTACCGGCTGGGCATGGTGTCGCCGGAGGTGGCCCGGGGAGACATCCGGGAGGCCGCTACGGAGATCATGCGAATCCTGGAGCGGGCCCGGACCACCCACCGGGAACGGGTGCAGGAGATCATTCAGGAGGTCTGGGACACCTTCTACACCTGGCCCCTGCTCCTCCCGCAGGAGCTGGTCTACTTCTTTCGGGCCGCGGTGCTACTGGAGGGGGTGGCCTTCCGGTACGATCCCGACTTCAACGGTCTGTTCCTGATCCGTCGGGTCATTGCCCGGCATCGGTCCGACATCATGAAGGAGACGGCCCGGGAGCCCATGGCCATGGCCCGGGACGTCATGTCCGAGGCGGTGGCCAGCCTCCGCTCGATCCGGGATCTCATCGGCCGGGTGGAGCGGGAGGAGCTCAGGGTCCGGGTCCACCCACGGGACGCCCAGTCCCAGGAGCGATTCCTGCACCTTCAGGCCCGACGGCTCCTGCTCTCCATCTTTGCCACGGCCACGGCTCTCATCTCGGCCATCCTCTTCATTGCCATTCGCAACGTGTGGCTCCTGGCGGCCGGGCTTCTGGTGGCTCTCGTCATGTTCCTGTTGACGCTGCTGATCCCCACCCACCTCCTGGAGAACCCTCTCCGCCACGCCCGGGGGATCCGGCGCCCGGCTCGGTAGCTTTTCAGGTGGTGGCGTCGTCGCCGGGCACGCAGTCCATGTCGCCGTTTCGCTCGGTGGTGACCTCCCACCATCCCTCGGCGACCCGGACGGTGACGGTCCCGTGGACGTTGGTGCAGTACATTTCCGCCTGCTGGACCTGGAAGAGTCGGTTCAGCGCTCGGATGCGGGGGTGGCTGCGGCCGTTGGCCGTGATGAGCATGAGGGCGGGCCGGGTGTGCTCCAGCCAGGTGGACTGGGTGCTGGAGCCCACCCGGTCGTCGAAGACGGCGTTGTTGGCGCCGTGGTGGCCCACCTTCAGGATGTCCAGATCAGCGGTGTGGGAGCCGAACTGGGTGCGCCAGCGCTGGTTGGCCTGGTCCTCCCCGTCGCCGGTGAGGAAGATGCGCACGCCGCCGGTTTCCACATAGGTCCCCAGGGAGCCCTCGTTCAGCTCCCGGCCGTCGTTGGTGTCCCGGTCCAGGTAGGTGGGAAGCCCGGGCACGTGGATGGTGCGGGTCCCGCCCTCCCCACCCAGGCGGTACTCCCACTCCTGGGCGAGCGCCATGACGGTATCGGCTCGCTGCTCGGCTCGCTGGAGCACGGCCTGGTAGTTCGACCCGGCAAACCCGCCGGTTCGCACCTGCCCGTTGTAGACGAAGCGCTCCACCTGCACGCGGTTCAGGATGGGGCGCATCCCCTCGAAGTGGTCCGCGTGGGCATGGGTGAGTTGGAGGAAGTCCAGCGTCTCGATCTCCAGCGCCTCGAGCTGGTCGGCCACGTAGTCGTGGTCCAGCTCCTGGCCCGGGTCGCCCCGGGGGCCGGCGTCCACCATGGCATGCCGCATCCCCAGCGAGGACGAATCGGAGAGGAGGAGGGCGTCGCCACCGCCGCCCAGGCCATCTTCTCCCAGGTCGAACATCCGGAGGATGAAGCCCCGCTCTCCGCTGACCTGGAGGCTGAAGCTGACCTCCTTCTCGCTGGTGCGGCCGGCCCGGAAGGCCTCTACCCGGAGCCGGTAGTCCCCGGCCCGGTCCACCGTGTCACCGGACCGGAACGTCTCGCCGTTCAGGGTGGCGCTGGTGGTGCTCCCGGGCGGAGAGGCGGTGAAGGTCACCGTCACCGGCTGCGTGTAGACGGCGCCGTCCTCCACGCCGGAGATCTCGATGGTGGGAGCCTCGTCCGGATCGGACGGCGAGGATCCGCTGTCGCCACATCCCGCCACGGCCAGGGCCAGGACGAGGGCGGCAACGCCGAGGCGCTGGTGCGGGGGGTCCGGGGGCATGGCTTCGAGGGTGCTCGTGTCTTGATGGGTGGCGGAAGGAGCGGGTGGACGGCTACGTCGTCGTGGGCTGCCGATTCGTGCGGTGGGGTCTACCATCCACGAGTGCCAGGGATCCAAGGTCAGGACTTGGCCCGATTGCACTGGGTTCTCGGGCCGCCCCTTGAGACGTCGGCGACGGGGGCGTAGTATGTCTCCATCGTTGCGGTTTTCGATGCCGTGGTTTCGATCTTCCCCTTCCCAGCCCGCCGCCGATGACCAGACCTGCGATTCGTGGAACTCAGCTCCTGGCCGCCTTCCTCCTCGTGGCCCTTCCGGGCTGCGACCAGTCCACCGCTCCCGCCGGCACCCCGGCGGAGGTCACCGTCCGGGCGTACGTGGATGTGGACGGGACGGGGAGCTTCAGCG
>SLNQ01000144.1 GCA_007132965.1 Gemmatimonadota bacterium | reverse complement strand
TCTCATACTCTGGTAGCATTCAACGCAAGAGGCGAAGAATGGCGGACAGCATCGAGGCACGAGTCAAGGAGATCATCGTGAACGAGCTCGGCGTGGAGGCCGAGAAGGTCACCATGGAGGCGTCCTTCGTGGAGGACCTGGGGGCCGACTCGCTGGATACGGTCGAGCTCGTCATGGCCTTCGAAGAGGAGTTCGGGATCGACATCCCCGACGAGGACGCGGAGCAGATGCAGACGGTGGGAGAGGCAGTGAAGTACCTGGAAAAGAACTCCGAGTCCTGAGGCTGATCAGGGTGATGACGGTACGTTTCAACGGAACAGGAGACCATGTCCCAAAATAACGGAGCAGGTCGGGAGGTGGTGGTGACCGGTGTGGGACTGGTCACTCCGGTGGGCAACGATCGGGACACCGCGTGGAGCGCCCTCCTCCGGGGAGAATCCGGAGGAGGGCCCATCACCCATTTTGAGCCGGATGACGCGTACGCGACCCGGATCGCCTGTGAGGTGAAGGGATTCGACCCGTCGGACGTTCTGGATCCGAAGGAGATTCGCCGGTTTGACCGGTTCGTGCAGCTCTCCCTGGTGGCCACCGACGAGGCCATGCGTCATGCGGGTCTCGACGGTGCGCCCGACGGCGTCCCCGAAGAGCGTTTCGGCGTGATCATCGGAAGCGGGATCGGGGGCATCTCCACCTTCGAAGATCAGTGCAAGACCCTCCTGGAACGGGGACCGGGGCGGGTGAGCCCTTTCTTCGTTCCCATGTTCATCCCCGACATCGCCCCTGGCCTGATCTCCATTCGCTACGGGGCGCGGGGCGCGAACTACACCACCGTTTCGGCGTGCGCCTCTTCGGCCCACGCCATCGGTGAAGCCTTCCGGAGCATCCAGCGAGGGGATTCGGAGATCGTCATCGCCGGAGGGACCGAAGCCACCATCACCCCCCTGACCATCGCCGGCTTTTCGGCCATGAAGGCCATGTCGACCCGAAACGACGAGCCGGCGGCGGCCAGCCGGCCCTTTGACGCCACCCGGGACGGGTTCGTCATGGGGGAGGGGGCGGGAACGCTGATCCTGGAATCCCGGGAAGTGGCCGAAGCCCGGGGCGCCCGGATTCTGGGTCAGGTGGTGGGGTACGGCCTCTCGGCGGACGCCCACCACATCACGGCGCCGGCGCCCGGAGGACGGGGCGCCCAGGCAGCCATGCGGATGGCCCTCTCCGACGCAGGGCTCGAGCCTGTTGACGTGGACTATGTGAATGCCCACGGTACCTCCACTCCGCACAACGACCGGAGCGAGACCACGGCCATCCGTGCGGTTCTGGGCGATCGGGCCGACGACGTGGTGGTGGGTTCCACGAAGTCCATGACGGGACACTTGCTGGGTGCCGCGGGAGCCGTGGAAGGGATCATCTCGGTGCTGGCCTGCCAGTCGGGACGGATTCCGCCCACCATCAATCTGCAGAACCCGGATCCGGACTGTGACCTGGACTACGCCTCCGAGGGGGCTCGCGAGCGGCCCGTCCGGGTGGCTCTCTCCAACTCGTTCGGGTTCGGCGGCCACAACGTGTGTCTTGCCTTTCGCCGCTGGGATGGGAACTGACCCGGCTCCTGTCCCGGGGCGCCCTGTCGCCCGGGGCGGCGGCACATGAGAATCGGCCTCGGATACGATTCGCATCGCTTCGACCCTGACCGACCGTGCGTGCTCGGTGGGGTGCAGATCCCCGATTCTCCGGGCCTCCTGGGGTTTTCCGACGGTGATGCCGTGGCGCACGCCGTCACCGATGCCGTGCTGGGGGCCGCCGCGCTGGGCGACATCGGCACGCACTTTCCGCCGGGGGACGACCAGTGGCGCGGAGCCGACTCCATGGAGCTCCTGCGCCGGGCAATGACTCTGGTGCATGAGGCTGGCTACCGAGTGGTGAACGTAGATCTCACGGTGGTCACCGAGAGGCCGCGCATCGGGCCGGTCGCCACGGAGATCCGGGCTTCGCTGGCCCAGGCCCTTGCCATCGAGCCAGGCGACGTGTCGGTCAAGGGGAAAACCAACGAGGGGATGGGCTGGGAGGGAAGGGAGGAGGGGCTCGCGGTGCACGCCGTGGCGCTCCTGGCCCGGGACCGGGGGTGAGCCGGTGTCCACGTCGGGCGAGATGGACCCGTCAGCGGCCTTCCGCTTGGAGGAATTTGCCGACTACCTGGGGCTGGAACGGGGCCTGGCCGAGTCCACCGTCCGGGCGTACCTGAGCGACCTCCAGCAGCTCACCCGGTTTCTCGTGGCCCGGGGCATCGAGGCACCCCACGCCGTGGGGCACCAGGATCTGCGGGAGCACCTCTACCACCTGAAGGATGCCGGCCGGGCCCCCTCCTCCATCCGTCGGCTGGTGTCGTCGACCCGGACCTACTTCGGGTTCCTCCTGGAGGAGGGAATCCTCGAGGCCGACCCTACCGAACGGCTGGATTCACCCCAGATCGGCCGCACGCTTCCCAACGTCCTGTCCCGGGAGGAGGTGGAAGCCCTCCTGGACGCCCCGTCGCCGGATCGGCCGGCGTACTGGAGGGACCGGGCCATCCTGGAGCTTTTCTACGCCACAGGCGTTCGGGTTTCAGAGCTGCTGGGGATCCGGGTGGCGGAGGTAGACCTCGATGAGAGGCTGGTGGTGGTCACCGGAAAGGGGCAAAAGGAACGCATTGTCCCCTTCGGCAGGACCGCGGCGGAGACGCTGCTGCGCTACCTCCAGCACCTGAGGCCCCGCCTGGACCGGGGCGAGAGCGACGGGGTCCTCTTTCTGAACCAGAGGGGACGACCCCTGAGCCGCATGTGGGTGTGGTCGTTGGTAAAGGAGTCAGCCGAGACCGCCGGGATCGGCCGAAAGGTCTCGCCCCATACCCTCAGGCACACCTTCGCCACCCACCTGCTGGAAGGAGGGGCGGACCTGGTGGCCGTCCAGGAGCTGCTTGGGCATTCGGACATCTCCACCACGCAGGTCTACACCCACATCGATCGGGAGTACCTCCGAGACGTACATCGCCGGCACCATCCCCGGGGCTGACGTCAGGCGCCGGCCCCAGGTCGTGGAATCCGGGCTCAGCGCTGGGGGGGAGGCTGGCTGCCCGTCTCCTCGACGGCCTCCACCTGATCGGCGGGGCTGGGCCGCTCCGGTTCGGGGACGAGGGAGAAGAGCTCG
>SLNQ01000149.1 GCA_007132965.1 Gemmatimonadota bacterium | reverse complement strand
GAACGTCGACGGACCAGCGAGTGGCGCAGCGGGTGTGAGCTCAGCTCCAGAACGGGAGGACGGTCCAGAGGAGCGCTCCGGTTGCCAGCGGGATCACCAGGTTGTCGTCCAGGGGCCAGGGAATCCGTTCGACGGCGGCCACCGCGACGGCCACCCCGGCGGCCACGGCGACCCCCGTGAAGGGCGTGAGCACGACGACGGCCACGGCCAGAAACACCAGTGAGCCCTCGAAAGTGCCGGTGCCGAAGGGGCGACGGCCCCAACGCCGGCCAGCGTAGGACGCCGCCGGATCGGCCAGGGCCAGGACCAGGAGGGCCGGGACCACCACCTGAAGCGGAAAGAGGGCCACCGCCAGGAAGGCACCCATGATGAACCAGGTGGACGAGGCCACGCCCCGGGCCTCCCGGGGTGAGGCGAAGGGTCGGAAGACCCGGAAAAAGAGACGGTTCAATCCGGAGACGCGCAGCCGGAGGAGGTCGGCCGCAAGGAGCAGCACGGTGAGAGAGCCCAGTACACCGGTGGCCGCGGCCCACGACGGATCCACCATCACCAGCGCCGCCGCCAGGACGATCCCGCAGGCCGCGTGGGCGACGCGTCGCCACGGTTGAGGCCCCTCGGTTCGACGCACCAGCGGGTCGAGTCCGGGGTCGGGCGACCCGGCGGGGGCGGTGGTTGGAGACCCGGTCATTGAACCGGGGGGACAGGACGGGCGCCTGACGGCTGGGTGGCGTCGTCGCCGCTCTCTCGGGCGAACCACTGGTAGACTTCGTCCAGATCCCGGGCTTCGAAGAGCGCCTCCAGGTTATCGGACTGCCGGAAGATCCGTGCGATCCGGGTCAGGAGGCGCAGGTGATGGTAGCGTCGCTCCATGGGCCCCAGGAGGACCGGGATCACACGAGCGGGCTCCGACGAATGGGGAAAGCGCACGCCCTCCGGGCTCAGGCCCAGGAACATGAGGGGCTCGGGGAGATCCGGTACGAGGGCGTGGGGAAAGGTCACCCCAGGCCGAATCTCAGAGGAAAACTCCTCCTCCGAGCGCGCCAGCCGCCGGGTGACCTCCTCGACCTGATCCGGGTCGTCGAAGTGCGAGGCCAGGAGTCGCTGGAGGGCCTCCCGGAACGGTCCCCCCGGGAGGTCGAGGTCGACTCGATGGGCTTGCAGGCCGAAGGGGAGGGCGTCCTCGCCGCCGGCGATGGTTTCCGGCCTGGCTTCCACCTCGGACGGGTAGATGACCAGAAAGCTCTCCGGAACCAGTGAGGAGAGCTGCCCGGGAAGCTTCTCCAGCTCCCGGTGCCACGTGACGGCGCCCCTTCGAGAGCTGATGACCACCACCAGGTCCTGAGGCTCCAGCCGGGTGCGGAGCTCCCAGAGGAGGGGGCCCCAGCCCTCTACCCCCTCGAAGGTCATGGGCAGCTCGGGCTTGGCCCTCTGGAAAAGCTCCTGGTAGCGGTGGGGGTCGTCGTCGATGACCAGCGCTTCGAAGCGGGCGTCGATCTCGGAGGTCAGGTTCTTGAGGGCGCCGGCGGCATCCATGAACCCCGGGTGACGATCGGCCCGGGGAGGAACCACCAGGACCACCCGCTGCGTGGTGTTCAGGGGATGGCCCAACTTGGCCACGATGACCATCTGCCTGGTCTGCTCCAGGAGCTGGTCCAGCACCGTGCCGAAGACCGCGGTCCGGCTCCCGCTGGCCCGACCGTCCCAGCCCACCACCACGATGGAGGTCCGGGTCTCGGCCATGGCCCGACTCACCCCGGTGGCGATGTTCCGGTCCACCCGTGTGAGGGGCGAGACCGGTACGTCCGCTCCGGCGGCGTACAGGACTGCGTGAGAGAGCATCTTCTCGGCTTCGGCCACCTGGGCTTCGGAGCCCTGCTCGGTCCCGCGAACGACCATCAGGGGATACAGGGGCTCCTCCGAGTCCTTCCCGCGCAGAAAGAACGCGATGTCCATGAGGGAGTCGGCGGTGGCCGGATTCGAGATGGGAATCAGGATCCGACGCGGCGCTTCGGTGGGGTCGTAGGGCTTCCGTTCTTCCTTCAAGGCCAGTCGGGTTCCGAAGCGCTCCACCAGCGAGGGGCCCACGAAGACGGTGACCAGGATCATGATGATCACCGCATTGACCACCACCTCGCCGAAGAGGCCGATCTCGAGGCCCACGAAGGTGACGGCCAGGGTGGCCGCTGCCTGGGGGGTGGAGAGTCCCCACATGGCCATTCCCTGGTCCCGGTCGTAGCTGAAGAGGAGCTTGGAACTCCACGCCCCGGCGAGCTTCCCCAGGTGCACCAGGAAGACCAGGGCACCGGCCACCAGCCAGATCTCCAGGCTCTCGGCCATGACGCCCGGGTCTACCAGCATCCCCACCGACAACAAAAAGAAGGGGATGAAGAGGGCGTTCCCCACGAACCGGACCCGGGTCATGGTGGGGCTGTTGAGCGGAATGAGCCGGTTCAGCGTCAGCCCCGCCAGGAAGGCCCCGATGATGGGCTCTGCACCGGCCAACTGCGCCGCCCAGGCGGTGGCGAAGAGGACCACCATGAGAAAGATGAACTCGGCCGGCGCCTGGCCGGGAACGTTCCGGAAGAACCACCTCCCGATGCGTGGAACGGCCAGCAGCACGACTGCGGCGTACAGGCCCAGCATGCCGAAGAGCTGAAGCCAGAAGAGGACGCTCAGCTCGCCTTCAATGGAGCCGGCCACCACCGCCAGTACGGTGAGGGCCAGGGTGTCGGTGACCAGGGTGCCCCCGATGACGGTGACCATGGCCGGGTTCTTCACGATCCCCAGTCGGCTCACGACCGGGTACGCCAGGAGCGTGTGGGAGCCGATGATGGCCCCGATGAGCACCGCTGCCGGCAGTCCGAACCCCAGCATGGGCATCAGGAGCACGCTGAGCGCCATGGGGAAGCCGAAGGAGAGGACCCCGAAGATGACGCTCCTACGGCGGTACTCGTTGAAGCGGTTCAGGTCCAGCTCCAGACCTGCCAGGAACACCAGGTACAGGAGTCCCACCTGGCCCAGCAGCTCGAAGGTGAAGTCCCGCTCCAGGAGCCCGGTGACGTTGGGCCCCACGATGGCCCCGAAGACGATGAGGCCGATGATCCCCGGGATCTTCATCCGCGCGAAGATCATCGGTGCCAACAGGAAGATGCCCATGGCCAGTGCGAAGATCAGCACCGGATCGTTGATGGGGAGGGACGTGGGCATGGATCCGCTCTGGGTTGGTAGGAGGAGCCGCCGTACCCACGGATCTGCGGTGGAGGGGAGGCTGGCGATGACGGTCGGATGGCCGATCGCCGGATGGGTGGAGCCCCCGCTGGCCTGGTCAGGCCGGCGGACGGAGCCCCGGCCCGGCGCACGAGTAGCCAATCTACGGCGCCGGGGCATCAGACTCAACCGGCGCAACCCCTTCCCGTCCTTGGATGAACGCCTGTGAAGGCTATATTGGATGGGTCCGCGTGGGCCGGCGCGGGGACGCCCTGGCCTCGTCGGCTCGCTCTTCGTGAACCCCTCCGCCTGGCCGGAGCTGCCCGTCAGAATGCATCCACTCGAGATCCCTGCCGAGAGCAAGGCCCCGCTGGTCCGGGAAGCCCGCGCCCTTCCCGCCATGGGCCCGGCCTCCTTCCTGGACGCCATGCACGGCCGGCCCCGGGGATTCTGGGGGCGGGGGGAGCGCTGGGTGGCCTGGGGAGGAGCCCTGGCCAGGGTCGACCTGGGAGCCCAGCCGGGGCGTTCACGCTACGACGAGGTGCGGCGACAGGTGGCGGGGCTGGTGGGCGGTACCATGCGGGACTGGGCCGGCGTCGAGCCTCGGCGGCGGCCCCGTTTCTTCGGGGGCTTCTCCTTTCTGGACGGTCCGGAGGGGAGCGACCACTGGGACGGATTCTCCGCTGCCGGCTTCTTTCTGCCCCGCGTTGTCCTGGAAGGCGGCCCGGGGGGGGTTCTCCTGGTGCGACATCACTTCGGGGACGGGGCGCACGTCGAGGACGTGGGGCCCGAATCCCAGGCGGTGGGTGCCGCCGCATCGCTGGACGTCTTGGCCGAGGAGCTCCTGGCGGCGGCGTCCAACGGATCCCTCAGGGCGAAGGGAGTCGGGACCGACCCCGCGACCCCGGTGTTTCCCCCCGGGGGGACAAGTGTGGGGACCGACCCCGTCCAACGGGCCGACCCGGGTGACCGGAGGCGGTGGGAGGCGGCGGTGAGGTCGGTGCTCGAGGCGGTGGAGTCCGGAGAAGTGCGAAAGGCCGTCCTCTCGAGGATCCTGGACATTCGCCTGCGGAGGCCGGCGGATCCGGTGGCCGGGCTCCGGGTCCTTCGCCGGGAGAACCCCAGGGCCCACGTCTTTCTGCTGGAGCCGCGGCCTGGACGAGTCTTCCTGGGAGCGGCGCCCGAGATCCTGGCCGAGCTCAGGGGGCGACGCTTCGAGGCCACCGCGGTGGCCGGCTCGGTGGCACGGGGAAGGGACGCCGAGGAAGACGCGGCGCTGGCCCGGAGGCTCCTGGCCAGCTCCAAGGACCGGGCGGAGCATCGGCTCACCGCCGAGGAGATGGTGGAGGTCCTGGCGCCCCGCCTGACGGAGATGCAGGTGGAGGACGAGCCCCGGGTCCTTCGTCTGGCCCGGATTCAGCACCTGGAGACGGTGATCCGGGGTCGCGCCGGCGACGGTGAGGACGTGCTCTCGTTGGTGGAGGCGCTCCACCCCACGCCGGCGGTCTGCGGACGTCCCCGGAGCGATGCCCTGGAGTTGATCCGTCGCATCGAACCCTTTGAACGGGGCTGGTACGCCGGCCCCGTGGGATGGGTGGACCCGGCGGGGGACGGCGACTTCGTTCCGGCGTTACGGTCTGCAGTGGGGGGAGGGGATCGGTGGCGCCTCTTCGCCGGGGCCGGGATCGTGTCCGGCTCGGAGCCCGAGGCCGAGTGGGAGGAGACGGACCTGAAGTTCGAGCCCGCCCTCCGGGCGCTGGGGGCCGGCGTTGGCTGATCCAGGGCCACCCAGACGATGACGCCTCCCTCCCGAAACGAGATCTGGGCGGGCGCCCTCGTGGACGAGTTGATCAGGGGAGGACTCCGGGAGGTGGTGGTGGCCCCGGGATCTCGCTCCACCCCACTGGTCATGGCGGCGGCCCGGCGGGACGAGTTGCGCCTGACCGTCCAGATCGACGAGCGTGCCGCCGGCTTCCTGGCACTGGGAGTGGGAAAGGCCACCGGACGGCCGGCCGCGGTCATCACCACCTCGGGGACGGCGGTGGCCAACCTCCTCCCGGCGGTGGTGGAGGCGGCCCAGGCCCAGGTGCCCCTTGTCGTTCTCACCGCAGACCGTCCCCCCCGCCTGCGAGGGGCCGACGCCAACCAGGCCATCGACCAGGACCGGATCTTCGGGCGATACCCCCGGTTCTACCACGAGCTCTGGCCGGGAGAGGTCTCGGACCGGACCCTTCGGCACCTTCGTTCGGTGGCGTGTCGGGCCGTGGCTGCCGCAGGGGCCGCACCCGCCGGGCCCGTGCACCTGAACGTCCCCTTCGAGAAGCCCCTGGAACCGACCCGGGCCGAGGGTGGGAGCGTCCAGGGAGCGGGCCCAGGGGGCACGGGGCTGGCGGGTCGAAGCGGGGATCGCCCCTATACGCGCATCAACTCCGGCCGCAGCGGGCCTGACGCGGCGGCGGTGGAGCGCCTGGGACACCTGCTGGCCGCGGCTCGTCGCCCCCTCCTGGTGGCCGGCCCCCTGCCTCGGCCGTGGCTCGATGGCCCGGCGCTCCGGAGTTTCGCCGCCCGGCAGGGGATCCCGCTCCTGGCCGATCCCCTTTCCGGCGCCCGCTATCCGGCGCCTGCCGGACCCACCCCCTCCGGAGAGGCCGCCGCCTCGGGGCCGGAACGGCATGGCGAGCCGAAGGCGGGCGTGACCGGGGCGTCGGCGCCGGTGGTGGGCAGTTACGATCTGGCCCTCCAGTCGCCTGAGGCGCGCCGGAGCCTCGTCCCGGACCTGGTGATTCGGGTGGGGCAGGCTCCCACCTCAGCCCGCCTGAACGAGTGGTTGGCCGAACTCGCTGCCGGAGAGGCGTCCACCTTTCAGGTGGTGGTAGACGAGGGAGGGCGGTGGAAGGACCACCTGGCGGTGGCGGACGAAGTGCTGTTGGCGGACCCGTCCGAGGCGCTGGCCGGGATCGCCGCCGCTCTGTCCAGGTCGGCTTCACCGACGAAACCGGACGATCCCGGTGGAGAGGATTGGGTCCAGAGGTGGCGAAGCGTGGAGCGGGCCCTCCAGGCGCACCTCGAGGCGTCCTCCGCGGGTGAGGTCTACGAAGGGGCCGTGGTAGGCCGCCTGGTCCGGCGGATTCCGGCCGACGACCTTCTCTTCGTGTCCAGCTCCATGCCGGTGCGGGAGGTGGATGCGTTCGCCCCGCACCGCGACGGGCCGCTGCTGGTACTGGGGAATCGGGGCGCCAGTGGGATCGACGGGATCACGTCCACCGCCGCAGGCGCCGCTCTGGCCACGGGCAGGCGGGTGGTGGCGGTGGTGGGGGACCTGGCGCTCCTCCACGACAGCCAGGGGTTGGCGGTGCTCCGGGAGCCGGGTGTCTGCGTGACGCTCGTGGTTCTGAACAACGACGGTGGCGGCATCTTCCACCTTCTGCCCATCCGGGACCACGAGCCGGCCTTCACCCCCTACTTCGCTACTCCGCACGGGCGTGACCTGTCGCACCTGGCGGCGCTGTATGATCTTCCCCATCGCAGGGTGGAGCTGCGTAACCGCGAGGAAGGGGGAGCGGCTCATGAGGAGGTGCCGGGTCAGGCGCTGGGCCGTGCGCTGGAGTGGGCCCTTTCCCTTGACGGGAGTGGGATCCTGGAGCTTCGTACCGACAGGGAGTCGAATCGACGCCTGCGCACGTCGGCGCTCCAGGCCGCCGAGCACGTAGCCCTGGAGGCGCTCCGCCAGGTGTGACCCGGCCCACCTTCACCAACACATCCTGCAGACAGAACGGAGGGGGACGGCGAAGGTGCCCGAGCCCTCTCACCTGAGACGTCCATCTTCAACACACCATACCGACCATGAGCAACGCCGAGAGACCCGAATTCGACGCCCCCGACTGGGACGAGGTGAAGGACTACCAGGACATCACCTACCACAAGTGTCGGGGAGTGGCTCGCATTGCCTTCAACCGGCCCGAGGTGCGCAACGCCTTCCGCCCCGAGACCCTCCTGGAGCTGCAGGAGGCCTTCAAGGACGCAGGCGAGGACACCGGCATCGGTGTCGTGCTCCTCACCGGCAACGGTCCCGCCGAGGACGGTGCCTACGCCTTCTGCTCCGGTGGTGACCAGCGGGTGCGGGGCGACGAGGGGTACGTGGGGGGGGACGGCCTGCCCCGTCTGAACGTGCTGGAGCTCCAGCGCTACATCCGGAGCATGCCGAAGCCCGTCATCGCCCTGGTCGCCGGCTATGCCATCGGCGGTGGGCACGTGCTGCACGTCATCTGTGACCTGACCATCGCCGCCGACAACGCAGTCTTCGGCCAAACGGGGCCCAAGGTGGGAAGCTTTGACGGAGGGTTCGGCGCCTCGTACCTGGCCAGCATCGTGGGTCAGAAGAAGGCCCGGGAGATCTGGTACCTTTGCCGGCAATACGACGCCTACGAGGCCGAGGAGATGGGGCTCGCCAACACCGTGGTGGCGGTGGAGAACCTCGAGGCCGAGGGATGGCAGTGGGCCCAGGAGATCCTGGACAAGAGCC
This sequence comes from Gemmatimonadota bacterium, assembly GCA_007132965.1. Lineage (GTDB taxonomy): Bacteria > Gemmatimonadota > Gemmatimonadetes > Longimicrobiales > Gaopeijiaceae > PWLA01. Next base: position 4,513 of record SLNQ01000149.1, on the reverse strand, counting down.
CCCTTGCCATCCGCCTCCTGAAGAGTTCGTTCAACGCCGCGGTGGATGGTCAGGCGGGCCTCCAGGAGCTGGCCGGCAACGCCACCCTTCTCTTCTACATGACCCAGCAGGCCCAGGATGCCAAGAACGCCTTCCTGAACAAGGAGAAGCCCGACTTCAGGAAGTATCCCTGGTTGCCCTGGTAACCGAAGACCGGTCCGCCAACTCTCGGCCCCTGTGATGACGACGCCCAGGCAGGACCACGATTCGACGCAGGACCCCGACCCGGAGGAGGTCCGGCCCTCTGACGGACCTGACGCTCGCCGCCGACGCCGCCGAAGGCGCGGGCGGCAGGTCCGGCAGGGAGACCCCAGACGGAGCGGGGTGGGCGTGGGCTCGGTGCCCCTCTGGCGCGCGTGGCTCATGGCCGCCCGCCCCCGAACGCTCCCGGCGGCAGTGGCTCCGGTGGTGGTGGGGACGGCCATGGCGGCGGCGGACCAGGTGGCCGCCCTGGGCCCGGCGCTGGCCGCCCTGGCGGCGGCGCTCCTGATCCAGGTGGCCACCAACCTGGCCAACGACTACTTCGACCACGCCCGGGGCACCGATACCGAGGAGCGGTTGGGCCCCGTTCGGGTGACTCAGGCGGGCATCCTCTCGCCTGAGGCGGTGCTGAGGGGCACCGGGGTGACCCTGGCCCTGGCCGTCCTGGTGGGAGGATACCTGGTCTGGGTGGGAGGGCTTCCCATTCTCGCCATCGGCGTGGTGTCGCTCATCTGTGCCGTGGCCTACACCGGCGGGCCCTTCCCCCTGGCCTATCACGGCCTGGGAGATCTCTTCGTCTTTGTCTTTTTCGGCCTGGTGGCGGTGGGAGGCACATACTGGGTTCAGGCGCTGGCCTTTGAGCCGGAGCTCCTCCTGGCAGGAGCAGGGGTGGGGGCGTTGGTGACGGCCATTCTGGTGGTGAACAACCTCCGGGACCGGGAGGGGGATGCGGCATCGGGGAAGCGCACCATGGCGGTGGTTCTGGGGGAGTCGGGAACCCGTATCCAGTACGCGGTTCTCCTGGCGGTGGGCGCCCTCGTGCCGCTGCTGGGGGTGGTCCTGGTGGGATGGTCCGCCTGGACCCTCCTCTCGCTGCTGGGTTTTCGCTTCGCCCTCAGCCCCCTGGAGAAGGTCATGACCTTCGCCGACCCACGGGAGCTTAATCCGGCTCTGGGGCAGACTGCCCGACTCCTCACCTGGTACAGCGGGCTCCTGGCCCTGGGGTTCATTCTGGGAAGCCCGGCCGGACCGCTGGGATAGACATTCATGGACCCGTTGAGAGAGGCAGCGCGTCGAGATCCCGACGGGCCGGCGGTGGCGGGCCCGTCGGCGACCACCGGCCAGGAGATCCGGTGGAGCTGGGCCGAGGTGGACCAGAGGGCGGACCAGACGGCGCTGCGGCTGGCGGAGGCTGGAGTTCGGCCGGGCGACGGCGTGGCGGTGCTTCTCCCCCCCTCCCCCGAGGCGGTGGTGTTCCTGCACTGCCTGCCCCGGGCGGGCGCCCTCTTCCTGCCCCTGAACACCCGCTGGACCTCCCACGAGCTTCGGCGCGGGCTGGAGGCGGTGCCCCGGCCCCGGCTCCTGGTGGTGGCCGGTGACCGGGTGAGCGGGTTTCGCCGAGAGTTTCCCCACCTGGGAACGGTGGCCATGGAGGAGGTGGTGGATTCCGGTTCGGCGGATGCCCTCGACGACGTGGACGCTCCCGACGACCCCACCCTGCGAGCATCGCTCCCGGAGCCCGGAGCCGACACCCCGATAGCGGTGGTTCTCACCTCGGGAAGTACGGGGAGCCCTCGGGCGGTCCCCCTCACCCACGGCAACCTCATGGCCTCGGCCCGGGGAGCCGCCGAGCGACTTCGGCTCGGGCCCGCCGACACGTGGTTGGCCTCGCTCGCGCCTGCCCACGTGGGGGGGCTGGCGCTCCTTCACCGGGCGGCGGTGGTGGGGTGTGCGGTGATCACCCGACCCACCTTCGACCCGGAGGGTTTCCTGGAGCTGGCGCAGGCGGGAGAGATCAGCCATGCCTCCCTGGTGCCGGTCATGCTTCGGCGGGTCCTGGAGGTAGCCGGCGACGAGCCGGCTCCCCGGGGCCTGCGCTGCCTCCTCCTGGGCGGGGCGCCGACCCCCCCGTCGCTCCTGGAGCGGGCCCTCCAGCGTCGTTGGCCGGTGGCCCTCACGTACGGTCTCACCGAAGCGTCTTCCCAGGTGGCCACGGCCCCGCCGGACCGGGTCCGGGAAAAGCCCGGGTGCGTCGGACGTCCCCTGGCCGGTGTCCAGGTGGCGGTACGACGACCCGACGCCAGCGGGGTAGGCGAGGTCCTGGTTCGAGGGGCCACCGTGGCGCCCCTTCCTCCCGCCGGGAGCGCCGGTGACGACCCCGACGACGCACCGGCCGCGGTTCACGTAGACCGGAGCGGGTGGCTCCGGACCGGTGACCTGGGTCGCCTGGACGGGGAGGGAGACCTCTGGATCACGGGACGGGCCTCGGACCGCATCGTCAGCGGCGGCGTCACGGTGGAGCCCGCCGAGGTGGAGGAAGTGCTGCTCCGCCATCCCGGTGTGGCCCAGGCGGCGGTCATCGGGGTCCCCGACCCGGAGTGGGGTGAACGGGTGGTGGGTGCGGTGGTGCCCGCCGATCACCTGGACCCGCCTGCGGAAGCCGACCTCCTGGCCCATGCCCGGGAGCGCCTGGCGCCGGGGAAGCGGCCCCGGGCCCTCAGGGTCGTCCGGGAGCTGCCCCGGAACGCCAACGGGAAGGTGGACCGGAGGGCGCTGCGGGAGGGGTGGTAGCCACGGCCGGGAGCGTTCCGGTCCCACGACAGCTCAGTCCGTCTTGCGGTAGATGGGTTCGCCGCCGACCCAGGGCACCAGGGGCCACGAGCGGGAGGAGGGGAGCGTCTCGTGGCTTCCCACCACCAGGGCACCGCCTACGACGAGAAGGTCGAGGATCCGCTCCAGCACCCGGGCCGCCGTGGATTCGTCGAAGTAGGTGAGCAGCAGGTTCCGGCACAGGATGAGGTGGAAGGGGCCCGGGGGCAGCTCCCGGAGGAGGTCGGCGCGGCGCAGCTCCACCGGCTCCCGGATGTGGTCCCGAATCCGGTAGCGGCCCTCGACGTCGGTGAACCCGGCCTGGAGCCACTCCGGCTCCAGCTCCTCGAGGCTCGATCTTTCATAGATGCCGGCCCGGGCCCGGTCCAGGACGGCCCGGTCCACGTCGGTGGCCAGGATCTCGAGTCGGACGCCGGGCAGGCGCTCCTCCAGTTGCAGCTTCCACACCAGGCTCAGGGTGTAGGGCTCTTCTCCCGACGCGCACCCCGCGGACCACGCCCGGAGCCGCCGATCTCCGGGGGCGGCACCCGGAGGGGGCTCTGCCAGCCGGGCCAGCTCCGGAAGCACCTCCTCCTCCAGCGCCTGCCAGACCCCGTGGTCCCGGCGGAACCGGGAGATGGTGACCCGGCACAGGCGCCGCAGCACCTCCCACTCTTCGGGGTTGGCCTCCAGGTACGCCCGGTAGCCCGGTTCCCCCTCCACCCCCAACTCGGCCATGCGCCGGCGGATGCGTCGGCACACCTGCCGCCGGACCTTTCGGAAGCCCTTCCACCGCATCCCCATCCGGGGGAGGGCCCACTGCAGGAATCCTACGCAGTCCATCGGATCGCCCGGAGCTGTGAGGTGTGGAATGGAACGGGGCCGTGGCGCGGGGGGTCTTCGCTCCCGAGTCCGGCGAACGCATCGCTCCTCCGTACACTCGAGCCACCCCCGGATCCCATGGCCAGCACGAAGACCCACACCGACCGAGCCGAAGACGCCCCCTCACCGGAGGCTGACGCCCCTCCACCGGAGGCTCAGGAGCCGCCGACAGGGCACGATCCGACACCGTCGACCTGGACGGTGGACGACGCCCGGGAGCTGTACAACATCGAGGGATGGGGCGTGGGCTACTTCCGGATCAACGACCAGGGCCGGGTGTCGGTCCACCCCACCAAGGAGCCGGAGCTGGGCTTCGACCTCTTCGACCTGGCCACCGACCTGGAGGCGCAGGGGTTTCAGCTTCCGCTCCTTTTGCGCTTTCCGGACATCCTCCGGACGCGCATCGAGATGCTGACCGAGAAGTTCGGGGTGGCCATCCGGGAGGCCGAGTACGAGGGCGAATACACCCCGGTCTACCCCATCAAGGTGAACCAGCAGCGACACGTGCTGGAGGAGTTGGTGGCTTTCGGTGAGGAGCACGGGGTGGGCCTCGAGGTGGGAAGCAAGCCGGAGCTGCAGGCGGTGCTGGCCCTGAACGATCGCACCGACCACCTCATCGTCTGCAACGGCTACAAGGACGAGGAATACATGTCGCTGGCCCTCATGGGTCAGAAGCTGGGCCACGAGGTCATGATCGTGGTGGAGAAGATCTCGGAGGTGGACCTCCTGCTCCGGGTCGCGGACGAGATGGAGGTGGAGCCCACCATCGGGGTGCGGATCAAGCTCTCGACGGAGGGAGCGG
>SLNQ01000237.1 GCA_007132965.1 Gemmatimonadota bacterium | reverse complement strand
GAGCCGGAGGCTGCCGACCCCGAGGTGGATCCCGTGGCCGCCGACACGGTGCCGCAGGAGGAACTCGCACAGGTGCTGGAGGCCTATGCGGAACTGCTGAGGGAGCTGGACGCCGAGGCAGCGGAGGAGGAGATGCCGGCTCGGGCGCTCCGGGAACGGATCGCCGCCGAGCTGGCCGCCGATACCATCGAAGCGCTCCAGGCGCAGCTGTCGGAGGAAGCGGAGAGTCGGCTCCGGGCCGAGCGGGCGCTGTTTGCCGTGGACGACCGGGAGCCGGGGATCCGGGCGTGGCTCCGGAGCATTGCCGAAGACCTGGGGATCGGCTTCGGATGGGGTGCCGTCTACTTTTCCGTTTTTCTCAAGTGGTGGGGCGGTCGAACGCCAGGCAAGCGGCTCTTCGGGTTGCGGGTGGTGCGACTGGACGGTCAGCCCATCACCTGGTGGACGGCCTTCGAGCGCTACGGAGGGTACGCAGCGGGCTTCGCCACGGGCCTCATCGGGTTCGCCCAGGTCTACTGGGACCCAAACCGACAGGCCACCCACGACAAGATCGCGGCGACGGCGGTGATCCTGGACGGCCGCCCGCCGCTGGATGCCACAAACGCGAGGTCCAGATAGGCCTCCCACACCCGTCCTGTCCACGGCGCTGGCGGCTTCGTACCTTTTCCCTCCTCTCACGAGGAGACTCTGCGACCCTGTGACGGAAGGAGCCACCCATGAACGTCCTCGCCCTCCCGACTTCGCGCCTCAACGACGGCCCACTGCCGGCCTCCCGCGGGCTCGGTGCCCTCCTCCTCTCCTACCTCTTGTTCGCGTGCGCGGGAGGACTCCTGCTTGCCCCCGCGATGCTTGCCCAGGAGCCCCCTGACACTCCCCCGGATCACTGGGGCCCCGTCTCCATCAACCTGGAGGACGTGGCCTATCCGCATCCGGTCTCGTACGTGGAGTTCACCCTCTACGGCGAGGAGGTCCGGATGGCCTACATGGACGTGGCTCCGGTGGGCGAGGATCAGGGACAGACGGTGGTGCTCCTTCACGGGGGCAACTACTTCGCCCCGGCCTGGGAGGGGACCATCGACGCGCTGGCCCAGGCCGGCTTCCGGGTGGTGGCCATGGACCAGATCGGCTACGGGCGGTCGTCCAAACCCATCATCCCCTACTCCCTCAACATGCATGCGGCGAACATTGCCCGGGTGCTGGACGAGCTGGAGATCGAACGGGCCGCCGTGGTGGGCCACTCCTTTGGCGGAATGAAGGCCAGCCGCTTCGCGCTCCTGTACCCGGACCGGACCACCCACGTCGCCCTGGTCAACGCCATCGGCCTCGCCGACGGCCGGGCCGGACGGGGATGGAGCGAGCCCCGGCCCGCTGCGGGGCGGAGCTACGAGGCCGCCGTGAGGACCATCCGGGGTCACGTGGCCGAATGGGACGAAGCCTACATGGAGTACGTCCGGATCCACTACGGCTGGGGGCTGTCCGGCGACTGGCCCCGACTGGCCATGGTCCGGGCGCTGAACGGCGACGTCATGCGCTCCAGCACGGTGGTCCACGACTGGCCGCAGATCGAGGCCCCCGCCCTGGTGGTGGGGGGAGAGCTGGACGGGCCCCGCTTCCCCGAGCTGGCGCGGGATGCCGCCGCCGCCTTCCCCAACGGCCAGGTGGTTCTCTTCCCCGACGTGGGCCACAACCCGCACTGGGAGGCGCCGGATCTCCTGAATCCGGCCCTGGTGGAGTTCCTCGGGTCCGCCGACGGGAGTGATGCCGACACCGGCACCCAGCAGCTGCCACCAGAGCAGGAGGCCTTCTGGGAGCGCCTCACCGAGCACTGCGGGAACGCCTACGCCGGCGAGGTGGCGGACGTCACGGCCTACTACGAGGGAGCCCTGAACTACGAGCGGCTGGTGGCCCACTGGCGCGAATGCGACGACGAGCGCATCCACATCGCCGTTCACGTAGACGACGATCGCTCGCGGAACTGGCTCCTGACCCGGGAGGAGGGCACCATCCTCCTGAAGCACGATCACCGGGACGAGGACGGCGTCGAGGAGGAGTTCACCCAGTACGGAGGACTTGCCCCCGTGCCCGGGCTACCTCACCGGCAGATCTTCGAGGCCGATGAGCACACGGGCCGGCTCTATCCCGCGCGGAGCGACAACTTCTGGTTCATGCACTTCGTGGAGGAGAAGACCGTCTTCGCGTACGGCGTGCACTGGCCCGAGCACGGCCACTCCATCCGCCGGGAGTTCGACCTGAGTACTCCTGTAGAGACTCCCCCTGACCCCTGGGGGTACTGAGACGGCTGTCGAAGAGGTACCGGCCCGCCGGAACGAGCGTCAGGGAGCCGAACCCAGGCCGGCTCCCTGCCACCGAGCTTGCGTACGTTGCGAACATGGGCGAGCAGACGGCGTAATTCCTTCCACTGCCCGTCCAACTGCCCAACCTCAGGGGAGCACGAATGGAAGACGACGTCCACGCCGGAAGCGGTCCGCTCATCGTCTGCGGCATCGCCGGCAGCCTTCGCCGCGACTCGTACAACCGGGCCCTGGTGCGGGCGGCGCGGGAGCTGGCGCCCGGGCCGATGGAGGTCCGGATCTTCGACCGTGTGGGCGACATCCCGCTCTTCAACCAGGACGTGGAGGCTGAAGGCGATCCGCCGGCGGTGCAGGCGCTGAAGGAGGCGATCCGGGAGGCCGACGCCCTTCTCATCGCCACGCCGGAGTACAACCACGGAGTGTCGGGCGTGCTGAAGAACTGCATCGACTGGGCGTCGCGGCCCCCCAGAGATGCGGCCCTCGAGGGGAAGCCGGTGGCGGTGTTCGGGGCGAGCCCCGGGATCACGGGGACGGCGCGGGCCCAGACCCAGCTCCGGGAGTCGCTGTCCTCCATCGGGGCCCTGGTCCTGCCCCAGCCGCAGGTCCTGGTCTACCGTGCTCGGGAGAAGTTCGACGAAGAGTTGGAGTTGACCCACGAGCGAACCCGGGAGCGGGTGGGCCGGCTCCTGGGCGAGCTGGCCGCGTGGACCCGGCGGCTCGCGGGTTGAGCCCGGAACACCACGGCTCCCTCACGCATTCCGCCTCATGTGCAGGAGCGGATCAGCCGCTCCCGCGATTCCCACATGAGGATTTCCCTGATGCCAAGCTCGATCCGAAGGATAGCTCCGTCCATTCTCTCTTCTCTGGCCCTGGCCGCCTTTCTCCTCGCTTC
>SLNQ01000123.1 GCA_007132965.1 Gemmatimonadota bacterium | reverse complement strand
CGCGTTCCCGTTCGAAGCGCCGGATCACGGCCTCCCTCCGTGGATCCAGGAGGAGCTTCACCGCCACTCGCTGCTCGAACCCACCCACGACCCGCCGGCCCCTGTACACCACCCCCAGCCCTCCTCGTCCCACCAGCTCCTCGAGCTGGAAAGCCCCCAGGCGCAGGCCCTCCAGCGAGCCCAGAAGCAGGTCGTGCTCCTGCCGGAAAGGACCTGGGTCGGTGGGCTGGTCCAGGAAGCCCTCCAGCGCCTCCGATTCTTCCAGGAGATCCTGCATCAGCCCAAGCAGCTCGAGGTCGCCGCCGCAGCTCTCCTCCAGGAATGCCGCCCGTTGGTCCGGGGGCAGGCCGAGGGCCTCCTGGAAGAGGGCGTCCACCTCGTCCCATCGACGGAGGATGGAGTCGGCGTCAGGGTCGGTCGGCGGCACGGATGACCCCTCCTTCCTCAGCGTCCCAGGAGCCGTCGAAGATAGGTGCGGGCCCGGAGCCAGTCCCTCTCCACGGTGCGAAGCGACATGCCGAGCGTGTCGGCCGTCTCCTGCGAGGTGAGCCCGGAAAAGAAGCGGCACTCCACCACCCGTTCCAGGCGGGGATCCCGCTCACCAAGGGTCTTCAGAGCCTGATCCAGCTCCAGGAGGTCGATGGGGTCCTCGGACTCGTCCGCGAACATCCAGGAGTTCAGGGTGACCTGTTGGAGGTCGGGTCCACCCCGAATCTGGGCCTTCCTGCGCCGGGCATGGTCCACCAGGATGTGCCGCATGGCCTTCGAGGCGAAGGCGAAGAAGTGCTTGGGAGAGGCCCAGCGCGGCGAGCCATCGCGTTTGCGGACCCGGAGGAAGGCTTCGTGGACCAGGGCCGTCGTGTTCAGCATCTCGTCGCCACCGACGGCCCGGAGACGGGAGCGAGCCAAACCCCGCAGGTCCTCGTATGCCAGATGGAAGACTTCGTCCAGGGCATCCTCTTCGCCATCGGCCAGTGCGCCAATGGCGGCCGCGAGAGCCGTGGGGTCCACGGGGGAGGCGTCCATGGGGGTCGGCTGGTCTCAGGTGACGAAATCGGGCTGGCAGAATAGCGTCTGAACATGGGCCGTGCAAGTTGCGGGAAGGGTCCTGAAAAGATGTACGTAGGAGAGGTCCCATACCCGCCGCCGCATCCTGCCGGCTCCGGGGTACGGACATGCTCATCTGTGCCGTCGTCCATCCGTCCGGTCGCGAGCCCGTGGGTGGGCCGGGACCGCTTGCCGACGGGCAGGGTACTTCTTTGCTCCCCAGGTCCCTTCTGAAATCAAGGCTCGACTCACGGTCTTGACGCCTCACGACACCGACGCCTCACGACATCGCCATGGGAACCCACGACGACATCTCGCCCGAGCGGCTCCGCGCCGACCTGGTCCACTTCGCCGGACTCCTGCTTCGGTTGGAGGAGGAAGGGCGTCTCCTGGAGGGCACGCCCCGAATCATCCGGATGATGGGTGACCTTCGCTCGAAGCTGTTTGCCTACGAAGTCCGGGGCACCGGGCGCCTGGCACCCGACGATCCGGACCCGGCGGAGGTCCGTGAATCGCTCCGAATCGTGGAGGACGCGGCCCGTCGAGCCCGGGAGGCCCGGGAGGAGTGGTCCGAGCCCTTCCAGGACCCGGATGACTGGAGTGGTCCCGGCTCCTCGGACGAGGAGGTGTGAAGGGTACCGGGCACGCTTGGAACCCGGCATCTCCAGCCGGGAGCTGGGTGACTCTTGCTCGTCGCTGACCGTCCCGCCTACCTTGCCGCTCGGTATTGAGGGGTTACGGGATGCACAGGACGGCTTTTTTTGTCTCACCACCCTCATCCAATCGTCATCACACCGGGAGATCCTGATATGATACGTGCACTCTGGAGTTGCGGGCCACAGTTTTTCCGCCGGACCGGATTCGGACTGGTATCACTCGCATTCGTCCTCGTGGCCGCGGTCGCCTGCGGCGACGTGGCGCCCGAGGCCGACGAGGTCCCCGAGGCCACCGACGAAGCCCGGGTCTTCTTCGAACAGCCCCGGGAAGGTGAGACGGTCACGAGCCCGGTGCGGGTGGTGTTCGGCAGCGAGAACATCGAGATCGGTGCCGTGCCCGACGAGGTGGACGAACCTCGCGACGAGGTGGTCCATTACCACCTGGGCTACAACACGGAGTGCCTGCCGCCCGGCACCATCATCCCGGAGGCCGATCCCTGGATCCACTTCGGTGACGGCGGCAACGAGATCGAGATGCAGCTGGAGCCGGGCGAGTACATCCTGTCCGTACAGGCCGGCGATGACGAGCACCGAACCCTGGAGGGTCTCTGCGAGACCATCCGGATCACCGTCGAGTCCGGGGAGTGAGGTGAGCTGAGGGACGCCCTCGGTCACGCCCCGAACTGCGTCAGGTGGTGGTCCAGGTGCTTGTAGAGGAGCGTCCGCCACTCGTCGGCGGTGAGGGCGCCGAAGAAGGGATGCTCGCGTCCATCGAAGGCGTCCTCTCCTTCCTCCGCCGTCCGCTTCACGTAGGCGATGAGGCGCTCCCGCTCCGTCCCGAAGTCCCGTTCATCGGCGATCCGGAAGGCCGAGGTGGTGGGCAGGCTCCTCCGGTACGGTTTCGGGCCGGTCACCGTGGGTTTGGCCAGTAGTCGCAGAAAGAACCGCTTGACGGGGCCGGCCCGGGGGTGGACGTCTTCGAAGGCGAACTCGTAGGGGACCGAGCAGTGGGCCAGCATCCGAGCCACGTCCATCTTCCCCCATCGGGGGCGGGTGTCGGGCTCCAGCGAGCGGATTCGCTGGACGAGGTGCCGGGCTACGTCAGGATCGAACACGTCCTGGGGGGTCATGCGTCCTCGGCGTTCATGTGAGCTCTCTGGGTCCGGAACCCCGTCGGTCTCGCGAGAAGGTGTCGTGGCGGCCCCATACCCTCCAGGTCAGCGGCCGGGTCCGGCATGGAGGTCAGGAAGTCGTGAAGCCTGCCCGGATCCCCGGCTCCGGAAGGCGGCACCGACGTCCCGGGGCTGGTCCGGGGCGCAGGCGGGTTTTAGTCTGAAGGGTCCCGAGCCCTTCGCACCCAAGCCCACGGCCCCATGAGCGAGTCCCCCCCCATCCTCTACACCCTGACCGACGAAGCCCCGGCGCTGGCCACCCACGCCTTCCTTCCGGTCATACGAGCCTTTGCCGGAGTCACGGGGGTGCCGGTGGAGACCCGCGACATCT